>CAZJNY010000015.1:0-34114 GCA_964547405.1 uncultured Flavihumibacter sp. | reverse complement strand
AAGCGGCACAAATTTAGGGGTAATAGTTTATTTTGCAGCCTATGATCGCTTTTCTGAAGGGGAATTTCACATTACTTACACCTACATTTGTTCATATTGATGTTCAGGGAGTTGGATATGAGGTCTTTATATCATTGAATACGTATAGTGAAATCCAGGGTAAAACCCAGGGTTTACTATATACGCATTTGCAAATTCGGGAAGATGCACATCTTTTGTATGGCTTTGCCTCCATGGCTGAAAAAGATATGTTCCTCCAGCTGTTAGGAGTGAATGGAGTAGGCGCTTCAACCGCCCGGATGATGCTCTCTTCCCTCAAGCCCGAAGAAATTTCCAGGGCTATTATCCAGGGAAATGCGAAACAATTGGAGGCGGTGAAAGGAATTGGCAAGAAATCTGCTGAGAGAATAATTCTCGAACTTCGGGATAAATTCACCAAGCAGTCGCTGGACCTAAATAATTCAGTGTCAACAGGCAATACGGCCGAAACCGATGCGTTAAATGCACTGTTGGCACTGGGAATTGCACGTCTGGCGGCAGAAACAGCACTCCGTAAGTCTATGCAATTACACCCAGGCTCCGATAAAGTAGAAGAAATCATCAAATCAGCACTTAAAAACCTCTAAGCCTATAGCGGGAGCTCTACCTAACTAATTACCTGGGAAAAGACTGTGGGCATATTTCTTATGCATTTTGGGCGTCATTTACTTGCCATTTTTATGGTACTGGCTTTCGTTTGCCCTGTACAGGCTGGATATTTCCAGCAGGATACAACCCGGCCCGTTTCCCCTGATACCATGCGTTTTCCCCTGGAAGACAGACGCGCAGAACCGGGTATCCGCAAAAATCCCTTCGACCTTAACGATCCCGAGAATATCAATAAGACGGTTGAGTACGATCCTATAACCAGGCAGTATTTCATTGTAGAAAAAATTGGCGACAAATACTATCGCACGCCAACCTACATGACCTTTGAAGAATATCTCCGGTATCGTGCCGCCATACAGGAACGGGACTATTTCCGCCAGCGGGCTGATGTATTAAGCAGCCTGAACCGAAAGAATATCAAACCCAAACTCTCTGTTTCGGAGAGTTTCTTCAATCGCATCTTCGGTGGCGGCAAAGTTGATGTGCGACCCATGGGAAATGTGGATATCATTGCCGGCTACCAGGGACAAAACATTAAAAACCCAACACTTCCTGAAAGAGCCCGACGCAATGGTGGCTTTGATTTTGATATGAATGCCAACCTGAGTGTGCTGGGAAATATTGGCAATAAGATGAAATTGCCGATTACCTATAACACCCAGGCCAATTTCGACTTTGAAAACCAATTGAAACTGGACTATACCGGCGGTCCGGATGAAATCATCAAACGAATTGAAGCAGGGAATGTTTCCTTTTCCACGAAGGGATCGCTGATTCCCGGAGCGCAATCCCTTTTTGGTATTAAAACTCAGCTGCAGTTTGGTAAATTATTTATTACCGGTATCCTGGCCAACCAGCGTGCCCAGCGCCAATCCCTGGGACTTGTGGGTGGAGCCGCCACGACCAATTTTGAATTCAAAGTGAATGATTACGAAGAAAACCGGCACTTCCTGATGTCGCAGTTCTTCCGTAAAAATTATAATAGGGCGATGGGGAGTCTGCCTGCCGTTAACTCCCTGGTGAATATCCTCCGCCTCGAAGTATGGGTCACCAACCGGAATGGTTCCACTACCGAAACCCGCGATATCGTTGCATTGGCTGACCTGGGTGAACGCTTCCCCTTTAATTTCCCCACCCCGGTTACACCCGACTCTCTGCCTTCGAATACCGTAAATGGTTTGTTCCAGGCCCTGGTTTCTGACCCTGCCAGCAGACGTTCGGCAACCGTTACCGGCAAACTGGGTAGTTTGGGTTTGCGTCCCGTACAGGATTTCGAAAAAACTTTTGCCCGCAAACTGGGACCGAATGATTATTACTTCAACCCGCAGGTGGGTTTTCTTTCCCTGAGTCAGCCGCTACAGCCAGATGAAGTGCTGGGTATCGCGTTTCAATACAGTTACAATGGAAAAATTTTCCAGGTAGGTGAATTCTCACAGGATGTACCACCGGATACCACAGCCATCATTGCCGGTAACCCGAAAGTATTGTTCCTGAAAATGCTGAAAGCCACTTCTCAGCGAACCACGCTCCCCATCTTTGACCTGATGATGAAAAACGTGTATGCCCTGCGTACACGCGATGGTGGTTATATCTCCAGTGTACAGCCGGCAGATTTCAAACTGAATGTATTGTATGAAGAACCGAGTCTGGGTACCAAACGGTACCTACCGGAAGGTCCACGTACCGGCATTCCGCTGATCACCGTATTAAACCTGGACCGGCTCAACAACAACCGCGATCCCCAACCAGACGGGGTCTTTGATTATATTGAAGGCTTTACCGTAATCTCCAACCAGGCTAGAATTATATTTCCTTTTCTGGAACCTTTTGGTCGAGATCTCGACAGTGTTGCCTTCCAGGGTGTGCCGCAGGAAATCAAGGACAAATATCTCTTCCTTCCACTTTATGATACGATTAAAGAGATCGCAAAAACCTATGCCAACCTGGATCGTTTTATCATCAGTGGTACAGCAAAAGGACAGGCTACCTCTGATATTCCCTTAGGCGCTTTCAACGTGCCACAGGGATCTGTTACAGTTACTTCTGGTGGACGAACACTGGTTGAGGGAATTGACTATATGGTTGATTATAATCTCGGCTCTGTAAAAATCATTAACCAGGCAATTCTTAACTCCGGTATACCGGTACAGGTTGGGTTTGAAAACAATGCGACATTTGGTATCCAGCAGCGAAACTATATGGGCCTGAGGTGGGATTATATGGCTATAAATACTGTCAAGGAATCCTTTACCATCGGCGGACAAATGGTGCGACTGGGGGAACGACCTTTCTTCACCAAAATGAATTACAACGAGGATCCGATCCGTAACACGATGTACGGACTGGATTTCAGTTACCGGGCAGATGCCCCCAGACTCACGCGATGGCTGGATAAAATCCCTTTTTACAAGACCACGGAAATGAGTACCATCACCGCCTATGGTGAAGGTGCCATTCTTAAACCAGGCCATCCCCCTCAAATCGGGAAAGGAGAAAGCGGACTCATTTATGTGGATGATTTCGAAGGCACCCGGAATAGTATTGATCTCAGGTTTCCGCTGATCAACTGGACCCTGGCATCCACCCCGCAGGGGAACGGATTGTTCCCGGAAGGTGAGCTAAGTGATTCCCTTGCTTATGGATACAACCGCGCCAAACTGGCCTGGTATAATATTGAACCGAATCTGCAGGACCGGCGTGCACCGAATAACCCACTGACAGCGCATTTCAGCAATGATTATTTCCTGGATCCCAAGATCCGGGCAGTAACACAGAACCAGTTATTCCCGGCCCGTACCCCTGATTTCGGAACCGCACAATTGATCACATTTGACCTGGCCTATTATCCAAGAGACCGGGGTCCGTACAATTTTGATGCAAGACCCGGTAGTGTCAATGCAAATGGTAAACTGCTGAATCCGGAACAACGCTGGGGAGGTATCATGCGCGGGCTTGATCAGGTGGATTTCGAAACCGGCAACGTGGAATTCATTGAATTCTGGATGCAGGACCCCTTCCTGGATAACCCCAACAGCAATGGCGGACAACTCTATTTCAACCTGGGTAATATTTCTGAAGATGTGCTGCGCGATGGCCGCCGCTTTTTTGAGAACGGCTTGCCAACACCCAACATTCAGGCAACGGTAGATTCCAGTTCTTCCTGGGGAAATGCACCCAACAACCCGATACAGGTAACTACAGCGTTTAGCAATGATCCAACTGACCGACCCTTTCAGGATGTTGGTTTTGATGGACTGGATGATGATGCGGAGCGCAGAAAATTCAATGCCTACCTAAACCAGCTGGCAGCAAATTTCGGAACCAACTCACCCGCTTATCAGCAGGCACTGGCAGATCCTGCCAATGATAACTTCCGCAATTACCGGGATGAGTTTTATAACAATCCGGATGGAGATATTCTTGCGCGTTATAAAAATATCAACAACCCGCATGGCAACTCACCAATTGCGGCAGCCAATTCAACCGTTACCACGGCATTTACGCTGTATCCGGATCAGGAAGATCTGAACCGCGATAATACGCTGAATGAACTGGAAGAATATTTTCAGTATCGGGTGAACCTGCGTCCGCAGGATATGCTGGTAGGACAGAATTATATAACCGATGAACGCATCATCGCAGGAGAAGGTCCGCAGCGTAAATGGTACCTGTTCCGTATTCCGATTGCTGAGTACGAACAGAAAGTGGGAAATATTCCCGACTTTAAATCAATTCGTTTTATCCGGATGTTCCTGACCGGATTTGAAGATTCCGTCGTAACCCGCTTTGCCAAACTGGAACTGGTGCGTAACCAGTGGCGCCGTTTTTCTTTTGAACTGGATACCACCGGTACCTATCAACCCCTGCCTGCGAATTCACCCACCGAATTCAATGTGCTGGCAGTAAATGTGGAAGAGAATGGCTCACGTCAGCCGGTGAATTACCTGATACCTCCAGGTATTCTGCGTGTGCAGCAGTTAAGTAATAACAACGTCAATATTCTGCAGAACGAACAGGCCATGAGTATGAAGATCTGTAACCTTCCGAGTACGGATGGCCGTGGGGTATTCAAGACCATGAACCTTGATTTACGCCAATACGGAGAGATGAAAATGTTTGTGCATGCGGAAAGTGTTGTAGGATCTCCCGCCATTCAGGATAATGACCTCTCTGCTGTGATTCGTATCGGCAATGATTTTGTAGGCAACTATTATGAAATTCGCATACCCCTGAAGGTAACTCCATTCGGACGGTATACGGATGCTCAAGGCGATATTGTATGGCCTCAGCAGAATGAACTGAATCTGTCTATTCAGCGATTGATCAATCTCAAGCTGGCCCGAAATAATTCTTCTCAGTCCAATCTGTATTTTTCAGAAACAGATGCGGATGGTAAAACCTATGCCATTTTCGGTAACCCGAATCTGGGTGAAGTAAGAGGCATGTTCCTGGGTATCGTAAATAATTCCGGTGCACCGGTTTGCTCGGAAGTCTGGTTCAATGAATTGAGATTGGCTTCCCTGGACGAAAGCGGGGGCTGGGCAGCTACCGGTCGCGTGGATATCAAGCTGGCAGATCTGGGTACAGTATCCTTATCCGCAGCGGCACGCAGTATCGGATTTGGCAACCTGGAGCAGCGGGTGAATGAAAGAAGCCGGGAAAACTTTACACAGTTTGATGCGGCTACCAATCTGGAACTGGGTAAACTGCTTCCTGAAAAAGCAGGCGTGAGCATTCCGGTATATGCTGGTTATTCCCAAACAGTGCTGACACCGGAATACGACCCCTATGACCTCGATGTAAAACTGAAAGATAAACTGGATGCCACCAGTGGTGCCGATAGAGATTCTATCCGCAATGATGCTATTGATGTAACAACTACCAAAACAGTCAACTTTACCAATGTTCGCAAACTGAATACTTCCGGTAAAAAACAGAAAGTGTACAGTGTTGAGAATTTTGATGTCAGTTATTCCTATACCAAAGTGGAACGATACAGTCCGTTGATTGAGGCAGAAGAAATGGCGAAACACCGGGCGGGATTGGGTTACAATTATATTGGCACTCCAAAATACTGGGAACCCTTCAAGAAAAAGTTCAAAGGCCCATCCAAGTGGTATGATCTGGTAAAGGAGTTCAACCTGAACTATGCGCCCTCACTGCTAAGTTTCAGAGCGGATGTAAACAGGCAGTTTGGTGCTATTCGTCCGCGTAATGTGGGAGGGCCCAAAGGCATCATTCCTGAAACCTATGACAAGTACTTCACATTCGATCGTTATTATAATCTGCGTTGGGATATAACCCGCTCTCTTAATATTGATTTTACAGCAGTCAATCGGGCACGGGTAGACGAAGATTCCGGCAGACTGGATCAGCGGGAACGTCGCAGGATGTGGCAATTGTTCTGGAGAGGCGGACGTAATACCACCTATGATCAGTCGGCCAATATTACCTATACCTTACCGACTGCTAAAATACCATTGCTCGACTGGACAACTGTGAGAGTTGGGTATACGGCACGGTACAACTGGTTAACTGCATCACAGGACGAGTTTGCGAAAAGCCTGGGTAATTTTATCTCCAACGGACAGGAGAAAAATGCAGCGGCAGAATTTGATTTTACCCGGCTTTATGCGAAATCACGCTGGTTGCGCGCCATTGACTGGGATGCCCCCAAGCCAGCGAAATCGGATCAGCCTAAACCGGCTGCGGATACCGTTCGCAACAAAAGAGGCAAACTGAAAATCAAGCGCGATCCAAATGATTTACCTGAGATAGGCACCGTTGTGAAAATTGTTGGCAGGATCATCACATCGGTAAAAAGAGTGAGTGTTCAATACAGTGAAACGGGTTCCACATCATTGGCGGGTTATACAGACAGCACCAAATTCCTGGGTATGAATACCCGATCCATGTCGCCGGGATGGGGATTTGTTTTTGGAAAACAACCGGATACTTCTTTTGTCAATGATTTTGCGAGAAGGGGACTCATCACGAATAACCCTTTATTAAATAACCTGAACCGGCAGGATTTCAACCAACGGTTAAGTATAACCGCCCAATTGATGCCGGTAAGGGATCTTATGATTGATCTCAATCTGGATAAATCCTTTGGGAAAAACTATTCGGAATTGTACAAGGACACTGTAGGTAATGGAAGTTTTGCAAGGCTGAGTCCTTATGTAGGGGGATCCTTCAATGTGAGTTATATTTCCTTCCAGACACTGTTTGGGAAATTTGAACCGAATAAAGTAACGGAGACCTTCCAGCGTTTTCAGGAGAACCGGATTGTATTGAGTGAACGCAATGCGGTTAAGAACCCCTATTGGCAGTCGCTGGATCCAACCCAGCAACGCTTGTCGGATGGATTCTATACTGGTTATAGCCGGTATGCGCAGGATGTATTGATTCCCTCCTTTATTGCCGCCTATACCAATAAGGATCCCAAATCTATTGCACTGATAGAGCAGGATAACAGCAGTGTGCGTTCCAATCCCTTCCGGAATATTCTTCCCAAGCCGAACTGGCGGGTAACGTATACGGGGCTCACCAGAATACCGGGATTGGAGAAAACCTTTACCAATGTAACCATTACGCATGCGTACAACAGCAACCTGAGCATGAACAGCTTTAATAATAACCTGTTGTTTGCGGATCCGCTTGCCTTGAATGCACCCGGCTTTATTGATACTGCCACAGGTAATTTCTATCCGTATTTTCTGGTTCCGAATATTTCCATATCAGAAGCATTTGCTCCCTTCCTGGATCTGGATTTACAGTTTACCAATCAGCTGACCCTGCGGTTCGAATACAAGAAAAGCCGGCAACTGAGTTTGAGTCTGATCGATTTCCAGTTAAGTGAGGCCCGTTCGGAAGAATTTACGCTGGGCGTGGGATGGAGGAAAAGAGGAGTGAACCTTCCCTTTAAGATCAAACTCCCCGGAAGCAAGCAGGCATCCAAAGAATTGTCCAATGATTTAAACATGCGACTGGATCTTGGCTTGAGGGATGATGCTACAGCGAACAGCCGGCTCGACCAGGAAGCGGCATTGCCAACAGCCGGTCAAAAAGTGGTAACCATATCACCGTCCATTGATTATGTATTAAATAACCGGGTGAATCTCCGCCTGTTCTTTGACCAGCGAAGAACGATACCGAAAATATCGACATCGGCGCCTATCACCACTACAAGGGCCGGCTTACAAATCCGGATTTCTCTTGCCCAGCAATAATTTTTTTTAGAGAGGGTGTAACAATACAGCCTGCCCTGTATCAAAGTGGAAAATAAACTCCATGAAATCGATACTTATAGCAATTGTAGTTGTTTTTCAGGTTGCCTCTGCACTCGGACAAACACCCGCCATTCAGGTTGAAAAATCAGGAAAAGGAACACCGGTGATTTATCTGCCGGGATTTGGTTGTCCGGGTAGAATCTGGAAGGAAACCGCAGCTTTTCTGGGCAAAGGATATAGCTCACATTTTGTTACCTATGCAGGTTTTGACGGAACAACAGCCATCGACACACCCTGGTATTCAGCAGTCAGGGATGGATTGGTTGATTATATAAAAAGCCAGCAACTGAAAAAAGTATATATAGTTGGGCATAGCATGGGAGGCAATCTGGCAACGGATCTGGCGGCCTTGCTACCGGACCGGGTAACAAAGGTTGTATTGGTGGATGCGATACCCTGTATGCGGGAGGTGATGATGCCGGGAGTGAAAGCGGAACAGATCCAGTATATTAGTCCGTATAATAAACAGTTATTGGAAATGCAGGCGGAACCTTTCAAAAAAATGGCTGCAGCAATGTCAGCCAATATGACCAGTTCAAAAGAAAAAACTGATACGATCACCAGCTGGATGGTAAAAGCCGATCGCAAAGTGTATGTATTTGGTTATACTGATTTGTTGAAGCTGGATCTGAGACCTGTACTGCCTTCTGTTAAAGCACCGGTTCTGATACTTGGAGCGGGCTTTCCCAACAGGGAGATGATTGAAAAAAATTACAACAAACAATACGAAGCGTTATCAAACAAAGAAATTCTGATAGCAGATAAAAGCAGGCATTTTATCATGTTTGATGAATTTGAATGGATGGCCCGCAACATACAACAGTATTTTTCCAAATGAGCAGGCAGTTCAGCGATTTGTTTGATCAGTTGTACCGCGACTATGCGCCGATGGTAAAGCAGGTCTGTACCGGTTTTCTGAACGGTGATCAGGCCTTGGCTGAAGATCTTTCCCATGATGTTTTTATCAATGTCTGGAATGCCTTATCAAAATTCAGGGGAGAAGCCAACTACAAGACCTGGATCTATCGTATTACTGTAAACAGTTGTTTGCAATATTTACGAAAGCCCGGAATGAAAGCCGGTCTGGCTCCTGAACAACTGGAGAATATAAGGGATCAGGATACTGAGGCAACAGCAAAAGGACAGGAGCAGGTTAGTGAGTTGTATCGTGCCATCGGGCAACTGGCAGAAGTAGACCGGCTTATTATCATGATGGTGCTGGATGAACTTGAATACGACCAGATCGCTTCGGTTATGGGTATCAGTGAGTCGACACTTCGGGTAAAAATTCATCGGATTAAACAACGAATAAAAAATTTTATACGCCATGCAGGATGAATTATTTGAATTGAAACAGTCCTGGAAAAAGGAACAATCGGTTGCTAAAGAAACGATGCATACGGATTGGTCCAGTCAGGCAACTGCAAAAAGAAATGCGAGTCTTGTTTCACAGTACACAACCATTGTGATACTAAGTTGTACGGTGCTGCTTATTTATTTATTCTTAGTGCGCTGGTATCCGTATTCAACAGTTGCCGGCAAAACGGGTGTGTGGCTGATGGTTGGCACGCTCCTGATCCGGATACTGATAGAAGCATTCAGCATTCGGAAAGCACGTGGTATCAAAACCTGGTTGTCTGCAGAAGCCTATACAAAAGCAACGATTCGCTATCGGAGCTTCAGGAAGTTTGTACACGGCCCGGTAACGATATCTGTAGTAATTATTTACCTGGTTGGGTTCTATTTGCTGATGCCTGAGTTCAGCCGGCATGCTCCTTTGTGGTTAACGATTATCTGTTGTCTAAGTGTTCCACCTGGTGCATTTATAATGATTCAACAAATTCGTAAAGGCATCAGAAAAGAAATGGAAATTCTGCAGGATTGGATCCGGTTAAATTCAATGTTGGACAGTTAGTAATTACCACATTAGGGTATTGTTCAGGGGATATTTAGAACTTACTTTTGTTTTATAGCAACGCTAAAAAATATTACAGGACGGTTGGTTTAACTAAAGAGGCCCGGATTTTATCCAGGCCTCTTCGGTTTTATTTGCCATTGTCGGCTGTTCGCTTATCAGTTCGTTTAAACAACATAACATATCCGCACAATTCTTTTTGTTTGTTATGAATCTGGACCGGTTTGATGATATGGTATTCACTGGAAGCCGGTTCGTACGTAAAATTGATTACGTTGGCAGTGGGATCTTTTTTCAGGTTTTTCCGGTAGATGACCATTTTTTCCATGTAGTCGTACATACGTACTTCGTGCAACCGTGATTCTGGGTTGCCCACATACACAAAACTATACCATTCACCCTGGGTTAAGGGAACAATGATGGGCATTTCATATTGGCTTTCCATTTGCATGCTGGCCTCTCTCATCAACGAGAATCCATGCGAGGAATAATAACGCTTGAGGCTGTCTATCTGATGCTGAACGGTTTGGGTCTGGCAACTTTGTTGCCGGATTAGTTCCTGTGCCTGAGTGGTTGCTGAGCAGGCAATAGCCAATAGCAGGAGTGCAGAAGAAATAAGGTTTTTCATCCTAACAGTTTTCATTCATCAAATTCCACTCAGTGTTTTGCAAGTGATTTCACTACAAAAACCAGGCTGGATTTGAAAGGGTTTGGAATTCCAGAATTAAACGTCAGGATGAGGCCGCTATTGTTAGCCGGACCTGTTTTTTATTCTTTGTGGAAAAGATAGGCATTTGCCTGCGCTGTACAGGTGATCTCCAGATCATTGATACATACATGGGCAGGCTGGCTGGCGCAGAACCAGATGGTTTCTGCAATGTCCTCTGCTCCAAGGGGTTGGAATCCTTTGTAAACGGCATCAGCTTTCTCTGCATCACCTTTAAAGCGAACAATTGAAAATTCGGTATCCGCTGCACCAGGATGAATGGCGGTTACTTTAATGGCATGCCTCAATAAATCTACGCGCATCGATCTGGAAAGAGCATCCAGGGCGTGTTTGGATGCGCAGTAGACATTGCCTTTCTCGTAAATTTCCTTGCCGGCTATGGATCCCATATTAATGATATGCCCTTTTTTATGGGCGATCATAAATGGAAGAACTGCCCTGGTCATATAGATTACTCCTTTCAGGTTGGTATCGATCATGGTTTCCCAATCGTCCATGTCTGCTTCATCAAAAAAATCGCGGCCGAGCGCGAGGCCCGCATTGTTTATCAGCAAATCAATTGATTGCCAGTGATTTTCCAGGCTTTGCACCTGTTCAAAAACAGCCTTTTTATCTCTGATATCCAGCACCAGGAGGCGGCATTTTGTACCAAACATGTTATGCAGTTCCGCTTCGAGTTCCTGCAGGCGTTCAGCTCTTCTGCCCGATAAGATGAGGTTATATCCTTTTTCAGCCAGCTTTCGGGCAGTGGCCCAGCCAAATCCTGAACTGGCGCCAGTGATCAATGCAATATGTTTCATGAAATAAAAACCTTTGTGGTTACCGTATCAAAACTACGGTTCCTTTTTTGACAATCATTTTTCCGGTATAATCCCGGCCCTGTACCATCCATACATAGGTATCTGTTCCCTGGTCGCGGCCACTGACTTTGCCATCCCAGCCATCTCCGGCACTGGAACTACTGTATACCAGCTGTCCCCATCGGTTAAACACCCTGAAATAATCAATCTGTGCAATACCAACTGGAATCGGCCGGAATACCATATTGGTACTTTTTCCCGGAGTAAAGGCATTGGGAACAAAAATATCGGGGGCGGTTCGGTAAACGGTGATGTTGATGGTATCCAGCGCGAAGCAATCTTCCGGGGTTGATACCCGAACGATATAGGTCTGATTTTGGGTAATATTGGCGATAGGGTTGGCAATCAGTGGATCAGATAATCCTGTAGAAGGTTCCCAGCGGTAAATTTCTGCGCCGGTTGCCCGCAATTGAAGGGGTTGCCCAACAACAATGGCGGTATCATTTCCGGCAAATGCCGGAATAGGAGGGCGAACACTTACCACTACCGTATCTCGTCCAGGTTTGGGGCAGCCCAGCGTATCAGTAACAGTCAGTACATATCTTGTTGTAAACCGTGGCAGTGCAATGGGATTAAGCGTATTGGCATCCAGCAGGGTGCTTTGGGGCGTCCAGTTGAAGTAGGCTCCCTGGATGGAACCTGTAAGCATGGTAGAGTCGAGGTAGCAGATGAACTGATCCTCGCCTGCATCTGAACCTGGGTAAGGAATGGTTCGGACATTGATTTGATCTGTTGCAGAACAACCGCCGATTCGCGCTAGCACGGTATAGGTGGTATTTCCTGTTGGGGTGGCAAAAGGTGACCGGCTGGAGGGATCGTCCATATCTGCTGCGGGCGACCATTCGAAACGCAAGCCATCTCCAAAAGCGGCAACCTGCACAGCGTCTGTAAGGCAGATCGTAGTATCGGGAGAAGTGCTCAGGGTTACCCTGTCTACGACCCGCACGCGAATGGAATCATCCGTTGTACAGCCATCGTCATTGACATTGACTTTATAGACAGTTGTCACTTTGGGATCAACGATTGGATTGGGGGTATTGGCGAACCGGATATTATAACCGGGTGTCCAGGTAAAAACAGGGTTTAAGGTACCGGGAGCGGTGGCTGATAAGGGCAATTCATCAATACTGCAAATAAGCGTATCCTTAAACGCTACAAACAGATTGGGCCGGTCTCGTACTTCCACCCGAACACTGGCGGTGCCCCGGCATCCTTTGTCACTTTCCACCTGGAGCGTGACAGTTTTGAAGCCAAGGGAATTGAATTTGTAGGATGGATTTCGAATGAGCGCGATATCGTTATCCGTAGTCTCATCTCCAAAATTCCATGTCCATTTATTTACTGTTCCGTACCTGCTTCGAGTGGTATCTACAAATCGGAAAGGCGTCAAAATACAGGATCCGCTGGAGGTGAAGCCGGGAAAAAAGCCGGGATAAACATTCGCCACCGAGGTCGTGGAATCCACACACTGCCCTCCGGCTAATAATACTTTCAGTCGTACCGCATAGGAACCGGAATCAGCATACTGATGCCGGATCTGCCCAAGTGCAGTAGAAATCGTATCGTTTCCTGTACCATCCCCAAAATTCCAGATATAAACTGCACCAGCCGGGTTGGCTTGCCCGTTTTGGAAGGTGACATCGAAATCGTCACAGAAGCTATAATCGGGCGATAAAAAGGCTCTTAATGGCTGGCAATTGGATACGGCAATATGTATGTCTTTCCGGTGCGTATTGATAAGTACTCCTCTTCGGTATTCCCTGGCACAAACAGTTACTACATACTGGCCAACTGCATTGGGCGCGATGCCGGTCATAATTCCTGTATTCTGGTCAATACTAACAGATCCGCCCAATGGATTGGTGCCATTAAATCCACCGCGGTAATTAATGGAAGAATGGGGAGGGGAAGAGGTCGGGTTAGGCGACGTACAGGTAGTACATTCTCCGGGGTCGCGGCCACCCCCAACATAGGCATTGCAAAATTCATAGGTAACGGAATCCTTGTCCAGATCAACAGCAGAAAAATCAAAGGTAAAACTGTTGCCAACGCATATGGCTATAGCATCGTTGGGATTAAACGTAGGACTGGAATTGCGATACGCATCATTCAGTGCCCGGGTGCCTGGAATTTCACAGGAATAGGTGGCTCCAATATCTCCACTGTTACCGGCAACATTTCTGATATTGTCAATCCGGCAACAACGCTGAAAAGCTACCGAATAACCATCTTCCGAATCTTCCAGAGTAACAGTTATCGAATAATAACGAAGGTTGTAACAGACATCTGTAGGAGGGTTGAGAATACAGGGGTTGGACCTGGGGTCGTATTCAATCCGCTGGGTAGTTCGGAAAGGGGCCTCCACTGTCTGAGTCAATCCTATTCCTCCGGTCTTTTTGAAAATACTGAACATTACTTCGGTGTCCAGTTGACCCTGCCCCCGTGCATTACAATCAACATAGAGTTTAAGCGTCAATTCATACTGCGATGTGCCTGGTTCAGCACCGCGACCCACATATCGGTATGTTAACTCACCCCCCCGGATATGCGCAGCTGAAGCAGCATAGCTTATCCCAATCAAAGCCAACAATAAAATACCGATTGTTTTCATCAAATATGGTTGACTGACTACACAGGCAGCCTGGAAATAAAATCTTCTACCGCCTGGTTGAAGTTTTCCGTCTCTTCCAGCATACCCATGTGCCCGGATTTATCTAGTATATAAATATAGGACAAATCAGGCAGATATACCTGTTGCAGGGAGTCTGTAAAGGGTACGGCCTGATCTTCTTTGCCAATGATAAACAGAACCGGAAAACCCGCTTTTTTCAGGATTTCTGTTCTGTCTGGCCGAACCATCATGGCTGCGGTAAAGGCGGTTAGTGTGGCGGGTTCCATATAGGCATGCCGCTCAATCAACTGATTGATTACACCGGTCATGGATAACCGATTTTCTTCAGCAAACAGGTTGGGGGTGGATGTTTCAAGGAAGGGAAGACTCCCCTGTTTTTCTATAAAACCGATGCTTTTTCGGCGGGTTTCTTTTTTGGCTTCACTGTCTGCAAAGGCACTGGAATGCAATAACCCGAGCCCATTGATGCGGTCTGGAAACAATTCCGCAAAAGCAAGACTGATATATCCACCCATGGAATGTCCCAGCAGGGTACAGCGTTCAATATTTTCTTTATCCAGTATTTCCAGGATACCGGCTGCCATGGATTCCATGGTAAGTCCGGGTTGCGGTGCCGACTTACCGGTTCCCGGTAAATCCGGAATTATCAGTTGGCAGCCTGTTCCGGAGATGGCAAGCTGCCGTTCCCAGATTCGACTGTCTTCACCGAAGCCATGTACCAGGACAATCGGTTTTCCGGTTCCAAGAAGTTGATAGTGCATCAGTTGATTGGTTTTGAATTTTTCCTTCCGGATAAAAATACCAGGCTCGACCAGGCAAGCAGGAAAACAGCCCCGATGATCATGATCCATGAAATCCAGTCTCCGAACCGAACAAAAAAGGTTTGCTTTTCCATTGGCTGAATCTCTTGTTTGAGCGTAGCAGCGGTATCCCATGCCTGTTGCTGTACGATGGTTCCAAAGGGATCAACAAACGCACTGATGCCCGTATTGGCACTGCGAACCACCCAGCGCCGTGATTCAATAGCACGCAGCCGGGCATAGGCCAGGTGCTGTTTATGTCCGGCTGTATTTCCCCACCATCCATCATTAGTGATGATCACCATCAGGTTGGCCTTGTTGCGGAAAAATCCGGTCATAAAATCTCCGTAAATAGATTCATAACAGATGGCGGGGGCGATAGCCAGGCCGCTGTTCTGATCCACCAGTACGGTTCTTTCCTCCTGTTTTGCATACCCTCCGGTAGTGCCACCGAATTGTTCAAACCACTGGTCCATAAAGCGAAGAAAGGAGGGAAGCGTTTCCACTCCCGGTACCAGCTTGGATTTATGATAACGGCTAAGGATACCCGAACTGTCAAGCAGTGCTGCCGTATTATAGGCCTCGTACTTCAGGTTGGATCCTGGTATTGGTCGCGCAAATGGGGATTGGGTGTCTTCCGGTAAAAATCCAAAAGCTTCAATTCCGGTGACCAGCCGGATACCAGGGTGTTTTGCCAGAAATGTCCATATGGGATTCAATGAGGTATTCTGTCGCACACGGGATTCGTCAATACCATTTGGTGAATTGATCGCAGTTTCCGGCCAGGCTACCAGAACAGTCTGACTGTCGATAGCTGCTTCACTCAGGCGGATCAATTGCTGTAACTGCTGTTCCTGTGTGCCTGGAAAAAATTTCGCATAGGGGTCGATGTTGGGCTGTACCACCACTACGTTTTTTCCTGCCGGCTGATCTGTTGTTACAGGTGAAATTGTGAAGGTCTTTACCAGGTAGGAAATAAGTACCGGCAATCCGATTGTGGCAGCCAAAAGAAGGGCCAGCCTTCGGTTCAGCAGAAGTCGGAGTTGACCGGCTTTGCGAATTTGCTGAAGAAGTAAAATATTTATCAGCAATACCCAAAGGGATCCTCCGGATGTGCCAGTGAATTCATACCACTGGATCCAGTTGGGGGTATTGGCAAAAACATTCCCAAGGGTAAGCCAGGGCCAGCTCAGCTCCCAGTTCAGGTGAATGTATTCAAAGGTCATCCAGCAACAGAGAAATGCCCAGTAACTGAATTTCGGACCCAGTCGTTTGTTGACATTATACAGCGCCAGCCAGGGCAGGCTCATGAACGCCGTGTTGGCAACAATTGCTCCAATGGCACCCACATCGGTTGAATTCCAGATCCACCAGGTGGTGATGCTGTTCCAGACGAGCATGGCCAGGAATGCCCAGGCAACAAAAGCAAATCGCGAAGGCTTCTGTTCAAGCAGATAAAACAGGGGGATAAAGGCCAGAAAAATAAGAAAGGTAGTGGGCATGGGTGGCCATGCCGCTGCCAGCAGAAGGCCACTGGAAAGGGATAAAAGAAAGGGATGAAACTTCTTCATTTCAACGAAAATAGTTCATCCCTCTTTAATTATTTACGGCTGTAGTTGGGAGCCTCTTTAGTGATGTCTACATCATGAGCATGGCTCTCTTTCATACCGGCGTTGGTAATCTTTGTAAAACGGGCTGTTTTTTGAAGGGTTTCCAGGTCTTTGGAACCGCAGTATCCCATCCCGGCACGCAGTCCGCCTACAAACTGTGCCACTACTTCCTTTAGATGTCCTTTGTAGGCTACTCTTCCCTCAATTCCTTCAGGAACCAGTTTTTTAATATCATCTTCCACATCCTGAAAATAACGGTCGCTGGATCCCTGCGCCATGGCGCCTATGGAGCCCATACCCCGGTATTCCTTGAATTTCCGGCCTTCGTAAATAATGGTTTCACCCGGACTTTCTTCCACTCCTGCAAAGACACTACCCATCATAACGCAGCTGGCACCAGCGGCCAGGGCTTTCACCATATCGCCGGTATATCGGATACCTCCATCTGCAATAAGGGGTATGCCCATCGGCTGAAGGGCGCTGTAGGCCTCCATGATTGCAGTTAGCTGTGGTACACCTGAGCCAGCAACAATTCTGGTGGTACAGATGGAACCGGGACCGATGCCCACTTTTACGCAATCAGCGCCGGCTTCAGCAAGTGCCCGGGCACCATCGGCTGTTCCAACGTTTCCGGCTATTACCTGTATTTCTTTAAAATTCTTTTTGATGCTTTTTACTGCTTCCATCACACCTTTGGTATGACCATGCGCGGAATCAAGGGTGATTACGTCCACTCCTACATGTTGCAGGGCAGCAACCCGGTCAAGCATGTCTTTGGTAATGCCAACAGCTGCACCCACTACCAGGCGACCAAAGGAATCTTTATTAGCGTGTGGAAAACTTTGCAATTGCAAAATATCACGGTAGGTTATGAGTCCGGCTAGTTTGCCATCCTTTCGTACTACCGGCAGTTTTTCAATTTTATGTTGCTGAAGGATTTTTTCCGCTTTTTTCATATCGGTTCCTTCAGGTGCAGTAACCAGCCTGTCTTTTGTCATTACCTCGCTCACTTTTTTCGACTTGGCGGTTTCAAACCGAAGATCGCGGTTGGTGAGTATGCCTACCAGTTTATTATTCTTATCAACAATGGGAATGCCTCCGATTTTATTTTCTTTCATCAGGCGGAGTGCATCACCAATCGTAGCATCCGGTGATAAAGTTACCGGGTCGATGATCATTCCGCTTTCACTGCGTTTTACTTTTCGGACCTGTTCAGCCTGGCGTTCAATACTCATGTTTTTGTGAAGCATCCCGATTCCGCCTTCTCTGGCAAGTGCAATTGCCAACTGGGCTTCAGTAACTGTATCCATGGCTGCCGACAGCATTGGAATCTGCAGCGTGATGGAGCGTGTTAATTTGGAACGTATGGAAACTTCTCTCGGTAAAACCTCAGAATAAGAGGGTACCAGGAGTACATCATCGAAGGTCAGGCCTTCACCAAAAAATTTGTGGGATAAATCGAGTTTTCGGGGAGTGGTCTTTCTTGTTGCCATGTGCAAAGATAGTATGCCGCCCGGGTATGCGCCAAATTTTTGTACCAATAAACGACTTAGGCCAGTGCATAGCGTTTACCAGGTAATAATTTGATAATGCCTCCCAACTCGAGATCCAGTATGGCTTTGGCCGCTGTGCCTGATTCGAGTCCGCTTAATATATATAACTGATCAAGTGGAAGAATTCCATGTTTTCCCAGCAGGTGAACCAGCAGGGTAGAGGAGGGGTCAAGTTCAGGAAGCAGGTCCAGTTGAACCGTGCGCCCGGCCGTACCGGAGGTATCCTTCCATTGCATTTCATCGAGGAAATCACTCACTCTGGTAAATAACATTGCTTTCTGATCACGCACCAGCTGGTTGCATCCGGCACTTGATTTATCGGTAAGCCGTCCAGGAATGGCAAATACAGGTATGTTATAGCTATTGGCCATTCCGGCTGTAATCACACTCCCTCCCCGAACACCTGTTTCAATAATGATGACGGCTTTGCTGATGCCTGCTACTATGCGGTTCCGGATCGGAAAATGATGGCGTTGCGCTTTTGTTCCTAGTGGAAATTCTGTCAGTAAGGCTCCGCCATGTTTCAACATCTCTTTCGCCATTCCGGTATGTGCGGAGGGATAAATATGATCCAGTCCATGCGCCAGCACTCCAATAGTAATGCATCCGTTTTCCAGTGCGGTCCGGTGCGCCAGGCCATCAATTCCATACGCCATGCCGCTAATGATGCAAATATTATGAGCAGCCAGTTCTTTTACCAGTTGTTGGGTGAGCTGCCTGCCATATTCAGAATGATTCCTGGTTCCGATGATAGCTACTGTTCGGGGTAGATTCAGCGAACCTGTTCCTGCATAATAAAGCAGGCTGGGCGGATCGTAGCAGTCTTTCAGCGAGCGCGGATAATCAGGATCGTTATAGCCGATCAGGCGGATGCCTTTGGCTTCGGATTGCTGTACCAGTTGTTCGCAATCAGAAAAGCCGCTAAAGTTCCGGATATGGCGCGCGCGCTGCTGGCCAATTCCTTCAATCGACTGAAGAGACCGGAGGGAAGCTTCAAAAATAGCTTTGGCAGACCCGAACTGTTCAAGTAGTATTTTCGCATGTACATACCCGATAGATGGCACTCTGGTTAAGGCTACCTGGTAATATTTTTCCGCTTCCATAAATTTCTTTCCGCCAAAATAACCGGCACAAGGGAAATCCGGAAGCGTGAAAAAACGGTTATTCGCTTGTTACTTTCACCTCTGTACGACGATTTTTTGCCCTGCCTTCTTCGGTATTATTGTCTGCAACTGGCTGTGTGGCACCATACCCTTTAAAGCCCAGACGGGCTGGTTGAATTCCTTTTTTCACCAGGTAGTCAACCACCGATTGCGCCCTGTTATTGGAAAGAGTGAGGTTATCGGCTGGTTTGCCTACAGCGTCTGTATGACCATTGATCTGAATGCGTAATGTTGGATTATCTTTTAATAGTTGTACAAGTTTATCCAGTTCTACTTCAGAAGAAGTATTCAGTTCCTTACTTCCGCTTTCGTAGAAAATATTTTTCAATACTATACTGGCATCTTTTGTAATGGGCTGAAGTTCGATGTCAATGGTATAGGTAGAATCGGGAGAACGGTTACTCAGTTGAAAACTTTCCGAATAAAAAAGATATCCTTTCCTGTTCACGTTAAACGCATAGTCTCTTCCGATGGGCAATGTTATTATATAGTTACCGGTTTCATCTGTTTCAACCAGGCTCAGTACCTGTCGGGTACTGATATCCGTTAGCTCCACAGCGGATGGCAGTCCTTTTTTGGTTTTACTGTCGCGAACCGTACCCTTTATCCATAATGTCTTAATGGGACGAACAGCTTCCCGCATGGTGAAGGTATAGAGGTCCAGTCCGCCTCTGCTGTCGGCCCGGTCACTGGCATAATAGGCAGTTGCTCCGTCTGCTGTAATTACAAGACTTCCTTCATTTTCAATGGTATTGATGGGGTAGCCCAGGTTTTTGGGTAAGGAGAAACTTCCCTTTGGACCTTTTCTCGCTACAAAAAGATCATCTCCCCCATAACCGGGCAGGCCATTGGACGTGAAGTAGAGGCTTTGGTTATCGGCATGAATAAAGGGACAGCTTTCATCACCGCTGGTATTGATTTCCGGACCCAGGTTTTCGGGTTCACTCCACCGTCCGTTTGGTAAGCGATGACAAACCCAGATATCGCTGCCGCCGAATCCATCCGGCCTGCGACTCGCGAAATAGAGGTCGCGGCGGTCAGGAGAAAGGCTGGGAGCGGATTCCCAGAATTCGGTATTTATTTTATTGCCCAGGTTCTGGGGTTCTGTCCAGCCTTCCGGGGTATTATAAGATATGTACAAATCGCAACTGCCATAGCTATCAGGGAAATTGCAGCCGGTAAAAATGAGCCATTGTCCGTCCAGTGAAATGGACTGTGCTCCTTCATTTAAATTGGAATTGATCTGACCGGTTAAACCTTTGGAGAGGCTCCAGCCTTCGCCTGATTTACGGGTTTCGTAAAAGTCTTCATTTCGGTTACCCACCCGACGGGTAAATACCAGCTGTTGATTATCGATGGTAAGGGCGGGATAATATTCAGATACCCGGCTATTGACGGAATCGCCCATATTCAGCGGTGCAAATGTATAGGAAGCAATCTCCGGGTTGGCAGCCTGTTCGAGTGCAAAAAGGTAGGTTTTCCTACGGTAGGAAGAAGCCCGCTGGCTGGATTCATTCAGGTCATTGATGGTCATAAACCGGTGAATCGCTTTTAATGCATCCTGGAAACGTCCTAGTCCGGCCAGGTTGATAGAATAGGGCAGGTTATAGTCGCGGAAATAACTGCTATCTATGGATTGTGCTTTTTCATAATTCAGGACGGCCTGTTCATACTGCTTCAGCTCACCAAACATGCCAGCAATGGAAAGCCAGGCGTCGGCAAATTGCGGATCGATTTTAACTGCTTCCTGCAAGGTTTTGATGCCTTCGGGAAAATCTCCTTCTTCCGCCTGTTCCATAGCTTTCTGGTAAAGCTTCAGCGCTTTGCTGCTGACTTTGCCGGGATTATAAACCTGTGCCTGTACTGAAAGCGAAGATATTATCAGCCAAATAGCCAGAAGGCAGCGGGAAAAGGATATGATCTGCATATGCATAGCAAACGAAAATTAGGCCATTTTATGCAGGTACCCAATGCTTTAGGGCACATTTATGAATTTGTGGCTCTGTATGCTAAGTTCCCACTGGGGGTGTGCTTTAATGTAGTCGATGATCAGTGGGAGCATCTCCGATTGTTTGTCCCATTCCGGCTGAAGATAAAGTTTGCAGCCTGGAGAAACTTCTGCTGCGTATTTTTCAGCCCAGGCAAAATCGGATTTATTAAAAATCACCACTTTCAATTCATGAGCTGCCTGAATAACTTCGGGCAGCGGAAATTTGAATTTTTTGGGGGAGAGGCAGATCCAGTCCCAGTATCCGCTAAGCGGACTGGAGCCGGAGGTTTCAATATTGGTTTCGAATCCTTCTTTCCGCAAAGCCAGCGTAAGTTCATCCAGATTATAGAGAAGTGGTTCTCCACCGGTTATAACGGCCAGTCTTCCGGGGTGTTCAAGTGCTCCTTTTACCAGTTCGGTTACAGCTATCTGCGGATGTTTGGAGGCATCCCAGCTTTCCTTTACATCACACCATACACAACCTACATCACAGCCACCCAGCCGTATAAAATAAGCTGCGCGGCCCTGGTGAAATCCCTCGCCCTGGAGGGTGTAGAATGATTCCATTATGGGAAGCATGGCATGGAAGAGTTGAGATTTGAGAATTAAGATTTAAGAAATAAGATTTAAGAAATAAGATTTGGGGAAGAGGAAGGGATTCCAACTGCTCAATTCCTACATCAAAATTTATCTATGCAGGCTTTAAACGTGTTTTTCATTAAGGCTGCGATTGTCATGGGACCTACACCTCCCGGTACTGGTGTTATATAACTGCATTTGGGAGAAACGGTACTGAATTCAACATCTCCTTTCAGGGCAAATCCTGATTTTTTGGAGGCATCAGCTACCCGGGTGATACCTACATCAATCAGAATCGCTCCCTCTTTTACCATTTCGGGTTTCACAAATTCCGGGATACCGAGGGCGGCAACAATAATATCGGCAGACTGGCAGATTTCCTGCAGGTTCTTTGTGTGGGAATGGGTAATGGTTACGGTGCAATTGCCATAAGGGCCCGACTGACTCAGCAGAATACTCATGGGGCGACCAACAATA
The DNA here is from genome assembly GCA_964547405.1 of uncultured Flavihumibacter sp. Lineage (GTDB taxonomy): Bacteria > Bacteroidota > Bacteroidia > Chitinophagales > Chitinophagaceae > Flavihumibacter. Next base: position 11,868 of record CAZJNY010000015.1, on the reverse strand, counting down.
TTACTTCTTCCGATAACCACGGCATGTTTGCCTTTGGTTTCAATTTTATAATGCTCCAGCATCAGCATGATGCCATACGGCGTAGCTGGTATAAATGTGTCCAGTCCCTGTACCATTTTCCCAACATTCGCGGGATGGAATCCATCCACGTCTTTGGAGGGTAAAATCGTATTAATGACTTTTTCATCTGAAATATGCTTCGGCAGCGGAAGTTGTACAAGAATTCCGTCAATATCCTGGTCCAGGTTAAGGTCATCAATTACAGCCAGAAGTTTGTTCTCACTGATATCGGCCTCCAGGCGGATCAGGGTGGATTTGAAACCAATTTCGCCGCAGGCTTTCACTTTAGCACCTACATAAGTTTCGCTGGCTCCATTGGAACCAACCAGCACGGCAGCCAGGTGGGGAACTTTTTTACCTTCTGTAACCAGTTGAGCTACTTTCAGCTTTAATTCTTCTTTGGTAGCTTTCGAAACCAATTGACCATCTAAAATTTGCATGGCGCAAAGGTAGGGACAGAAAAGCACTGCGCCAATCCGAAGATTGGCGCAGTGACAAAAATATGGATGGAAGAAAAAAATTATCTCCAGCCTCCGTTTGAAGTATTGATTCCATCGGCTTCTGCCTCTGTACCAAAAGTGTAGAAAGGCAGTGGTTCTTTCAGCGTTTCCATCAGCTTGGCAGGCAATGGAAGGTGAAGCGGCGTGCCTTTTTGAAGCAGGTCCAGTTTTCTCATATCATAAAACTGGATACCCATACCGGTGGTATACATTTCAACATGACGTTCATGGGAAATGGCTTTGATGATATCGGGCAGGGTTGCAGCCACATCCGGCATTTCGCCACGGGTGGATCTGGTTCCGGCATTGATGATCTGGGCAGCTTCTGCCAGCTGACCGGTGTAAGCCCGGGCTTCAGCGCGCAGCATATCGTTTTCAGACAACATAACGTTGGCTTTAGGACCGAGTGCATTTACATAAAACTCGTCATAGCGGCTAAAACGATAATTGGAGAAATGATAATATCCGCGGGCAGCCTGGAACCAGTTGGACGGCACGTACTGAAAGTCTTTATTCAGACGCTTATCAACCGGGTTGGTGGAAGCTGGGGGATAAGGGAAATCGGGTCTGTCGTCCCAATGATTAGGCTGTGTAGGATCCAGCTTATTTACTACATACATGTCGGTGATACCCCAGCCATTAAAGGTGAGATAGTCGCCAGCTTCATCATACCATTGTACATAGCTATCGTTCAGAATATTCCAGTCGCTGGTAATTCCTGCATCCGCATAGGTTTTAACTTTATTCCAGTCTACCTGTGCCAGTTCTGCCTTGTTACGTGGTAAATAGGCCAGGATACGGGCAGCGGCCGTATTGCATATTTTTTTGAAATCTTCATTGCTCAGATCGTTTTCAGCACCCAGCCAGGCAGCTGGAATGGAAAAGGTAGTGCCTGACAATTGAATGGCTTCATCCAGGTATCCAAGTGCAGCGGCAGCTACTTCTTTGTAGGATACAGCACTGCCGAGAACACCTTCTACAGTAGTTTCTTCATCCACCACAAAAGCGCGGTCGAACAACAAAGCCAGGTTGCCATATCCATATCCCTGGATAAAACGGGCAAATGCGACAGCCCGGTTATTGTTTACGCCTTCATCACCAATCTGGATACCACTGTTCACAGCTTTGATTACGTTCGAAGCTGTATTGATGGCGCCATACATTCTGTCAAAAGTATGTTTGGTATGTCCCTGGTTGGAATAACTGGGTGCATTGTTCCAGGCACTGTTCCGTGGTTCCCATGACATATCCCGCATTCCGGCATTACCCCAGGAACAGGATACGTTATCGGCTGCAGTAGCCAGCATCATTTTCATACCGCCAAATGCATGTTCTCCCGAATAAATGGTATTGAACATACTGCTGGCCACGTTTTCAACGTCCTGTCCGTTAGCATAAACCTTCAGGAAGTCGGGCTGGTTTTCATTTTCTACATCCAGCACATCCTTTCCACAGCCGGCTAATGCGATAACCAGCGAAGAAAGGGCGATTATTTTTCCAAATTTTTTCATATCTGAACTTTTTTTTGTTGTACTAAGGATTAGAATTCAAAGGAAAGCGAGAAGGCCAGGTTACGGTAGTTGGGGTTCATATAAATACCGTCGTATGGCATACGGATGCTACCAACTTCCGGATCATATCCATTGTATCCGGTAAAGGTCAGCAGGTTCCGTCCAACGATACGTGCATTCAAACCTTTGATCGCACCTTTGAAAATACCTTTCAGGAATTGCGAGGGAACACTATATCCAAGCGCTACTTCACGGAGCTTCAGATAGGTACCGTCTTCCACCCAATACGCATTGGGATCATTTCTGTCGTACATGCCGGTAAACCAGTAATCATACGCTTTTTTCTGTCCGTCCGGAACGCCGGTCATATCCATACGCTCGGAAGTCAGGTTAAAGGCAAGACGCTGGTCTTTACCATTGTACACATCACCACCCTGTTTCCAGTCGAGCAGGAAGTAAAGGGTAAATCCTTTATAGGTCAGGGTATTGGTAATTCCCATCATGAAATCAGGGTTACCATCACCGATCTTACCATACCAGTCTGCTCCATTTTCACGTAAACGGATAGGAAGTTCTCCTGGTGTGCCTTCTGTTCCGGCAGGAATTACATATCCTTCGCTGTTCACGGTATAATCACTGATTGACTTTCCGGCTGGCAATTGATTCTGCATTTCTTCCAGCGTGCGTACCATGCGGTATCCGTACATAGAACCGTAGGTTTCTCCCTGCTTGATGTAAAAGAGCGACTGATCACCCATATTTCCATCTGAATATAAGTAAGGAGCAATAGGCAGTTCTGTAATCCGCTGACGAACCTTGGAGAATACAAAATTGGATGACCAGCTAAAATCCTTTTTGGTAATCCAGCGGGCTCCAAGTGTCATTTCCAGTGTGTTGGATTCCACAGTACCGGCATTTCTCCACTGGCTGGTGTATCCGTCGTTCAGGAATGCAATCAAAGGAACATTCAGGAATTGATCTTCTGTTTTGGATTTTGCATAAACAGCTTCAAAGTTAAAACGGCCAAGGAAGTCAACATTCAAACCGATTTCTGTTTCCCTGGTAGTAGAAGGTTTAAGCAGGGTGTTTCCTTTCTGGCTGGGAGAGGTATTACCATTTGACAGGGAATACGTTTCATACTGCCAGTTAAAACCAGGACGGATACCCGCTGTTCCATGAGCAGCACGGATTTTAAATTCATCGATACCGTTAATCTTCAGGTCTTCGCTAAGCCGGTAGGCACCTGATAAACGATAGTAGGAATTCCATCTTGCATCTGGTCCGAAGAGTGAAGAACCATCATAACGGAACATACCATCAAACAGGATTTTATCACGCCAGTCCATACCCAGGATAGCGAAATAGTTTTGGGCACGTTCTGTTTCGCGATAGGAGCTCGCATCATTGATTTCCACAAAGTTTTCAAAGTTCTCAATACCGGAAACCTTGAACTGTGAAGCACTGATATAGTTAGACTCGTACGACCTGTTTTCATACAGGTAAGAAAGTTTACCTCTTACACCAAGATCTCCAAATTGATTGGACAGGTTCAACGTAGCCTGCGTGTTCTTGGTAGAAGTTTCGCTGGTAGATTGTGACATACCACCATTGGTGTAGGTCATAAAATTGGTAGCGGCTGTACCTCCCGACTGAGACCAGTAATCTTTGGGAGAAATACTGGAATAGCGGTAGTTCTGAATTTCGATTGTCTGGCTCAGATCGAGGTTTGCCCACTTGGTGAACTTCAGGTTCGCCGTGTAGTTCCCAATCCAGCGACGGGTTTTTTCATTTCTCTTCTGCTTCCACAACGGATAAAGCGGGTTGGTCGCTTCCTGGTTAAAATGATTCGAACGCAGGTAATAAGGCTGACCATCAGGGTTTTCTCCACCCAGGTTCACATCTCTTTCCTGACGCGCAATGGCGTAGAATAAACCACCACCACCACCTGGGTATTGAACCTGGCGATTGATGAACAAATTGGAAGCGCTCAGGCGCAACCAACTGGAAACATTCTGGTCAATATTAACACGGAAGTTTTGACGCTTGTAACCATCTGTCAATGCTACAACACCCTGCTGCCCGTTGTTTTCAAAGGACAGGTAAATATTGTTCTTTTCTGTACGGTTAGCAACAGAAACAAAATTGGTGTAGTTGATACCATTGCGGAAAAATTCAGACTGCTGGTTTCTGTTCACGCCATAAGGATTGTCCATGTAGTGATCCGTATCCAGGTTCCTGTTTCCGGAAATTCCTGTGCTGAAACCTGCACCCATATAATTATTGGGATAGGTTACACCAGCGTATTTGGTATATTTTCCTGCAGCAGTTTCCCAATCAGTTGCCAATGCATAAGGATGGCCTTCTGCTACATTGAGATAGTGTGTAAGGGATTGAATACCCAATTCGTTTCTAACAGTGATTACAGGCTTGTTGGCGCTAATTCCTTTACCGCGTTTGGTAATAATGGAAATAACCCCGTTACCAGCTCTGGAGCCATACAATGCAGAAGCCGCAGCACCTTTCACTACTTCGATGGATTCCACGTCGTCTGAGTTGATATCAGCCAGATTACCGGCAAGAATCACTCCGTCAACAAGAATCAGCGGTGCGGAACTTACATTCGGAAGGTTGTTATCACCTCTCAATAAAAGGTCAAGGGATTCTCCGGGCTGCCCACCATAGCTGGCAGCTTTTAAACCTGCCACTTTTCCGGTTAAGGCGGAAGAAAGGGAGGTAGCAGGAACTGCTTTCAGCTGTTCTTCACCAACCTTGGTAACAGAAACGGTCATTTTTTTTCTGGAAGTTGCACCAGCAACCCCGGTTACAATTACATCGGATAACAAATTGGCATCCTCTGTCAAATTCACTGTGAGTACAGTGGAAGAACCAAGCGCAATTTCTGAACTTTTAAATCCCAATGCGCTAATTACAAGAGTTTTTGAGTTTTGAGGTACAGCGATGGAAAAGCTTCCATCTTCGAGTGTTGCTGCCCCAACTCTTGAACCTTTAACCAAAATTGATGCTCCCGGGATGGGTTTCCCAGCAGCATCCAGCACTTTTCCCGTGATCTTAGTGCTTTGAGCAATACTCATGACAGCCAGGCATAATGCTGCCACAAGCATCATTAGATGTTTTCTCATGTAAGTGTTATTTTAAGGTTATGCTGAACTGTTAATTCAGCCGTTTACGGGTTCAAACTAAGTAATTATTAAAAATTTGTTAAGCGGTAAGGTTAAATATGTGATAATAACCATTAATAATATAAAATTAACCGTAAATAAATGTTAAAACGCTCTAATCTGGATAAGAAAAATTAGAGTTGTTCTAATCTTCCAAGATGCTGAAAAGGTTATTTAACGGCAACTGAATCCGTTTTTACACGCTTGACTGAAAGCTGTCAGAGTTGGATTTTGTGCTATGAATGCAGTGATAAGTAGTGTGTGTGCGGGGTTCTTCAGCCTTTCAGTAGCAGGTCAGTCGCACGTGATTCCTTACGGCACCGACTTTCTTACAGCGGGATTGGGGAACCCTGTTTTTTGCAAGCCGGTTTCCGTGTTTATGGCACCCGGACTGCTGGGGGATAGTTTGGAAAACGGTATCTCAATTGCTACAGATCGGTTTGCCGGCCTGCCTGTAACAAGAAAAGTGGAAGCAGTATCCAGCTTTTCAATGAAAGGCCATAGTGGCCTGGGGGTTCGCCTGGCTATGCTTGGGAAAGATGTGTTCCGGCTGAATCAATTTGGACTCGCCTATGGTAAATTGCTACGGAAAGGTTCCGATGGCCAGTCCAGGTGGCTGATGGGACTGGTATTTCAGGCACAACAGGAAAAAACCGGATGGGTTAAATCGCCTCTTCAATGGGTATCCGGCCTTTCTGTTGTACGCAGCAATCAGCATAGTTCCTATTCCATTTTACTGCTCAGGAGCAGCTATAAAAAGTCGGGTTGGCAGTGGTCTGTGAATGCACGCCGGTTTTGGTCGCGACAGCTGGTTTCAGAACTCAGTGTAACCTATCTGAACAACAGTATTCAGTTGCCTGCTTTCAGTATTCAGTATCATATTTCTGACAAGGCATATATACTTGGGCAATGGCAGCAGTTGCCATCTGCTATTTATTGGGAGCAGGGATATCGGTTGAGCACTTTCTGGTTGTCGGTATTTGTCAGAAGATATCCCGGCATTGGATGGAAATCCGGATTGGGACTTGTCTGGCATTCTGCTAAAAGAAACGGCCGCCATGAGTAAATCTATACTGTTGCTGCTGGCCCTGCTTTGCGCAGGTATTACGCGTGCTCAGGAAGAAGCAAGCGGAAACCGGCAATGGGAGCAATTGGCGGAACAGCAGGAAGAAGTGCCGGAATTGGATGAAACAGCCCTGGAGTTGGAAGCTATACAGGGTAAATCGGTTCGGATAAGCAGGTTGACAACAGAGCTCCTGGTTATTATGGGGCTCAGTCCGGTTCAGATTCAGGCTTTTCAAAATTATGTTCGCGTTTTTGGTTATCCGTCCGGCAAATATGAGTTACAGGCAATTCCGTATTGGGATAAACAGCTGATTCAAAAACTGGCAGGAATACTGGATTTTTCACCCCTGCCGGTTCGGTTAGGGAAGGCCGGTAGCTGGTATAAAGAGGCAAGGCATCAGCTCCTGGTTCGAACTAGTGCTGTAGTGCAAAAGCCAAACGGATTTCATCGGGATAGTGTGGGTAAGCGAAGTTATGAGGGCTCACCGCAGCGGCTTTTTATCAGGTATGGCTATGAGTTGGACCGGATGGTACAGGCAGGATTCAGTCTGGAGAAAGATGCCGGAGAAGCCTTTGGGAAACAGTTACGGCGACCCACTGATTTTAGTGGCTTTCATCTTTTCTTCAGAGGGAAAAGGACGGTGAAAGCAGTGGCACTGGGTGATTTTGCCGTCAATGCCGGCCAGGGACTGGTGGTATGGCAGGGACTGGCATTTGGCAAAGGGGCAGCTGGTGCGGGGGTGTTCCGGCAGGGACCATTGCTTAAAGCGTACCGGTCGGCGGGGGAAGTTAATTTTTTCAGAGGAGCAGCCATTCATCTGGCAGCAGGTAAATGGGAGTTACTAACATGGATATCTAGCCGAAAAAAATCGGCAAGTATAATTTATGAGCAGGATAAGAAAATAGCCTTCAGTAGTTTGGCAACATCGGGGTATCACCGAACTGGTTCAGAGATAGCGGGCAGGAACCAATTGGGGGAAATGGTGGCCGGATCCGTTTTGAAATGGCAGTATAACCAGTTGAAAATTGGAATCAATCAGCTGTACCAGCGGTTTTCATTAACCTGGCAGCCAAAGGAGGAAGCCTATTCACGTTATTATTTTAAAGGGAAGTCCTCTGCTCATCATTCGCTTGATTATAACTGGGGGAAAAAACAGTTTTTCCTTTTTGGTGAACTCGCGAGAGGTGGTAAAGGAACAGGACTTGTTCAGGGCTTGTTTGCCAGCGTCGAAAAGCGACTTGATCTGACAATGGTATATAGGAATTTTCAGCCTGGCTATCATTCGGTGTATGCAAATGTGGTATCCGAGCAGGCTGCTGCGCGCAATGAGGAAGGGTTGTATACCAGCATCGAATTACGACCGGCAACTGGCTGGCAGGTTCATCTGTATGCGGATTACTACCGGTTTCCGTGGTTGCGTTTTCGGTCGGATGCGCCGGGAAATGGAAACGAATCGAGGATCTTGGTTCAGTGGGAGAAGCGAAGAAGCTGGCTGATCTATGGATACTACCGGGTGCAGACCAAACCGGAGAACCTGGCTGCAGGGGTTACCCATTCCATCGTGCCGGTACAGCAGGAGAATCTGCGGCTACATATTCAGCGGACAATCAATAAAAACTGGTTACTAAGTGCAAGAATGGATAGGGTGAAGGTTCGTAAAGCCGGGGAAATATCCTCCGGATGGGGAGTTTATGCGGATGCCAAATGGGTGCTTCCTGTCAGTAACTGGCAGTTCACAGGGAGGGTTCACTGGTTTCGGACAGATGGGTATGAATCGCGTTTGTATAGTTATGAGCGCGATGTGCTGTACAGTTATTCGGTACCTGCTATTTTTGATCATGGACTCAGGTACTATGTACAATGGCAGGGGAGGCTGGCAATAAAAGGGATCAGGTCTGGTCCGGTTAAGTGGTGGATACGTTGGTCTCAAACAGGTTTGTCTAATCAGGAATCCATTGGTTCGGGGCAGGATGAAATACCAGGAAACAGAAAATCGGAATGGAAATTTCAGGTCATGCTGGATTGGTAAAAGCAGTTAGCCAACAAATAGTACTTTTGGCACTTAAAAGTGAATCATGGAGAATAATAGCAACCAGCAGAATCAGCTCAATATTGAAATATCTGAAGAGATGGCCGAAGGGGAATATGCCAACCTGGCTATTATCACTCATTCTCACGCGGAATTTGTTATTGATTTTGTAAACGTAATGCCCGGTACACCCAAAAGCAGGGTGAAATCCAGAATCATACTTACACCTCAGCATGCTAAGCGGTTCATGAAAGCATTGATTGAAAACATAGATCGTTTTGAGGAAGTGAACGGTGATATCAAAGATCTTGAAGAGATTCAGGTTCCCATGAATTTCGGTGGCCCGGCAGCGCAGGCCTGATCTTATCAGATCAGTCCCTCGTCTGCAAAACTGAAATAACCATCCTGGCTGACAATCAGGTGGTCCAGTACGCGAATATCCAGCAGCAAAGCAGCTTCCCGGATCTTTCTGGTTAACTCTTCATCCGCCTTGGAAGGATGCAGGTTGCCGGAAGGATGATTGTGGCATAGTATAAGGGCTACTGCATCCTGTTCAATGGCCTTACGCATGATGATGCGGGGATCGGCCACTGTTCCGGTCAGTCCGCCGCTGCTGATGATTTCCTTGTGTTTGATTTTATTGGCTCTGTTCAGAAACAGCACAATAAAGACTTCGTGCCGGTAATCGCCGAACTGTTGCTGTAAGAAGGAGGCCACGTCGCGGCTTCCGGTAATCGCTTTGAGTTCCACAGCCTGACTCAGCTGGCGGCGCTTGGCAAGCTCCATGGCGGCAGCGATCGTTACTGCTTTTGCTTTCCCGATACCTTTTACTTTCATCAGTTCGAAAACGGACAGTTTGCCCAATTCAAACAGGTTGTTTTGTCCGAGTTGCAGTAATTCCCTGGCCATGTCCAGTGCGGTCTTTTCCCTGTTTCCGTTGTTCAGTAACAGGGCGATTAATTCCGCATCACTGAGTTGCATAGGACTTTTACTAAGTAGTTTTTCGCGAGGACGATCGTCTTTTGCCCATGATTTAATTGAGTGGTTCTGCGCTTGCATAAAGTAAGATTAATGAATATTTTTATGCCTTGAAACAGGGTTTTAACCCTTTCTATCCAATGATCCTTTTTTGTAGAAAAACTAAAACCAGTAAACTATGAATTCCCGTACATTCAACGTATTAGGCGGATTCCAATCCATGCTATTTTGCATAGGAATCTACGTGGTAGCCTTATTTTTTTCCATTTTTATTTGTTCTGCGATTTTTCATGCGTTCCAGCATCGCACGGAACCGATTGGCACCCTGAAAACGGTATCTGCCAGTCAGGCGGCTCCGCAGGTTGTGGCATCGCGATAAACGAGTTAATGTAGACAGGTAGAAGAGGGGATTACCATTGGTAGTACCCTTTTCGTTTTTTACTCAGATTCTTGAAGTTCAGGGTGGTCTATCTGTTTCAACTCTTTATCTTCGCCGCAAGAATTTTCTTCTATGACTGCAAAAATCTTCTCCGGTACCGGTTCCCAGTACCTGGCTGAGAAAATCGCCAACAGCTACGGAATTCCATTAGGCAGGATTAATATCCAGAAGTTCAGTGATGGAGAGATTCAGCCGGTTTACCAGGAAAGTATCCGGGGAGACGTGGTGTTTCTCATTCAGGGCACTTTCGCACCTGCAGATAACCTGATGGAGCTGCTCCTGATGATAGACGCGGCCCGCAGGGCTTCTGCCTACAAGGTGATAGCCGTGATTCCCTATTATGGATATGCCCGCCAGGACAGAAAGGATAAACCCCGGGTGGCGATCGGTTCCAAGCTGATTGCCAACATGTTAACTGCGGCCGGTGCCGATCGGGTAATCACCATGGATTTGCATGCCCCCCAGATTCAGGGGTATTTTGATATTCCGGTGGACCATCTGGACAGTTCGGTAATTTTTATCCCCTACATCGAGCAACTGAAACTGGAAAACCTTACCTTTGCGGCCCCTGACGTAGGAAGTGCCAACAGGATCCGGGAAATTGCCAGTTATTTTAATGCGGAAATGGTGATTTGCGACAAACACCGGAAACGTGCCAATGAGATTGCGAGTATGGTGGTAATCGGAGATGTGACAGATAGAAATGTGATCCTTATTGATGATATCTGTGATACGGGCGGTACCCTGGCAAAAAGTGCCGGATTACTTAGAGAAAAAGGGGCAACAACGGTTCGGGCAATGTGTACGCATCCGGTGCTCAGTGGGAAAGCTTACGAAAATATCGAAAGCAGTGTGTTGGAAGAACTGGTGGTTTGTGATACCATCCCTTTGAAGCAACAGGTTGACAAAATCAAGGTATTATCAGTGGCCAATCTGTTTGCAGTGGCATTGAGAAATGCGTATGAGCAACGAAGCATCACCAGTCTGTTCATTCATTCGCAACTGAAGGAACAACGGAATGCCGAGATGAGGGGAGAGTAAAATGTGCTTAATTATTATTAAATAAATCAAAATGAAGACAATTACAATCGAAGGACAACTCAGGACCGAAACCGGGAAAAAAGCCACCCGCCAACTTCGCTCTGAGGGTAAAGTGCCAGGTGTAATTTACGGAGGTGCGCAGGAAGTTAACTTCGTTGCTGCAGCCAAGGCTTTCAAGCCACTGGTATATACCGCTGAATTCAACCTTGCAGAGGTAACCGTAGATGGCAAAAAGTACAAGTGCATTCTGAAAGACATGCAGTTTGACAAAGTGAGTGATGCGCTTACTCACGTTGATCTGCAGGAACTGGTGGATGATAAGCCGGTTATTGCGCTGCTTCCGCTGCACCTTTCTGGTTCACCTGCCGGTGTTAAAGCTGGTGGTCGACTGGTAGTAAAAGTAAAGGCACTGAAAGTTAAAACACTGCCTAAATATCTGAAAGAAAGTATTGAACTGGACATCACGAATCTTGAACTGAACGAAAACGTTCGGATCCAGGATGTGAAGACCGAGAACATGGAAATTCTGATGTCTCCCCGTATTCCGGTTGCGTCTATCGTGATGACCCGTCAGTTGAAGCAGGAAGAAGCTGCTGCTGAAAAGGGCAAGAAATAATCGAATCGATTTTTCAACTCATACAAAAGCACCGGTATCCCCGGTGCTTTTTTCATCTCCCGCCTCCTGTCTCCTTTCTCCCGTCTCACCTTCTTATCTTCGCGCCATGAACAAGTTTCTCATTGTCGGTTTGGGTAATATTGGAACTGAGTATGCACATACGCGGCATAATATCGGATTTGATGTGGTAGATGCCCTGGCCGAAAAGCAGGGACTGGTTTTCCGTACCGATCGCCTGGGCGATATTGCTGAATATAAACTGAAAGGCAAAACCCTGCTGCTCCTGAAGCCCTCCACCTATATGAACCTGAGTGGTAAAGCCGTAAAATACTGGATGGAGAAAGAAAAAATTCCGGTGGAACAGGTATTTGTGATCCTGGATGAACTGGCCCTTCCCATTGAAAAAAGCAGGATCCGGGGGGCAGGCAGTGACGGAGGGCATAATGGTT
>CAZJNY010000014.1:5661-36787 GCA_964547405.1 uncultured Flavihumibacter sp. | reverse complement strand
AATGATGTGATCGAAGCACTGAAAAAATTAAAAGTTCCCAACCTGCGCTGGCCTGGTGGCTGCTTCGCCGATACCTATCATTGGAAAGATGGAGTGGGACCAAAAGAAAAGCGTCCCACTATTGTCAACCAGTGGTGGGGGGGAGTAACCGAAGACAATAGTTTTGGTACCCACGATTTTTTGAATCTCTGTGAGCGTATCGGCGCAGAGCCTTACCTCGCAGGAAATATCGGTAGTGGAACCGTGCAGGAACTGGCCGACTGGGTACAGTATGTGAACTTTGGCGGCGTGAGCCCCATGAGTAAATGGCGCCAGGAAAATGGCCGGGAAAAACCCTGGAATGTACGTTACTGGGGAGTGGGCAATGAAGCCTGGGGCTGTGGCGGACATATGACCCCTGAATATTACGCCAATGAGTTTCGTAAGTACGCAACCTTCATGTCAGACTGGGGCAACAGTTCCAAAATCTTCCGCATCGCTTCCGGCGCCAGTTCCGGGGATTATAAGTGGACGGATGTGCTGATGAAAAGTATTCCGCTCAACCTGCTGGAAGGTGTTGCACTGCACCACTATGCAGTGGTCGACTGGAATAAAAAAGGTTCTTCTCTTGAATTCAATGAAGATGAATATGCAGCCAATATGCGGGTCACCTGGCAGATGGAAGAGCTGGTGCGCGAGCATAGCAAAATCATGGATAAATACGATCCGAAGAAAAAAGTGGCACTGGTAGTAGACGAATGGGGAGCCTGGTACGATCCGCTCCCGGGTACCAATCCCGGTTTCCTGCAACAGCAAAATACCATGCGCGATGCCATGGTAGCCGGTATCACACTGAATATTTTCAACAACCATGCAGATCGTGTTCGCATGGCCAACCTGGCACAAACAATCAATGTTTTGCAGGCGGTTATCCTCACAGATAAAGAAAAACTACTGCTTACACCCACCTATCATGTGATGGAGATGTACAATGTTCACCAGGATGCGCGACTGATTCCAATCGATTTCAAATCGCCTCTCTTTATTCGTGGCAAGGATAGTTTGCCGGCCATTTCCATATCTGCTTCGGTTGATAAAAATGGCAAAACACATATCTCCCTGGTAAATATGGAGCCCTCTAAAAATCATACGGTACAACTGGATTTAGGGAAGGCTATGAAGTCGGTAAGCGGACGTATCCTGCAATCAGCCAGCCTGAAGGATCATAACAGTTTCGAACAACCGGAAAAAGTAAAGCCACGCAGCTTTAATGAGGCCAAACTAAAAGATAAACAACTCAGTCTTCAGGTACCCGCGGCATCTGTGGTGGTACTGGAACTACAATAATTTCAAACTATGTGGAAGTCTTTGCTGACGGGACTGGTGTTGACCAGCTCTACGATGATGGCGCAGGAACAACAACCCCTGCAAATTGATTTGACCAATCTGAAAGAAGAGATCGCACCAACCATGTGGGGGGTGTTTTTTGAAGATATCAACCTGGGTGCAGACGGTGGTATTTATGCCGAACTCATAAAAAACAGGTCCTTTGAATTTTATAAGCCACTAATGGGCTGGAGAACCATTGGCACACTGAAACAGGAAGGCGGTTTCCGGATTATCAATCGTGGTTTGCAGGCAGAACGGAATCCGAGGTTCCTGCGGGTGGAAGTAACGAATGCCGGTGCCGGTGCAATCGGTCTCGAAAATGAAGGCTTCCGCGGCATGGGATTGAAGCAACAATTGCGCTACGATTTCTCCACCTGGTATCGTCTCGAAGGAAAACCAATCACCCTGCAACTGGAATTACTAAATGAACAGGAGCAGGTAGTGGGTACTACCAAACTTCAACTGGCGCCTTCGGATGAATGGCAAAAAGTTGAAACCAGCCTGCTCTCTTCCGCTACGGTTCCCAAAGGTAAATTCCGCTGCTGGATGCAGGGAGATGGGCAACTTGATCTCGATATGATCTCCCTGTTTCCATCGGATACCTGGAAGGGTCGCAAAGGCGGGCTACGGGCCGATATGGTACAGTTACTCGCGGATCTCAAACCCGGATTTATCCGGTTCCCCGGTGGCTGTATTGTAGAAGGGCATGAGTTGAGCACCCGCTATCAATGGAAAAAAACAGTAGGCCCCCTGGAAGATCGCCAGGTAATCATCAACCGCTGGAATACGGAGTTCGCGCATCGTTCAGCTCCTGATTATTTTCAATCCTTCGGTCTCGGGTTCTTTGAATATTTCCAGTTAGCGGAAGACCTGGGCTCAGAACCACTCCCTATTCTGAACTGCGGCATGGCCTGCCAGTTTAATACCGGAGAACTGGTACCGCTGGACCAACTGGATGAATATGTACAGGACGCACTCGACCTGATTGAATTTGCTAACGGCGATGTAAACACGAAATGGGGTAAACTGCGCGCGGAGATGGGTCACCCTGCTCCCTTCAACCTGAAATACCTGGGCGTTGGAAATGAAAACTGGGGACCGCAATACGTAGAACGCTTACAGATTTTCACAAAAGCACTCAAAGCGCGGTATCCGGAAATCCAACTGATCAGCAGTGCCGGGCCCTTCTCCAATGGCCCTTTGTTTGAGTATCTCGATAAGGAATTAAGAGCGATGTCAGCAGATCTGATTGATGAACATTACTACCGCAAACCCGAATGGTTCTTCAGTAATGCAAACCGATATGATAACTACGATCGCAAGGGTCCCAAAATTTTTGCCGGAGAATACGCTTCTCATGTGGAAGGTATAACCAACGGACTGGTACGTAACAACTGGCTGGCGGCCCTTTCGGAAGCAGCTTTTATGACCGGACTTGAGCGCAATGCGGATATTGTCAGAATGGCTTCCTATGCTCCACTCTTTGCACACCTGGAAGGCTGGCAATGGACACCTGATCTGATATGGGTAGACAACCTGAATTCCTATGGAACTCCTAGTTATTATGTGCAGCAACTTTTTTCTACCAACAGCGGAACACATGTGGTGAATGCTCTGCAGGCAGGTAAACCGCTGGCAGGGAAAGACAGCCTCTATGTATCTGCTGTATGGGATGCTTCCAAAAATGAACTGGTACTCAAGATGGTGAATGCGGGTGAAACGGCGGTTGATCTGCCCCTGCAACTGAAAGGAAAGAAGCCAGGTAAAGGAATGATTCAGTCTATGCAATTGCAGGCTGATTCCCTGCAGGCTGCAAACGCGCTGAACGCACCCCGTCAGGTAGCTCCGAAACCAGGTAGTATCCCGGTTCCAAAGAAAGATTGGAAAGCCAATCTCCCGGCAAGAACCCTGACTGTTTGGAGAATTCCCATCAAATAAGCCTATTTTACTACACTAAATTTTGCACCACTAATATGAAATGGATGAGCATACTGGCAACTGCTGCGGCCCTGAGTTTGGGCAATGCAGCCTGCAACAACGAAAGCAAAGAAGAGCAACCCGCAACCCCACAGGCCGGCATCAGCAAACAGGCCTGGGGCCAGGCAAATGGCCAGCCGGTTGATCTCTATACCCTCCGCAATGCCAGCGGTACCGTGGTAACCATCACCAATTATGGCGGTATCGTCACCTCCTTCCTGGCAAAGGATAAAAAGGATTCGGTAGCCAGCATCGTGGTTGGATTCGATAGTATCGGTCCCTACCTGCAATCGCCTCCTTATTTCGGTTCCATCATTGGACGATATGGCAACCGGATTGGTGCCGGCAAATTCAGCATTGGTGATAAAAACTATACCCTTGCCACCAATAATGGAGCCAATCACCTGCATGGGGGCGTAGTGGGTTTTGATAAAGTTATCTGGACTGCCGCACCGGTGGTTGACTCGATTCCTTCTCTTACCCTCTCTTACCTGAGTAAGGATGGCGAAGAAGGATACCCCGGCAATTTACAGGTAACGGTTACCTATAGCCTGAATGATGACAACGGACTGCGAATCCAGTATGAAGCTACTACCGATCAGCCGACTCCGGTGAACCTCACCAATCACAGTTATTTCAACCTGACCGGTGATACCAAAGAAACGATCTTCAATCATCATCTGCAACTTAACGCGGATGCCTATACGCCGGTGGACAATGGATTAATCCCTACCGGAGAAATAAGACAGGTAGCCGGCAGTCCATTTGATTTCAGAAGTCCCATGGCTATCGGTAGCCGGATTGATTCTGTTGAAGGCGGTTATGATCACAACTATGTACTGAACAATGCAGATGGCACGCTTAAAAAAGTGGCGCATTTATCAGAACCGGTTAGCGGGCGCTTCCTCGAAGTATGGACCACCGAACCCGGCATACAGTTTTACAGCGGGAATTTCCTCGATGGAAAATTCATCAACCATACCGGTACTCCGGTTCAGTTACATACCGCGCTTTGCCTGGAAACCCAGCATTTCCCGGATTCTCCCAACAAAAAAGAATTTCCCTCCACGATCCTCGAACCCGGGAAAAAATATGTTACCGAAACAGTGTATAAAGTGGGCGTTAATAAGTAATGGAAATGGAAACAGTGCTGTCGCGGTATAAGGCTTTTTTGTTCGACCTCAATGGTACCATGATCGATGATATGAACTACCATATTGTTGCCTGGTCAGATATGCTGAATAATGTATTGGGTGCCGGTTTAACAAGGGAGCAGGTTAAATTACAGATGTATGGCAAAAACGAAGAACTCCTGATTCGGGTTTTTGGTCCGGGCCGCTTTACCAAAGAAGAAATGCAGCAGTATTCCATGGAAAAGGAACGCCGCTATCAGGCTGCTTTTCTTCCGGAACTGAAACTGCTGGATGGATTGCAGCAGCTATTGGATCAGGCCAAAGATGCGGGTATCCGCATGGCCATTGGTTCTGCCGCCAATACATTCAATATCGATTTTGTGCTGGATAACCTGCAACTCCGGTCTTATTTTGACGCTGTGATCAGTGCTGATGACGTGGAAATCAGTAAACCCGATCCGGATACCTATCTCAAATGCGCTGCAGCGCTGGGCATGTCCGCAACAGATTGCCTTGTGTTTGAAGATGCACCCAAAGGGGTGGAAGCAGCCATGAACGCCGGTATGGATTGCGTAGTGCTGACCACCCTGCATGAACCAGCGGAGTTTTCAGCCTATTCCAATATTGTTCATTTCATGAACGACTATTCCGGGTTTTCAGGTAAAAAATGGTGATGATAGATTAATTGTTGATAAGACACTTAATTTTAAATAAATGTATCTTGTGCCAATAAGCTTGTCATAATAAGAATCTATGTCAACATCATTCGTGATTGGAGTGGACTATGGAACCGATTCGGTTCGGTCAGTTTTGGTAGATGCCGCAAATGGCACCGAGCTGGCATCCTCGGTTTTCCTGTATCCCCGCTGGAGAGATGGTCTCTTCTGTGATCCTGCCAGCAGCCAGTTTCGGCAACATCCACTGGACTATATAGAAGGTCTGGAAACTACCATCCGGGAATGCCTGAAGCAGGCTGGTTCCGCTGCCGCCGCCCAGGTGAAAGCGATCTCTATTGATACTACCGGTTCAACGCCTGTAGCAGTAAATCAGGCAGGATTGCCACTGGCCCTGTTACCGGAATTTGAGCAGCATCCCAATGCCATGTTTGTGCTCTGGAAAGATCATACCGCGCTGGAAGAAGCTGCCCAGATCAACCGCCATGCAACAAAATTTTCAACCAACTACCTGAAATACGTTGGAGGTATTTATTCCTCAGAATGGTTCTGGGCCAAAGCACTGCATATACTTCGTATAGACCCTGCCGTTAGAGCTGCGGCCTATTCCTGGGTAGAGCACTGCGACTGGATTCCTTTTTTACTTTCCGGCGGAACCCATATCAGCCAGCTGCGCAGAGGTATTTGCTCCGCAGGTCATAAGGCATTATGGGCAGCCGAATGGGGTGGATTGCCTCCCAATGAATTTTTCAAATCGCTGGATCCTGTTCTCGACGGACTGAGCTCCCGGTTATTCGATAAAGTATATACTGCTGATCAGTCCGCTGGTACACTGTGTGGCGAGTGGGCGGAAAGGCTGGGACTATCCACTGATGTTATTATCGGGGTAGGTGCATTTGATGCGCATATGGGCGCTGTAGGCGGACAAATTGAACCCTACCAACTCAGCAAAGTGATGGGTACTTCCACCTGCGATATGCTGGTGGCGCCGATGGAAGAAGTAGAGCATATCCTGGTGAAAGGCATATGCGGACAGGTACCAGGCTCTGTAATTCCCGGTATGATGGGCATGGAAGCCGGACAATCGGCTTTTGGTGATACCTATGCCTGGTTCCGGAAAATGATTACGCAACCCGTAGGAAAATTGCTGCAGGCATCCACGCTCATCGATACCCAACTGGCAACAAAACTTGAACAGGAACTAAATGAGCAACTGATTCGCGCCTTGTCTGCAGAAGCTGCTCAATTGCCATTGTCCGATCAGGATGAACTGGCAATTGACTGGCTCAATGGTCGCAGAACTCCTGATGCCGACCAGCGGCTGAAAGCTACTCTTACGGGCCTGCACCTGGGCTCGGATGCTGCCAGAATTTTAAAGGCATTGATTGAGTCCACCTGCTTTGGCGCCAAAGCCATTGTGGATCGGTTTACCACAGAAGGCGTGCCGGTAAAAGGGTTGATCGGTCTCGGTGGTGTAGCAAAAAAATCGCCCTATATCATGCAGGTAATGGCGGATGTGATGCAGATGCCTATTCGCATTCATAAAAGCGAACAGACCTGTGCGGCAGGTGCTGCCATGTTTGCGGCAACCGCTGCCGGTATTTACAACCGCGTGGAAGATGCCATGCAGGCAATGGGACAGGGTTTTGATGCGGAATACCATCCGCGTAGGGAACATGCCGCTTATTATAAAAACCGGTTTGAGCGATATAAACAGCTGGGTGCTTTTACAGAACCATCCGGTCATTCAGAAAATTAAAGCAGTTGCAGTATGTCTTATGATAGGATCCGGCAGGAAGCATATGAAGCCAATATGCAACTTCCCCGTCTCGGCCTGGTACTCTTCACCTTTGGAAATGTGAGTGCTGCAGACCGCAGCCAGGGACTGTTCGCGATTAAACCAAGCGGAGTGCCTTATGATCAGCTTTCGCCCGCTTCCATGGTGATTGTAGATTTTGAGGGGAAAACTGTTGAGGGCAACTTACGTCCCTCTTCGGATACACAAACCCATGCCGTTCTTTATAAACACTGGCCGGAGATTAACGGTATTGTACATACGCACTCTGTGTATGCCACTGCCTGGGCTCAAGCACAGCGTGATATTCCCATTTTTGGTACTACTCATGCAGATCACAACACGGTTGATATCCCCTGTGCGCCTCCTATGGATGACAAAATGATTGAAGGGGATTATGAATACCAGACTGGTTTTCAGATCATGAATTGTTTTGCCGAAAGACAACTTGATTACCGCGAAGTGGAAATGATACTCGTAGGCAATCATGCCCCCTTTACCTGGGGGAAAACAGCAGCCAAAGCGGTGTACAACAGCGCTGTGCTGGAAACCGTGGCGCAAATGGCGATGCATACAGAACAAATCAATCCCAATGCACCGCGCCTCAAAGAAGCCCTGATCAAAAAACACTGGGAACGCAAACACGGTCCGGGTGCTTATTATGGCCAATAATAGTTAAAACGACTCAATACAGTTTATATGGATAGTTTGAAGCAATACGAAGTGTGGTTCCTGACAGGATCACAGCATTTATATGGTGAAGAAACCCTGCAGCAGGTAGCCGAACATTCGCAGAAAATTGCGGAATCGCTGGATGCAGCAGCAGCCATTCCGGTACGGGTAGTGTATAAGCCTATTCTGAAATCTCCGGATGAAATTTTTGCCATCTGCCAGGAAGTGAATACGGCCCGCAACTGTATTGGCATCATTGCCTGGATGCATACTTTTTCGCCAGCGAAAATGTGGATCAATGGGCTCAAGATTTTGCAAAAGCCCCTGCTGCACCTGCATACCCAGTTCAACCGCGATATACCCTGGTCCAAAATTGATATGGATTTCATGAACCTGAACCAGAGTGCTCATGGCGATCGTGAATTTGGTTTCCTGGTGAGCCGTATGCGCATGCGCCGCAAAGTGGTAACCGGTTATTGGGAAGAATCTGCTGTTCAGCAACAAATCAATACCTGGGCAAGAGCAGCGGCCGGTTGGGCCGACTGGCAGGGTGCCCGTTTTGTTCGCTTTGGAGATAATATGCGCGAAGTAGCTGTTACGGAAGGTGATAAAGTGGAGGCCCAACTGAAATTCGGTTATTCCGTCAATACGCATGGTATTGGAGATTTGGTGAAAGTCATTAATGAAGTGACAGATGCAGAAGTAGAAAAACTCTGCCAGGAATATGAAGACAGTTATAAACTGGTTGGATCCCTCGCGAAAGGAGGTAACCAACGGTCATCCCTAACCGATGCGGCCCGAATTGAACTAGGTATGCGCCAGTTCCTGGAAGCTGGTGCTTACAAAGGATTCACTGATACCTTTGAAGATTTACATGGCATGGCGCAGTTACCCGGTATCGCTACGCAGCGCCTGATGGCGGCGGGCTATGGATTTGGAGGAGAAGGGGATTGGAAAACGGCTGCCCTGGTGCGTGCGATGAAAGTAATGGGACAGGGACTTAAAGGAGGCAATTCTTTCATGGAAGATTATACCTATCATTTTGATCCGGCTAACCAGATGGTGCTGGGTGCGCATATGCTGGAGATTTGTCCTTCTATCGCACACGGGCAACCGGGTTGCGAAGTACATCCGCTGGGCATTGGAGGAAAAGCAGATCCGGTTCGCCTGGTGTTTAATGTTGATGGTGGTGCGGCATTGAATGCGTCTATCATCGATATGGGCAATCGCTTCCGCCTGCTGGTAAATGAAGTGGAGGCGGTTACTCCTGTACACGATTTACCCAACCTGCCGGTAGCCCGGGTATTGTGGAAACCCTATCCCGATATGCAAACCGGCTGCACGGCCTGGATACTGGCCGGTGGCGCTCACCATACCTGCTATAGCCAGAACCTGACGGCAGAGCATCTGGAAGACTTTGCAGACATGGCGGGAATTGAATTTGTGCTGATCGGGAAAAAAACAAATCTCTACCAATTCAAGAATGATTTGCGCTGGAGTGACGTATATTACCAAATCAATTCTTAACCAAACCGACGATTAGCTTGTCATGACTAAGTATCTCTCCACGGCCGATATCATGGTATTTCTGGCCTACATCATCCTGGTTGGCTCTTATGGATTCTGGATTTACAACAAAAAGAAAAAAGCGGTAACCGATACAAAAGATTTCTTCCTCGCGGAAGGATCACTTACCTGGTGGGCCATTGGTGCCTCTCTGATCGCATCCAATATTTCTGCCGAACAGTTCATCGGCATGAGTGGCAATGGATTTTTTGTAGGGATCGCAGTTGCCGCCTACGAATGGCTGGCTGCACTGGCCCTGATTATTATCGCTATCTGGTTCATACCGATCTATCTTAAAAACAAGATCTATACAATGCCGCAGTTCCTGACGATGCGGTACAATGCCACCGTGGCCTTTATCATGACCATTTTCTGGTTATTCCTCTATGTATTTGTAAACCTGACTTCTATTCTTTACCTGGGTGCTATCGCGATTGATGGCCTCCTCGGTGGACAATACCTGCATATCATCATGGTAGCCCTGGCAGTGGCAGCCATCATCATTACGCTGGGGGGAATGAAAGTAATCGGTTATACGGATGTGATCCAGGTGGCCGTACTGATCATTGGCGGTTTGGCAACCACTTATATGGCCCTGACCATTGTGAGTGAAAAATTCGGATTGGGTTCCAGCGTGATTGCCGGATTCAATCAACTGATGAAAGAAGCACCGGATCATTTTCATATGATGCTGAACAAACCCGGACCCGAATCCACCCAGGAATACATCGACAAGTACAGAATTCTTCCGGGTATTTTAATGTACCTCGGTGGACAATGGGTAGTGAACCTGAACTATTGGGGATGTAATCAGTACATCACACAACGCGCGCTGGGGGCGGATCTGCAGACAGCCCGCTCTGGTTTGCTCTTTGCGGGTTTTCTGAAACTGATGATGCCCATCATTGTAATGTTACCCGGAATTGCGGCCTATGTATTGTACAAGGGCGGACATCTTCCTGAATTTTCCGGCAAAATGGACAGCGCTTATTCCGCCATTCTTTCCTTCCTGCCTTCCGGTTTGAAAGGCTTGTCGGTAGCTGCCCTTACTGCAGCAATTGTAGCTTCCCTGGCGGGTAAGGCAAATAGTATCTCTACCATTTATACCCTGGATATTCATAAAAAATACATCAATAAAGGAGCCGATGAAACCAAAATGGTGTGGATTGGCCGTTCTGTAGTAATTATTTCCATGCTCATCGCAGTGATTTTTACCTGGGATGATCTGCTGGGTATCGGTGCAGAAGGTGGTTTCACCTTTATCCAGAAATATACCGGGTATTTTAGTCCGGGTGTATTCGCCGTTTTCATCCTCGGCATGTTCTGGAAAAGAACAACCGGTGCAGCGGCAGTGGCTGGGGTGGTTGGAGGCTTCCTGCTTTCCATCCTGTTCAATGATCTCGCACCGAAACTGTTTGGCAATGAAACCTGGTTGTATACGGCGTATCCCAGAGGGGATGGCACTTATGAAATTCCCTTCCTGATCTGTATGGGATTTGCGTTTTTCATGACCCTGGGACTGATGGTCCTGATCAGTTTATCCGGACCGAAAGTCAACCCCAAAGCCTTTGTGCATGATGAAGGAATGTTTAAACTTAAACCATCAACCCTGCTCCAGATTGTAGTTACGCTGTTGATATTAATGGCACTCTACATTAAATTCTGGTAATTTAGTATGCAGTTATGGGAAGAATTGAATACAAACACTACGATCGCTTTTTACTGGCTGTAGACTGTATCATTTTAGGTTTTGATGGTACAGGCCTGAAGGCCCTGCTGGTCAAGCGTGAATTGGAGCCGGAGGCGGGCAAATGGTCGTTGATGGGCGGCTTTGCCGAACAAAATGAAAGCATCGATGCTGCAGCCGCAAGGATCCTGCTCAACCTGACCGGACTGGATAAAATTTATATGGAACAACTTTACTGCTTTGGTGATCTTGAGAGAGATCCGGGCGGCAGAGTTGTTTCCATTGCCTATTTTGCCCTGATCAAAATTGATGCTTCTGATAATGATAAACTGGACTCGCACCAGGCCAAATGGATCGATTTGAAAAAACTGCCACCTCTGGTATTTGACCATAAAAAAATGATCAAACTGGCGAAGGATCGGTTACAGCAGAAAGTGTCCAATCACCCGGTTGGATTTGAATTACTGCCGCATAAATTCACGCTGCAGCAATTGCAGGCCCTGTATGAAGCCATCTTCGAAAGAAGTTTTGATAAACGCAATTTCACCCGGAAGATTCTCTCTCTGGGCATTCTCCAACGGCTCGATGAAAAGGAAAAAGCATCTTCCAAAAAGGGCGCCTTCTATTATGTATTTGACAAGAAAAAATACAAGCAGCTGGAGAATGAGGGAATTCAGATGATTTAAGCGATTGCTCTATAGGGCATGTCCGCAAAATTTGCAGAACCGCGCATCCGGATCATGCCCATCATGGCCGCAACCGGGACAGCTTTCTGTAAGGTTATTTTTCTTTCCGAATTGTTTGGATAATTCTACCGTTACAATTCCGGTAGGTACAGCAATGATGGCATAACCGAGTAACATCACCAGGGAAGCTACCATTTTGCCCAGTGGAGTAACCGGTGAGATATCTCCATATCCAACTGTGGTGATGGTAACGATGGCCCAGTATATGCTTTGCGGAATGCTGCTGAAATCCGGATTGGCGTGGTTTTCCACCACATAGATAATAGTTCCTAGGATGGTGCTTAGGAGTAGGACAAAACTCAGGAAGATACTGATGCGGCGCACACTGGCTTTCATGGCCATCAGAATGCCCTTCCCTTCAGAAACAAAATGAGTGAGCTTGAGTATGCGAAAAACGCGCATGAGCCGGAGCGCCCGAATAGAAACCAGAAAATGGGAAGCGGGGAAGAGCAGACTGAAATAGGTGGGAAGAATCGCCAGCAAATCGATGATGCCATAAAAACTTCGGGCATACCGGAGCGGTCTTTTGACCACCAGCAGGCGCAGTATGTATTCAATGGTAAAAAAGCCGGTGATAATCCATTCAATAATCAATAGTTCCTTTCCATATTGCGCGGCAACGGACGGAATACTTTCCAGCATAACTACCACCAGGCTAACCAGTATCAACACCAGTAAGCCGAGGTCGAAACGCTTTCCGGCGGCTGTTTCTGCTTCAAAAATAATTTCGAATAATTTGGTTTTCCAACTCATGATGCTTGCTTATCGGCGTTGAATATCGACAATCATAACCGGAGGATCAAAATATTGATCGGTTTCCGGTTTGCGATAAATTTTCCGGATAATATCCATGCCGCTGATTACTCTGCCGAAGGCAGCATATCCCTGTCCGTCGGCATTGTTTTCGCCACCAAAATCAAAACCTGGTAAATCACTGAGCGTTATAAAAAATTCAGAGCTGGCGCTACCCGGTTCTTCTCTTGCCAGCGAAAGTGTGCCGGCACTATGTGTGAGACCAGTTTGCTGGGTGGTTTCATGAGGGATCCGGGGCAGCTCGGGTCTTTTTTTGGTACGGCTCCAGAGTCCGCCCTGGATCAATTCCGCCTTGGGTGCATTGGAGGGCTGGTTTTCATCGCTCAGGATCCGGTAGAAATAACTGCGTTTGTAAAGTCCCTGATCCACGATAGCCAGGAAGGCTTTCACGGACTCCGGAGCTTGCTTTGGATAAAGCTCCGCAACAACGGTGCCCTCCACTGTTTTGATCTCAATCTCTACCGTATCGCTGTTTTTTGCTGTACTTCCGCAGCCAGCCAGCAGGCTGAAAGCGAGCAGGCAGCATCCGATTGTAAGGGTTGCCAATTGCTTCATCCCCCAAAGTTGCATCTTTTCCCCCACCCGTCGGTTACCCGTCGGGTACCCGACGGGTGGTTTGGGGAATAAGTGTTAAATTGGTAGTTACAATTGAGTTTTATGGCTGCCATTACACTGACGGTAAACAACAAGCAATACAAGATTGATGTGGACCCCCAGATGCCACTGCTTTGGGCGATCCGCGATTTCGTAGGATTAAAAGGTACCAAGTTCGGCTGCGGTATGGCGCAGTGCGGGGCCTGCACCGTACTGATGGATGGGAATCCGGTAAGAAGTTGCAGCACATCGGTAACAGCTGCCGCCAATAAAAAAATTGCCACCATCGAAGGGTTATCAGATAATGTGGAACATCCGGTGCAACAGGCCTGGATCGAACACCAGGTGCCTCAATGTGGATATTGCCAGAGCGGTCAGATTATGACGGCAGTAGCTTTTCTGAAGAAAAATCCCAACCCCACTGAGGAGCAGATTGATGCCGCCATGCAGGGAAATCTTTGCAGATGTGGCACCTATCCTCGGATCCGAAAGGCGGTGAAAAGAGCAGCCGAGCTGATGAAAGCCAAACCTTTTTAAAACAAACAAAAATTACTTCTCATGCGTACGACTCTTTCCCGTCGTCGGTTTTTGCGGTTGTCCTCATTTACCGGCGCAGGCCTGATCATTGGGCTGAATGGAGTGGATGGAAAAGCATTCGGACAGTTGGTCAACCTGAGCAGTGATGCGGAAATGGTGGGCGTTACACCCTTTGTACTGATTGACCCGAAAGGTGGAATCATTATTTACAATACCAAGCCGGAACTGGGACAGGGAACCTTCCAATCGATTCCTTCTTTGATTGCGGAAGAACTGGATCTTACGCTCGACCTGGTGACCATCCGGCAATCAGGCGGACAAAAAGAATTGGGGGCAGATCAGTTTTCGGGAGGCTCTGCATCTATACGTACCAGTTACACCAAGTACCGCAAGGTGGGTGCGGCAGCAAAAGAAATGCTGGTAACCGCAGCCAGCCAGGCCTGGGGTGTTCCTTCACAGGAATGTACAACCGAAGGAGGGAAAGTGCTTCATAAGGCAAGTAATCGCTCCGCCACCTACCAGGAACTGGCCGCCGCTGCCGCCAAACTGGAAGTTCCCAAAGACCCGAAACTCAAAGATCCGGCGAAGTTTATCCTGCTTGGAAAACGCATCAAAAGACCTGATGTGGCACTGAAAAGCAATGGCACAGCAATGTTTGGTATTGATGTGGAAGTGCCGGAAATGCTTTACGCCAGCATTGAACGCTGCCCGGTTTTCGGAGGCAAACTCATCAGCTTTGATGATGCCGCCGCAAAAAAAATAAAAGGGGTGCAGCAGGTTATCACCTGTGAGCGCTTAATTGGAAAATACCGGTATGAAGGAGTGGCTGTGCTGGCGGATAATTACTGGGCTGCTGTTCAGGGTCGTAAAGCCCTCCAAATAAAATGGGACTATCAGGGCAAGGACAGCTTTTCTACAACCGCCTTTGAGCAGCAATTGAGAGAGCTCGCAAAATCCGAAGGAGTAGTGGATCACTCCAAAGGTGATTTTGATAAAGCCTATACCGAAGCGGCCACCAAACTGGAAGCGTTTTATGAAACACCGATGGTTTCTCACTCCCCAATGGAGCCGATGAATTGCCTCGCACACTGGAAAGAAAATAACCAGCTCGAAATCTGGACATCCACGCAGGTGCCTTTCAGCATCAAAAACAGTTTTGCCAAAGAGTACCAGCTAAAGCCGGATGACATCTCCATTCATGTACAATTCAATGGAGGAGGATTTGGTCGTCGGCTTTATCCGGATTATGTGCACGAAGCCGTGCAGCTTTCAAAAAAAGCAGGCAGGCCGGTGAAAGCAATCTGGAGCCGCGAAGATGATACGCAGCAGGGGCCCTACCGCCCGATGACTTTTTCAGCGTTCAAAGGAGCATTGGATGCCAATAATAAACTGGTTGCGTTTCAGCACAAAGTAATCTCTCCTTCTATATCGGCATCCGGTAATCCGAACTACGATAAAACAAAATCCGATGGCGGCATGACCGAAGGTATCAGTGAGCAGGCCTATGAGATACCAAATATGAAGAATCTCTACGTGTATGCAGATATGCATGTGCCGCTGGCAGCCTGGAGAGCCGTAACCTCTACTACGCTCGCATTTTCCCATGAATGTTTTCTGGATGAGATGGCCGTAAAAGCCGGGGCCGATCCGATGGCATTTCGGTTGTCCATGCTGGATAGTAAGCCTACCGATACAAAGAGAGTCCTGCAAAAACTCAAAGAAGTTTCCAACTGGGATAAACCGCTGCCAAAAGGATGGGGCAGAGGAGTAGCGCAATGGGAATTTTTTGCCGGATTGGGAGGCAATGTGGTGGAGGTATCCAAAAAAGGGGAGGGCATCAAAATTGAAAAAGTATATGCGGTGATAGACCTGGGTACGGTAGTGAATCCGGATATGGTGGAAGCCCAGGTGGAAGGTGCAATCATCATGGCGATAACTGCTGCCATCAAAAATGGCATCCGCATTGAAAATGGAAAGACCGTACAATCGAATTTTCACAACAACCCGATCCTCAGAATAACAGAAACACCTCCGATTGAAGTACATATTCTTGCGGAAGGTGGTGAAAAAATCAAAGGCGTTGGAGAGCCGGGATTACCACCGCTGGCACCCGCCTTGTGTAATGCTATTTTTGCGGCAACCGGAAAACGAATCAGGCGACTTCCTTTTGATATAAACAAAATTTAATACAGGAGGTAATAAGTCCGCCTTAATATTGCCATATGACAGAAGAGATACTCTTGCTGATCGGCGAACGCATACGCGCGCGGCGGCAGGAAAAAAATATCACACTCGAACAACTTGCCAATAAAGCGGGCGTGACCAAGGGACTTATATCCCAGATTGAAAACAATCGCACGGTTCCCTCCCTTCCCGTGTTACTCAGTATCGTGCATTCACTGGATGAAGACATGCGTGGTTTTTTCGAAGGGCTGCAGGCCAAAATGACCGACCTCAAATATTATGTAATCCGTAAGGATGAGCTCAAGGAAGTAAGTCGCGAGCCTGTAAAAGGCTTTTCCTATAAACGGATCATGTCAAAAGCAATTTCCAGTACAGCCTTCGATATGGAATTGCTGGAAATGAAACCCGGCGCTGCCCGCCGCCAGATGGTAACCACGGAAGCCTATGAATTAAAGTACCTTATTCAGGGCGAAATCGAGTATCAGGTGGATAAGGAAAAATTCACGATGAAGGCAGGCGATTCGCTTGCCTTTGATGGCCGCCATCCGCACCGGATTAAAAATACTGGAAAAGGTGCGGCACTTTTACTGGTTATCTATCTCTTCTAAAAAACATGCAATCGGTTGCCATTTTTTTTGTTTTTGTATAATATGAAATTTTTGTTAAGTTTAGTTAACCTATACTATCCGTTTATTTAGCCTAAACCTTTACATTTTCATAAAATGGCGGTAACACAGGCTTCATCTTAGGCGGATAGTTTTGGGTCCTCAAAAAATTAACTAAACGTTTATGAGAAAACCAATTCTTCATCGAGCCTTGGGCCTGATGGGGCTTCTTATGCTCCTCATTTCGCCCCTACTTCTTTTCGCACAGGAACAAATTTCAGGCAGAGTGTTTTCGCAACGGGATAACACTCCGCTAAGTAGTATCTCCGTTCTCGTTAAAGGCAGTTCCAAAGGTGTTGCCACCGACGTTGACGGACGTTTTCGTATTTCTGCAAAGCAGGGAGATGTGCTGGTAATCAGCGGTGTGGGTATTACCACCCAGGAAGTAACCGTAAGTGGTACCGGAGAAATTATCATCAACGCAGTTACGAACAGTAATTCATTGAATGAAGTAGTTGTAACCGCCCTGGGTATTCGCCGGGAAAAAAAGAAACTCGGTTATGCTATCCAGGAAGTTAAAGGGGAAGACCTGACTGTTGCCCGGGAGTCCAACGTTGTAAATCAGCTCGCTGGTAAAGTTGCTGGTGTTACTGTTGTTGGTAGTCCATCTGGAATTGGTGGTTCTGCCCGGGTTACGATTCGTGGAGAACGTTCCCTTAATTTATCTAAGAATCAGCCATTATATGTTGTGGATGGAGTGCCTGTAAGCGATGCCCTGGTTGGAGGATCAGGCCGGGGTAACCTGGAGGTTGATTTCGGAAACGGTGCTTCCTTCATTAACCCAGATGACATTGAATCTATGTCAGTATTAAAAGGACCTGCAGCATCTGCGCTTTATGGATCCAGGGCTAATAATGGTGTAATCCTGATTAAGACAAAATCAGGTCGCTCTCAAAAAGGAATTGGAATAGAATACAGTACCAACGTAACTGCTGAATCTGCGCTGAAATTACCTGAATACCAAAAAGTATACGGACAGGGAAATGGTAACGGTGGCGACTTTGCTTTTGTAAATGGTGGAGGTGCCGGTTTAACAGATGGTACGGATGAAGGCTGGGGTCCTGCTTTCCGCGGACAATCCTATCCCCAGTACAATTCCCCCCGTACGTTAAATGGCCAGCCAACTGACTTCCTTGGCGGTGATTTGAATGCACCAGCTGGTTCTGTTATTACAGCAACTCCCTGGGTTCCGGATGTAGACAACTTAAAGGATTTCTTGCAAACCGGTCGCGCCATCACCAACAACCTCGCTTTGGTTGGCGGTAATAAAAATGGAGATTTCCGATTGAGTTATACGAATCTGGATCAAACCGGTATCGTACCCAATACTGATCTTCGACGCAATACAGTTTCTCTTACCGGGGGTTACAACTTTAACGATAAACTAAGTGCCCGCGCCTTTGTAAGTTATATCAAGAGTGAAAGTGATAACCGCCCCTCCATCAGTTATGGTACGGAAAGCCTGATGTATCTCTTCAACTGCTGGTTACCTGCATCAGTACGGGTGGAAGATATGAAGCGCCTCTATATGCGCGGTGCAGAAGGCCTTCGTCAGTTCAGCTGGAACTACAACTACCACGATAATCCTTATCTGACGGTAATGGAAAATACCAATGGCCAATATTATAACCGGATCATTGGTAATGTGAGTTTGAAATACCAGTTTACGGACTGGCTGAATTTACAGCTTCGTTCTGCAACAGACTGGAGCCAGGAAAGAAGAGAGTACAAAAGAGCTTTCAGTACGCAACGATTCCCTTTTGGTCAGTATCGCCAGGTTAATATCACCAATGAAGAGCGCAACACTGACTTCCTCCTGACTGCTAACAAAACATATGGTGATTTCAATTTTACTGCAACTTTTGGTGGTAACCAAATGCGTGCGTCTACCAGGTTTGTTGAAAACGTAGCGGGACAATTAAATATTCCTGGTATTTACCGCTTAACCAATAGCCGCATACCACTTGTTTCCGAAGATCTTTTTACCGAGAAGAGAATCAATAGTCTGTATGGATCATTTTCTGTTGGCTACAACGACTGGCTGTTTTTGGATCTTACCAATCGTAACGACTGGAGTACTTCTCTTACTTTACCTGAAATACTTAAACCATTTGGCGTTCAGGATAACTCCTATGATTATTACTCAATTGCACTGAGTGCCATCGTTAGCGAAGTAGTAAAAATGCCTGATTTCATTAGCTTCCTTAAACTCAGGGGTAGCTTTGCGCAGGTTGGTGGGGACACAGAACCTTTTGCTTATACCCAGGCTTATAATCCTAGTACACCATTTGGCTCTTCACAAATTTATGGCGAAACCGGAGCTCTTGCCAACCTCAGTCTCAAGCCTGAAATCAGTTCTGCGCTTGAGTTTGGAACCGATATTCGCTTTTTTGATAACAGAGTTGGTTTGGATTTGACCTACTATTCAAGCAGAACCATCAACCAGATTCTGAGTATTCCCCTTACGAACACCAGTGGATTCTCATCCCGTCTGATCAATGCCGGACTAATTAAAAACTGGGGTTTTGAAGCCATGTTAAACCTGGTTCCTGTTAGAAATAACAAATTCACCTGGAACGTAGACATTAACTGGTCTGCTAACAGAAGCCGCGTGGAAGAATTAAGCGATGGTCTTACTACCTATGTACAGGCTAGTCGCGGTGTAAGTGTTGAAGCTCGCGTAGGGGAAAGAATGGGTAACCTGTACGGAATTGGTTTTGCCCGTGTGCAGAGCAAAGATGCCAATGCGCCTTATTATGACGCATCCGGACAGTATGCTGGTCAGATGGTCATCGGCTCCAATGGCCGCCCGGTTCGTACTACTGACAGAATTTTCCTGGGTAACTATAACCCCGATTGGCTGATGGGCTTTAGAAACAGTTTTACGTACAAAGGTGTACGGTTTGGATTCCTCTTTGATATCCGCAGTGGCGGTGAACTTTACTCGCTGACACAGGTAGTGGGTCGTGAAGGTGGTATCATTACCGAAACGCTTGAGGGTCGCGCTGATGGATATGACCTGAGCAAAGACGGTAATGGTGTAATCGGAGAAGGTGTAGTGCAGAATGCAGATGGTTCTTTCACACCTAACTCAAGAAAAGTTACCGCCCGCGAATGGCATACCGCCTGGACCGGTGGTCGTAATATCGCTGAAGGTGTAATGTATGATGCCAGCTTTATTAAACTTCGGGAATTGCAATTCGGGTTTAATATTCCAGATAAGGTTTGGGGAAAATTGCCTTTCCGTAGTGCATCTGTTACATTGGTGGGTAGAAATCTTTTCTTATGGGATAAGGTTCCTCATGTGGATCCTGAAACCATGAGCTATAGCGGAGGAACGGCGCTTCCTGGTATCGAATACATGAGTATTCCTTCCACCCGTAGCTATGGTATTAACCTTAGTTTAAAATTATAATTTCTAATCCATTAACTCTATTATATGAAATTGTTTAAAATAGCCAATTCATTTCTTCTTGCAGGATTGCTTATGGCAGGTTGCACGAAAGATTATGAAGAAGTAAATACCAATGGCAACGTTCCCATCGATGTTAATCCTGATCTATTGATTAGTGGTGTAATCCGTAATACGATGAACCAACAGGTGGGTGAAGCCTGGGGAATAGGAAACATCGTTGTTCAATACCATGCAAAAATCCAGTTTGTAAATGAAGACCGTTACTTATGGAATGAGCAGAACGGTATCTGGAACATGACTTATAATAATTATCGCAACCTGCAAAGTGTTTTTACCAAGGTTGGTTCTGATAATACAAATGGGTATAACGCAGTTGCACTGATCCTGAAATCCTGGATGTTTGCCCAGGCTACTGAAGCCTATGGCGATATTCCCTATTCGGAAGCAGGTAAGGCAAAAAGTGATGCGATCTATACGCCCAAATACGATACGCAGGAATCAATTTACAATGGCATCCTCGCTGACCTGAAAACAGCCAATGAAATTCTGGCGGTAAGTACCACCAGTATTGCCGGTGATATCATGTATGGAGGAGGCCCTTCTGCTTTACTCAAATGGAGAAAACTGGCCAATTCCCTCAGATTGCGTTACCTGCTCAGAATTTCTGCCAAGAAAGATGTGAAGGCTGAAATGCAGGCCATCGTGAGTGATCCTGCCAACAATCCCATTTTCACTGGTAATGCGGATAATGCTGTTTTGAAATACCTGGCACTCGCGCCTAACCAATGGCCTCTGTATGAAAACAGGGTTGGTTCTTTTGATGAATTCCGGGTTAGTAAAACGCTGGATGACCGCTTAACTGCGCTTAATGATCCCCGTTTGAATATTTTTGGCAGACCTTCCCAGGCATCTGTTGCTGCAGGTACTCCGAGAATTGAAGGGATTCCAAATGGTTTAGGTGATGTGGATGCCCTGAATTACAATGGTGGTCCGCAGGGTGTAAGCCGCGTTGGATACACTTTTGCCTGCCTGGTTTGTAACGACAATGGACAGGCTCCTCCTGTTCCCGATGCTCCGCAGGCATTGCTGATGACCTATGCCGAATTACAGTTCCTCCTGGCTGAAGCCCGCGAAAAAGAACTGATTACTACCGGTACAGCAGAAACCTATTACCTGAACGGTATCAATTCCAACTTCGAATACTGGAGAGGAGTAGTTCCTGCACAGTACAATATCAACCTGACCATGCCGGCTGATTACCTGACACAGACAGGTGTTGCCTATACCGGTACTTCCCAGGAAAAGCTTTCTAAAATAGCCCTGCAAAAATGGGTAGCCCTCTACTTCAACGGACTGGAAGGCTGGTTTGAATGGCGTCGTACCCGGATGCCGGAAATAATTCCCGGTCCGGCTAACCTGAACGATAACAAAGTACCGATACGTTATATCTATCCTCAATCGGAGCAGGCCTTAAATGCTGCCAACCGAAACGAAGCTGTTGCCCGTCAGGGTGAGGATACGCAAAACACCCCCACCTGGATAAACAAATAAACTAAAAACAACCAACACGCAGGGCGATTCCTTAACCGGGTCGCCTTGCGCTTTTTGGGTGCTTACTTGCGTTAATGACTGTTTTGATTCCCTTTACTGCCTTTAAATTTGAAGTATGACAACTCCTCAAGAACTTACCAACCAGATCTTCTCGCTGTACGAACAATTCGGTGCCGAGGAATACGCAGGCGAAAAAGTTTCCCAGCTCGAACACATGGTCCAGGCAGCTCAGCTTGCTATGGAAGAAGGGTACGATGATGAAGTAGTGCTCGCTGCCTTCCTGCATGATGTTGGTCACCTCCTGCCAGTTCATGATGTTTCAGAAACAATGGATGGCTACGGCGTTATGGATCATGAAAAAGTTGGCGCCAACTGGCTGCTCGGTTTAGGCATGGGCGAACGCATGTGCAAACTCATCGCCTCTCATGTAAATGCAAAACGCTATCTCACCTGGAAATATCCTTCCTATTACGAGCAGCTTTCCGAAGCCAGTAAAAAAACGCTGGAATACCAGGGTGGTAGAATGGAAGAACCGGAAGCAAAATCTTTTGAAGCTGATCCGTTGTTTGATTTGTATATAAGAATGCGCACCTGGGACGAAGCTGCCAAGATTGAAGGAAAGCCACTTCCGGAGATGGATGAACTGAAACAAAAACTGACGCAGTATATTATCAGCCGTCAGCAGGCTAATTAGTCCATTGGTTGATGGTTTGCTCTGCTACAGCGGGACTGGCTGTCATTCCTTTACCACCAATCGCAGTAAGGACCAGGATGTTTTTATCCGCATAAGCGCGGAAGATGTCCTGCTCCTTACTTTGCGTATAATATCCATTCCAGGTTTTGGCAATATTCCAATGCGGCAGCCGGATCATACGCTGCGCCTCCTGCAGAATGATATCTTCTATCACCTGCTTGTATTCAAAGCCCAATGAATCTGTTTGATCGATAGCCGCATACTCATGCGAATCTCCAATGATCAAACTGCCATCCATCGCCTGTTTAAACAATACATGGATGCCCCATTTTTTAAAACGGCTATCTGTTTCACCTGCCTGCAACTGGTCAAAGGAGGCGCATGCCCGGAAGCTTTCGTATCTCCTGATACTGAGTCCGCCAAATATTGAGCCTTTCAATACATAATCCGGTATTGGAGTAGTTTGCATCATCTGTAACTTGACCAGCTCAATGCCCGCATTCGTAAACAGTTTCGGATACAGTGTTTTGAATTCCCGTCCCGAACAAATCACTACATAATTGGACGTAAACAGTTCACCCATATTGGTTTCTACCAATGCCCGATCAGCTTGATACACTACGGATTTCACGAGTGTATTGGATTTATACACCAGCTTCAGTTGCTCTTTCATATAGGCAATCAGGTGATGCACCATTCGGTTAGGCTCCACCGTTATTTCATCCGGAAAAAATAATCCTGCCTGGCAATAGGAAGCCCGCAAACCTGGATAACGTAACAGACAATCTTCCTTGCTTACTAACGAGCAGGCATAACCGTCTTTTTCATTGATCGCAGCCAGCTCTTCCAGAAGGGTTGTTTCTGTTTTATCCGAGGCGAGGTAGATAGAACCATTGGCACGCAGTGTGATGTCAAAACTACTTTGAATGGACCGGTAAATTTCAGTACTTCTTCGTCCATGCTCCTTCCACTCCCCGCTTGCCATTCCGGAGGGAATAATCATCCCGAAATTCCGCACTGATGCATCCGCAGGCTTTTCATCCTTCTCAATCAGTAAAACTTTCCATCCCTTTTTGGCGGCATGATAGGCATGAAAACTGCCAAGCACACCAGCGCCAACTACAATCAGATCATACTGTTTGGGCTGCATAGACTTTATACTTTCTGCTGAAATAAAACCAGCTATAGGCTACCATCGCGGCTCCGGCTATTCCAAATATCCAGCTGATCCGAATAAAATAAGGGAGCCAGTTGGTTTGTGCATTGAACAATTCTTTATTTAAGATCAGGAAACAGCTTCCCAGGTATCCGACTGAATCCATCAGGTAAAAAAAGAAACCGATATTTCCTTTTACTTTGAAAGCTGCAATGAATCGTTCCAGAAACAAACATTGCAATGCATTGTAACTGAGGTATAGCCCGATGGTAAAGGTCACCAGCCAGAAAATAGCTGATCCCCAATGGTTGGCGATTCCCAACGCGCAAATCAGGATGGTTAAAAATCCCAACCCAATCACGAGGTGCTGGCGGTACAAACTTTTAAAATGATTATGGATACCCGTTAAGGTCAGTAGTAAAACAAATACTGCCAGCGATGCAATGGTTTCCATTTGGGCAAAGATCCCGGGTGACGCCCCTGGTTCAAGCACCAGCAGCATTTCAACGGCATAGTTATCCTTGATATCGCGCAAAATGGTGAGCAGCAGATTGATAAGTACCACAGCAGTTAAGCCCGGCAAAAAAAGCCGTATTAACTCCCTTCTTTGTGATTTGTCCATGCTGCTCCGTTCGCCTCTTTCCAACTTTTCACTTTCCCCAGGCGGCGGTATTTTCCCCAATAGATACACCGATAAAAACAACAGGGGAAGAAAGAGCGCCCCGGTTACAAAGGGCATCATAAGCTCTGATACCCCCCAGGATTCAATGCTTATTCGTCCTGCTGTTTTCACCACCCCGGAACTGAAAATAAAATTGATACTGAGAATCAGCGCGATCAGATCCGTATATTTTCTGCCCTCAATATAACTGAATACCAACCCCCAAATCAATCCCAGGCACATCCCATTCATAAACAGGAACAGCACATTGTAGGGCAGAGGTATCAGCGCCATCATCAACAGACAAAGATGCGCGCCCCCAATCAGGCTCAGGATATAACGCCCCCTTTTGGCCGAATTGATCTCTGAAATAAACCGGATCCCGATAAACTTGGAGGTCATATAACCCAGCACCTGGGCTATCACAATGGCAGATTTGAAACTGATGCCAAATGCAGTCATTCCTTCAAAGGTTCCGGCACTGATCGCTTTCCGGAATCCATACATACAGAAATAGGTGGTAAAGGCCGCGAAAGATGCCAGTATCACGATGGCCAGTTGCTGCGGTCGGCCTGCCGGCCCTTTGAGTATCCGGTTCAACATATAAACGGTAATTTAATGAATCCAAGTTGAACATTTCCTCCATGGAAGCATTACTTTTTTGTTATTTGAATTGGCAGAGGCAACAGATTTGACAGCTTATTTACAGATTCATCGAAAAAAATGATTCAACTGCCAGTAGTACTTTATTTTGAAGAAAATGGGTTTTAGTAAGCGAATACGATCTGCGGTCACTCAAAAAGAACTGTTTCTTTTTGTGGGATTCTACGTGATCAGTGCATTTATATATTACACTGCTACCTGGATTTCCTATAGTTCCTTTGAAGCAGTACCTCCTTCTTATTTTAACCTGGAAGAGTTTTTCGCAGCTGCAGGTTCACAATTTATAATTTGTTTCCTGCTCACCCTGCCAATCTGGTACCTTATTTCCATCAGTTTAAGAAATTACAGTCTGCTGGTAAAATTGATCTCGCATATCTTTTTTCTACCCTTATTTGTAGCTGCCAGCTATTATATGCAGGTATGGGTTGCTGCAAAATTTGGCTGGGCGCTGTTTTGGGGAGGGTATAAGGCCGTATGGATATTGTATAATCTGCTGCTTTTTTATCTTGTCCAGTTTGGGTTTATTCATGCCTACAATTATTTTAAACGGTTTAAACAAGAAGAACAGGAGAAAGCGGCATTGAGAGAAATTGCTCTTAAAAGTGAAATGATCGCATTAAAGGCTCAGCTAAACCCCCATTTTTTACATAATTTATTCAACTCCATCAATGCCAGTATCAGTCCCGAAAATGAGAAAACAAGAGAACTGATTGTGTCACTTTCTGATTTATTCCGGTACCAGAATTATGCCTCACAACAAGAATATGTTTCCCTGCGGGAAGAAATCGGCTTTATTGAAAAATACCTTCAGTTGATGAAAGTTCGCTTAAAGGAAAGATTGAATTTTCAAATTGAAGTACCTGAAGAACTAGGAGACTTGCCTATTCCGCCAATGCTGCTTCACCCTTTGGTTGAAAATGCAGTGACGCATGGAATTTCAGAAAGTATTTCGCCATCCATTTTAATAATCAGAGTTCAAAAAAAAGCACAACGAATAGTAATTTCTATAGAAGATACGGGAGTAGGGATAAAAGACAAAGAACTTGCGCTGGTGCATGGAATCGGATTATCTAACACACAAAGAAGATTGAAAAAATTATACCAGTCAGGGTTGAATATTGAAGATAATTTTCCAACAGGTACAAAAATTTCATTCATGTTATGAAGAAAGTTGTTATCGTAGATGATGAAACAGATGCCAGACAATTGTTGCGTTATTATATAAGTCAGCACGCGGAATTAATAGTTGCTGGTGAAGCTGCCAATGGAATTGAGGCAGTGCAGTTAATTAATCAGATTAAACCGGATACTGTTTTTCTGGATATTCAGATGCCGGGCTTGAATGGATTTGAAGTTCTTGCGCAGTTGGATGAAATCCCCGAAATTATATTTTCCACTGCCTATGATCAGTACGCTATTAAAGCGTTTGAGGTACATGCCATTGATTATTTATTGAAACCATATGGCAAAGAGCGATTTGAAAACGCATTGATCAGAATTCTGAAAAATCAGGATAATATTATTCCGTTGACAGAGGGGATTTTAAACAGCAAAATGGTGTACCCGCAAAAAATCATTTTGCACAAGGGCGTAAGAAAAATAATGGTGGATGTGCGAACAATTGTTTACGGGGAGGCCTATGGCGATTACACAAAGATTCATACAACAAACGGCGACTATCTTTCATCCAGGGGCATATCACAGCTTTTTGACAGGCTGGATAGTAATATGTTTATTAGGGTACATCGTTCGCATATGGTCAACAAAGAATTTGTCACTGAACTAAAAAAATCAGGCAGATACTACTACGCACTCCTTCAAACTGGTTCGGCAGTAAGAATTAGCGATACTTATTTACCTGAAATAAAAAAAATACTCTTGTAAACAGATTCAACTGCTTATTTGCAGACTCATCGGAAGTAATGATAGGGATGATCTGTTGCGCCTTACATTTATGTCTTTACAAAAGACATTCGAAATGCAAAAACGTATTCATGTTCTTCTAACCGTTTTATTGCTTTTTGGTTACGCTTATTTTGGGATAGCTCAATTTCAAACTAAGCCAATAATTATAATTGAGGCTTTCGCTGATTCGGTTGTCAATTTTAGTGGAATAGTATCAGCACATTATCCAAATGGAAGTCCCAAATTATGGAAGACGCTGGTAAATGGAAAAGCCGATGGGCTTTGGTTGGAATGGTACCCGGATGGCGTTCTTCGATACAGGGCATATTGGAAAAATAATCTCGGATATGGACGTTGGGAATATTTCCATCCCAATGGGAAATTGAGGTCTGAGAGTTATTATATTGATGACCTGGCTGAAGGCATTTACAGGAGTTACCATGAAAACGGACAATTGCAGAATGATGCTTCCTATTTCCATGGCAAAAAAGAAGGTATTGAACTTGTATATGATGAAACTGGCATTTTAGTGAAACGTTCCAATTATAGGGATGGTCAGCTAGTCATCGACCAGCCAATTATGTTTGAACCTGGCATTATTTCAGCCACTGAAAGTAATGAATGGGGAATCTGCTTTACGCCGGACGGAAATACTGCCTATTTCACCAGAAGAGATTTGTCAACCGGACAAAAGAGAATCTATGAGACATCCAAAACCGCTACAGGATGGTCAATGCCCAAAATTGCTCCTTTTTCAACTGATGAAGATGAAGCCCCATTTATAACACAGGATGGCTTAAGGTTATTTTTTGCTTCTTTCAGGCCATTGCCAGATGGGAGTACGACAGTAAAATACGACAGCAATATCTGGTTTGTGGACAAAACTACTCAGGGTTGGAGTACACCGAAGCCGGTTGCTGGGTCTGTCAATAGATCAATGAAGCAAAAGGAGGTCTGGCCTGCTAATTATGAAGCCGGACCGGTAATAGATAGCGTTGGAAACCTGTATTTCTGGACAAAAAGCAGGCAAACCAATTCCTCCAATCTATACAAGGCACAGCTCAATAAGCAGGGCCGGTATGAAAATCCTATTGAGCTGATAGAGCCTTCCAGTCACTCTTTTTTTGATAGTTCACCGATAGTGTCACCAGATGGTACGATACTTTTCTTTTCCTCTGATAACCGACCTGAAGGCGTTGGTGGAACAGATATTTTTTATTCCAGGCTGGTAGATGGTAATTGGTCAAGACCCAAAAGCCTGGCTCCGCAGATAATCAATACCTATTTTGACGAAAGCTGTGCCGGTTTCTCACCAGATGGAAAATATTTTTATTTCAGCAGTACCCGTTCCGGCAATAAAGATTCTAGTGGTGAATTCCTGTGGGATATTTTCTATATCGAGACTGCGTACTTAATCTTGGAGTAAACCGGTTTAACTGCCAATTCCGGAATTTCCAGTATATTTCTGATATGAGCGCATCATCCACTGCCTGCATTTCCTGCGGTGCTGAACTACAGGGGAAATTTTGTTCAGCCTGCGGAGAAAAGAAAATCAGCGCTTCTGATTTTACAATTATGCACCTGCTGGAACAGGGAGTTGATGTTTTTACCCATCTCGATTCAAAACTGTTCAAATCAGCCAAAGCCCTGTTGTTTAAACCCGGATTACTCACTGCTGAATTTATCCGGGGTGTCAGAAAACCATATATGAAACCCTTCCAGGTTTTCTTCCTTTGCAACATTCTTTTCTTCTTCTTCCTTGGTACCTATGATATTTTCCATATTCCCGCCAAATGGTTTTTCATCGATCATAATTATGGTAACGGGGTAAGGCAGATTGCCGAAAAAATTGCCGCTGAAAAAAACCTGG
Organism: uncultured Flavihumibacter sp.; assembly: GCA_964547405.1. Lineage (GTDB taxonomy): Bacteria > Bacteroidota > Bacteroidia > Chitinophagales > Chitinophagaceae > Flavihumibacter. Next base: position 8,461 of record CAZJNY010000014.1, on the reverse strand, counting down.
ACATAATCGCCCTCGGGCAGCTCTATGATGCGAAAGTGGTCAATTATTCAAAATTGTTTGTTATCCTGCTCGTGCCGGTGATCGCACTCTTTAGCTGGCCCTTTGGTGGCAAACAAAATCAACAGTATGGCAAACATGTCATTTTCGCCTTGTACTTTCTCTCCTTTCTTATGCTGGTGATGGTGATTTATGCAAAAATTCTGGTCTGGCTCCCGGTTCGGGTGCCCCCCATCTGGTTCAATCTTCCCTTCCTGATCGGCATGATTGTACACCTGAAATTCGCCTTTTACCGGTTTCCGGGCCGCAGTGGTCTGATGGGATGGCTCGGGGCAATTTCAGTAGTGGCAGGATTGATCTTTTCGACTATCCCTTACCGTTGGCTTGTCAGCTGGCTAACCCTGCACTCCATCTGAGTTTGGACTTTCTTTCCACAGGTGTGAAAAAGATTCAACCCCCTCCTTTTTCGCATACCCCTACTTTCGTGTTCAGTTCTTGTCATCACAGCATCGGTTCAGCCGAATACCACCTGGCTGATTAATAGGGAACCACGTGTAACTCGTGGGCTGACGGGCAACTGTAATGCGCTCAAGCGTAAAGCCAGATACCTGCCGATTCTGTTTTGTTAGGACCTTCCCGCGTAAGGTACCGGCATAGGCAACACGCATCGGGACTGCAGATTCTGCAAGCCCTGGACGTATCAGCCCTTGCACCGCGGAAAACTGATATATCTATCTAAACATACTAGCATGCAAAACGAAGTGTTGCTGAAGGAAAACAAGGATCGGTTCGTGATCCTCCCCATTAAATATCCCGCCATCTGGGAAATGTATAAAAAACATGAGGCCAGCTTCTGGACCGCAGAGGAAATTGACCTCAGTGCCGACCTGGCCGACTGGGCGAACCTGAATGACGGGGAACGTCACTTTATTTCGCATGTACTGGCCTTTTTTGCCGCCAGCGATGGTATCGTGAATGAAAACCTGGCCGTTAACTTCATGAGTGAAGTGCAATTGCCCGAAGCCCGCTGCTTCTACGGGTTCCAGATCATGATGGAAAATATCCACTCCGAAACCTATGCCCTCCTGATTGATACCTATGTGAAAGACCCGGTTGAAAAAGACCGCCTTTTTCATGCCATTGATACCGTTCCCGCTGTTACCAAAAAAGCGGAATGGGCCCTCCGCTGGATCGAGCAGGGAAATTTTGCAGAACGCCTGGTTGCCTTCGCTGCCGTAGAAGGGATTTTCTTTAGTGGTAGCTTCTGCTCCATTTTCTGGCTGAAGAAACGCGGACTTATGCCCGGACTCACATTCAGCAATGAACTGATCAGTCGCGATGAAGGCATGCACTGTGAATTCGCCTGCCTGCTCTACAGCATGCTGTCGGAGAAGCTCACCCAGGAACAGGTATTCAGTATTATCGGTGATGCGGTTACGATCGAAAAGGAATTTATCACGGAAGCATTACCGGTTGACCTGATCGGGATGAATGCCCGCCTCATGCAACAATACATCGAGTTTGTAGCCGACCGCTGGCTGGGCGAACTCGGTTATCCGAAAATGTTCAACACCGCCAATCCTTTTGATTTTATGGAGATGATCTCCTTGCAGGGCAAAACCAACTTCTTTGAAAAAAGAGTAGGTGATTACCAGAAGTCAGGTGTGATGAGCGGTGCAACCGGACAATCCTTCTCTCTCGACGAAGATTTTTAAAATTGATTAAAGCGTTTAACCATGTTTGTTATAAAAAGAAACGGCCGTAAAGAATCCGTAAAATTCGATAAGATCACTGCCCGCATTCAGAAACTCTCCTATGGACTGAGTCCGCTGGTAGATGTGCACGATATCGCGAAAAAAACCATTGAAGGTATCTATGATGGCGTAACCACTACTGAGTTGGATAACCTTGCTGCTGAAACTGCTGCGAGTCTTACTACCCGTCACCCGGATTATGCCCTGCTGGCCTCCCGGATTGCGGTGAGTAACCTGCATAAGAATACAAAGAAATCCTTCAGCGATACCATGCGCGCCCTGCATCAGTACATCGATGCAGCAACAGGCAAACACATGCCATTGATTTCGGATGAGGTAATGCAGGTAATTGAAACCAATGCCGAGCTGCTGGACAGCACTATTATCTACGATCGTGATTTCGGTTTTGATTATTTCGGATTCAAAACCCTGGAGAAATCTTACCTGTTGCGCATCAATGGAAAGATTGCAGAACGTCCGCAACATTTGTACATGCGCGTAGCAATCGGTATTCATAAAGATGACTTGGAGCAGGCGATCAAAACCTATAACCTGATGAGTGAGCGCTGGTTCACACATGCGACGCCTACATTGTTTAATGCAGGCACGCCCAAGCCACAGCTCTCCAGTTGTTTTCTGCTGACCATGAAAGATGATAGCATTGATGGTATTTATGATACGTTGAAACAAACCGCAAAGATCTCCCAGAGTGCAGGTGGAATTGGGCTGGCTATTCACAATATCCGTGCAACCGGTACCTATATTGGAGGCACCAATGGAACCAGCAATGGTATCATTCCCATGCTGAGGGTATTCAATGATACCGCCCGTTATGTTGACCAGGGCGGGGGTAAACGAAAAGGGGCTTTTGCCATTTACCTGGAGCCCTGGCATGCCGATGTGTTTGAATTCCTGGATCTGCGTAAGAACCATGGTAAGGAAGAGCTGCGTGCACGTGATTTGTTTTATGCACTGTGGATCCCGGATCTGTTTATGCAGCGCGTGGAGGACAATGGCGACTGGACACTGTTTTGCCCGCATGAAGCACC
>CAZJNY010000014.1:4477-5561 GCA_964547405.1 uncultured Flavihumibacter sp. | reverse complement strand
CCCCGTTTTGTAAAAGATGGCAAGTTTGATTTTGAAAAATTATATGAAGTTACCTACCAGGTAACGCTCAATCTGAATAAGGTAATTGATGTAAACTATTACCCCGTTGAAGAAGCAAAACGTTCCAACCTCCGGCACCGTCCGATTGGTTTAGGCGTACAGGGATTGGCGGATGCGTTTATCCTGCTTCGCTTACCTTTTGAATCGGAATTAGCGGCTATGCTAAATCGTAATATTTTCGAGACGATCTACTTTGCTGCGATGACCGCCAGTAAGGACCTGGCCAAAGAGCAGGGACCTTATGAAACCTTCCATGGTTCTCCTTTGTCAAAGGGTCAGTTCCAGTTTGATTTGTGGAAGGTGCAGCCATCCGGCAGACATGATTGGGAAAGCCTGCGTAATGAAGTAATTGAACATGGTGTACGTAACTCCTTACTGGTAGCACCGATGCCAACTGCTTCCACTTCACAGATCCTCGGCAACAACGAATGTTTTGAGCCCTATACCTCCAATATTTACAGTCGCAGGGTGTTGAGTGGTGAATTCGTGATCGTGAACAAACATCTGTTGAAAGACCTGGTGGCATTAGGCCTGTGGGATAATGACATGAAAAACCGGATCATTGCTGCCAATGGGTCTATCCAGCAGATTACCAGCATTCCGGAAGAGATCCGTGAGTTGTATAAAACCGTTTGGGAAATTAAACAGCGGACCATCATTGATATGGCGGCTGATAGGGGAGCTTATATCTGCCAGAGCCAGAGCCTGAATCTGTTTGTAAGCAATCCAACTGCTTCCAAATTAACCTCCATGCATTTTTACGCCTGGAAAAAGGGACTGAAAACCGGCATGTATTACCTGCGTACGCAGGCAGCAGCACAGGCCGTTCAGTTTACCGTGGAAAAGCAGGGCGGACAGAATATGACCCCCGTGGTTGACCAGACCCAGGTAGCAGAAGGGGCTGTGTGTACGATGCAGGATGGCTGTATCAGCTGCGGATCCTAAGTTGATTAGTACAGGAGATTCGAAAAACCAACCCAGTAAAGCTAAAGGCCCGGATTGTCCGGGCCTTTTTGTTGAGCTG
>CAZJNY010000014.1:0-4377 GCA_964547405.1 uncultured Flavihumibacter sp. | reverse complement strand
TCTTTCAGGTATTCACTGGTGCGTTGCACCGCATCCCGGTGGTTCAAAAACACAATGGTGGAGCGATTGCCCAAATGACAGATGAGCCGGAACAGGGAATCCAGTTTATCTGCTTCGGTTGCCCGGGCCAGTTTGATTTCCAGGGCACCGGAGCTTTCGCCTGTCAGGAAATTCAGGGTGGTGGCTTGCTGCATCTTCAGGAAACGGGGCAACTCCATCGCCTCGGTGGCCGATACCAGGATGCGTTTCTTCAAAGCAGGCAGACTGCCCACCACGAAGGACATCTCTTCTTCAAATCCAAACTCTACGGATTTATCAAATTCATCCAGCACCAGGGTGTGGATGGTGTCGGTTTTAATGTTCTCGCGACGGATATGATCCCCCAGACGGCCTGGTGTGCCCACAATAATAGCAGGGGCTTCGAGTAAATTATTCTCTTCGATCTCGCGTTTATGTCCGCCATAACAGGCTGTCACTTTCAAACCCGTTCCCATTTTTTTTGCTACGTCTTCAATTTGCAGGGCCAGTTCGCGAGAGGGCGCAATGATCAGGGCCTGCGTTCCTTTTTTATCCGGATCAATCTGGTCGAGTACCGGTAAGAGATAAGCCAGGGTTTTACCTGATCCGGTAGCAGAAAGCAGGATGATGTTTTCCTGCTCGCGGTTGGCGGCCAACGAGGCTTCCTGCATGGGATTGAGTGATTTGATCTTAAAGGCGGCCAGAATCGATTCCAGCGAATAAAAAGGAGTAGACATGGCGCAAAGCTAGTTTAGTTTGGGGGAAGAGGCTAAATTGCCTGAAATAATCAGGCAGAACCGAATGAAAGCGGCTACGGTACACGAGATCAAGGAAGCCTTGCAGGCACTTCCACCCAACAAACTGGTGGATATCACCCTGCGACTCGCAAAATTCAAAAAAGAGAACAAGGAGTTACTGTCCTACCTGTTGTTTGAGTCGGAGGAGACCGATCGGTACGTGGGGGAACTCAAACTGGAAATGGAAGCAGAGTTCGCCACCATGAACGTTTCCCATGTCTATTTTGCCAAAAAAACCCTGCGTAAGATTCTCCGGAATGTCAACAAGCAGGCGCGATATATAGGGAATAAAGAATCGGAAGTGGCTCTTCTGCTGCATTACCTGCGCTTGCTGAAGGATTCCGGATTGCCGGTACAAAAAACGCCGGTGCTGATGAACCTCTATCTCACCCAGCTTAAAAAAACCAAAAAGCTGATTGAGTCCCTGCACGAGGATCTGCAATACGAATACCTGCGCCTCTGGAAGAAACTGGCTGCCTGATGCCCCCGGTTGCGTACTTTTAGGGCATGAAAGACTTCAAGAAATATTTCATGATGCCGGTTGATCCGGAGCAACTCTATCGGACATTGACTAACCCGGCTACTGTACAATTGTGGGCAGGTGCAGATGCAATAATGTCAGAAGAACCGGATTCCGAATTTTCCTTGTGGGAAGAGAGTATTGTGGGTAAAAACCTGGAATTCGAACCCGGTAAAAAGATTGTACAGGAATGGTATTTCGGGGAAGATGCAGAAGCTCCTTCCATTGTCACCATTAAATTACACGAACACAAACAGGGTACTTCCATGGAAGTACGCCAGACCAATATTCCGGATGATGTTTACGATGAAATCACCGAAGGCTGGGAAGAAGTGTATATCGCCTCCCTGCTTGATTTTTATTCCGAAGGATAAGCACTGCTAACGGTGATCCGCATAGGTTTTTGCCGGCGCGATCGATTCTACTTCCTCCAGCGCAGCAGCAGGCACTTGTTGGTTAAAAGCGGTTACTGCCTGTTCTAACTGTTCCATGGTGCGAATCCCGATCACAGCAGCTCCAATAGCCGGTTTGGATACCGCATAGTGGATAGCCACTGATTCCGGTTGCACCTCATAGCGGTTAGCGATTTCCGTTAGTTGCAACTGGATCCTGTTTACTTCAGTGGCGGCATGTCCGAGATAATCTTTACCAGCTTTATTGATCAGCATCCCGCTGGCTAGTGTTCCTCTTGCCAATACGCTAATCTTATTGGCAGCGAGTAGAGGCAGACAAGTTTCTTCCGGCCTCCGGTCCAGCACACTGTATTGCATCATTACACTACTGATTTGGCTCTTTTGTACGTATTGCCTGATCACATTCGGACGGATAGAGGAGATGCCATAATACCGGATCTTTCCTGCCGCTTTCAGGATTTCAAATGCTTCAATCGTTTCGTCAATGGGGTCTTCAATCGTTCCGCCATGTAACTGGTAGAGATCAATGCGATCGGTTTTTAATCGGGTTAGAGAAGCTTCCGCTGCCTGAAGAATATACTCCTTGCGCGGGTTCCAATCCCAGCCACTGCCATCTTCCCGCCACTGGTTACCTACCTTGGTGGCGATGAATATCTTGTTGCGATGCGGCTTCAGCAGGCTCCCGATCAGCTCTTCATTCGCGCCCTGCTCATAGAGATCAGCCGTATCAAAATAATTGATGCCACCATCGAGGGCGGCATCAATTATGGAGGCAGTAGAAGCTTGTCCCGCTTTGAGCGACATGCACCCAAATCCGATCTGGCTTAGCTGCTCTGTAGTAGTTCCTAAAAAATGATAGGTCATAGTTGTTCTTTTAATGTCCGTCCATCTTCACGATTCTGGGTTGAAAACTACCCAAAATTGATACAAGATCCGTTTGACAGGCCATCACTTCTTCCAGGTTTTTATAGGCCTGGGGTGCTTCATCCACACCACCGCCGATCAGGCTGACATTCGCTTCTTTCAGTGCCAGCTTCATGGCGGATCTGGTGATGGATTCATTGGCAGCGCGACGACTCATCTGTCTTCCAGCTCCATGTGAAGCAGATTGCAAAGAAGATGCCGCACCCTTTCCTTTCACAATATAACCGGGAGCCGTCATGGAACCAGGAATGATACCAAGTACATTTTCTCCAGCCGGCGTAGCGCCTTTCCGGTGAACAATCAGTTCTTCGCCGTTGATCATTTCCTTCCAGGCAAAATTGTGATGGTTCTGTACCGTTGCTACTGGTTTCTCTCCAATTGCCTTCGCAATTTTTTTGTGAATCAGTTCATGACAGGCGGCGGAATAATCGCCGGCCAGGTTCATGGCAGCCCAGTATTCAACACCTGCTTCCTCTTCAAGGTATAACCACGACAGGTGTTTGCTTTCCCCCTGCAGTCGGCGGGTGGAGATTGCGAGCTGCGTATAGTGCTGCGCGATCTTTGCCCCCAGTGCACGTGATCCCGAATGAGACAGAAGTCCCAGCCATTCACCTGCTGGCATGCCCAATGTGCTGTCTTTCTCCTCAATTTTCACGATCCCGAATTCCACAAAGTGATTGCCACTTCCGGAGCTTCCCAGTTGTTTCCAGGCCCGGGTGTGCAGGTACTTGAGAAAAGGGATCTCGAAAAAGAGCCGGTTGTCCATCACCGCATGATCGGGTGAACGATCAAACTGTTTGCTACTTCCAAACAGGGTTTGCTCATCCAGTATGCGTTCAAAAAAACCGGGTTTCTGGTTAAGTACAGCCCCTTTTACAGGAAAGATACTCAGTGCCATGCGGCAGCCTATATCCACTCCTACGCCATAGGGAATGACTGCATTTTTAGTGGCGAGCACACCGCCAATTGGTAATCCATAACCGTGGTGTGCATCCGGCATCAGAGCACCGGCCACGCTGATGGGTAAGCGCGCGGCCTGGTACATCTGGTGCAGGGCAGATTCTTCAATTTGTTTCCGGCCATATATATTGAATTGAATGCCCTGTGTATTCAGGGATGATTCAACGGCCGATGGTAATTTATTTTCCATTTTTTTAATTGGTGGCCAATACCCTTCGGAACCCCATCACTTGTGTTTTTTTAGGTTCGTAGTTGGTAGAAGCCGGGTTCAATAATTCTGCCAGTGAAACCGGTGCATCGATGGTTGTTTCGATGTTCAGTTTGCCAGCCAGTTGTTGTGCTTTGTCGACACTCAGTTTGCCGAATTCATATTGGGCAATCAGTCGTCCTTTTCTTAATAAGGCAGGATCCACCAGGTGCAGTGCACTGTTGAACGTACAGATGATCTGAACATTCAGACAATCACTCAACAAGCCATCACTCAGGTTCAGCAGGTTGCTGACAGAATGATTGGATTGATAAGTACGGTCCAGGATGATATTCTCTGCATCTTCAATCACCAGGATAGAATTCGGGTGTTCGATCAGCAAATCCATAAAATCCGGATTCATCAGGTTGCCGGCAACGGAAGGAGAAAGGAACAATACTTTCTTTTTCACTCTCCCGATCAGATACCGCAGGTAGGTAGTTTTACCGGTACCGGGTAAGCCGTGCAGCAATACAATTCCTTTGTCCTGCTCTTTCA
>CAZJNY010000013.1:8149-37836 GCA_964547405.1 uncultured Flavihumibacter sp. | reverse complement strand
GAAGGGCATGAAAAATGTGAGACGTGAGATGTGAGATGTGAGACGTGAGAAGGGAGAAGGGAGAAGGGAGAAGGGAGACAAAGGGGACAAAGGAGGCAAAGGGAACAAAGGAGGCAGGGGAGTAGTCCCGCCTCCTTCGTCTCCTTTCTTCCTTTCCTCCATCTTCCTTTCCTCCATCTTCCATTCCTCCTTCGTTTCCCGCCTCCTTTGTCTCCCGTCTCCTTCGTCTCCTTCGTCTCCTTTCCTCCATTCTTCCCTCTTCCTTTCCTCCATTCTTCTAAATTTCCCACAAATACTGCAAAATATAAAACCACTGCTGCAACATTAAATCAATACATTTGCATCCTTCAATGAATTTTCATCATGGATTGGAAACAGTTTGAGAAAGTGTCAAAGGCAATGGGCGATCAGAACCGCCTCCGAATCCTCGAAGCAATTTCAAAGAAAAAAGGGGTATTGGAATGCGCAGCCATCGTTCAAAAACTGGACCTGGCTCAGCCTTCCATCAGCCATCACATCAAAACCCTGGTGGAAGCAGGACTGATCGAACCTGAAAAATCCGGTCGCAATTACACGTACATCCTGAATACTGAACTGCTGGATAAATACATCCGGAAGTTGAAGACGATTGCCGGCTAATAAGCCATAGTAGAAGCGAAACAAATCAAACGATGAGAACAACACTAATCTTGTCCGCACTCCTGCTGGGGTGGTTACAGGGCATTGGGCAGGCTGTACCCGACAGTTTACCAACACAACTGGATCTGGAGCAGGCCATTGCCTTTTCTCTGAAGAATCAGCCTCTTTTGCAACAGTCGGTACTTGACGAAAAAATCACCGGAGCCAATATCCGCAACCGGCTGGCCGACTGGTATCCACAGGTAAACTTCAATTACAGCCTGCAGCACAACTTTATTGTGCAAACAAATATCATTGGTGGAAACCCGGTTAAACTGGGCGTGGACAATGTTTCTGCCCTGCAGTTTACGTTGTCGCAGACCCTGTTCAACCGCGATGTATTACTGGCCCGCAGAACGCGTGCTGATGTGGTACAGCAATCGCTGCAAACAACTACACAACGAAAAATTGACGTCGTGGTGGCTGTATCAAAAGCCTATTACGATGTGCTGGCAACTACCCAGCAGGTAAAGGTTGCGGATGAAAATATCCGTCGCATCGAACGCAGCCTGCAGGATGCTAAATTCCAGTACGATGCAGGCGTTGCAGACAAAACAGATTTCAAACGTGCTACCATCGCACTTAACAATGCGAAGGCTTCCAAAACTGCCAATGAGGAAATCCTCAAAGCAAAGCAGGAATACCTGAAATCGTTGATGGGCTACCCGGTGGAAGCACCCATCGATTTGAAATATGATAGTGTTGCATTGGAACAATCCATCACCGCACCGGCAGATGAGAATCCTGAACTGAACAACCGGATCGAATTTCAATTACTTTCTACGCAGATCAAACTGCAGGAAGCCAACCTGAAATATAATAAGTGGGCCTATCTGCCGAATGTATCACTGAACGGCGCCTACAACCTGAACTACCTCAACAATGAATTTTCGAAGCTTTACAATGTGAATTATCCCGCTTCTTTTGCTGCGATCACATTGGGCTTTCCCATTTTTCAGGGAGGTAAACGGAAGTCGGCCATTGATGCTGCAGAATGGCAGCTGGAACGTACCAAACTGGATCTGCTCAGCCTGAAGAATTCTGTGAACGCGGCCTACTCACAGGCGATCGCCACTTATAAGAGCACTTACACCAATTACCTGGCGCTGAAGGAAAACCTGGACCTGGCAAGAGAAGTATATGATGTCATTCAATTACAATACCGGAATGGTATCAAAACCTACCTGGAAGTAATCAATGCAGAAACAGATCTGCGCACGGCCACTATCAATTATTATACGGCGCTGTACAATGTATTGGCCAGCAAAGTAGATGTACAAAAAGAACTCGGACAATTTAACTATTAATCAACTGGTATGAGAAACAGACTATATACAGCAATTATCGGATCAATAATATTGGCTGCCTGCGGACAGCAGCAACAGCAGGCCGGACCCATGGCACCCACTGCCATGAAAGTAACGGTGGAAGCAGTACAGGCCGGAAATCCGATTTATTACGATGAATTTCCTGCTACCCTTACTGCCCTTAATCAGGTAGAACTGCGCGCACAGGTAAGCGGATTTGTTACCAGCACTCATTTTAAAGATGGACAACGTGTACGCAAGGGCCAGCTCCTTTATAGTATCGATGCCCAATTATACAACGCCAATTATCAGCAGGCGATTGCCAATCTGAATGTGCAGGAAGCCAATCTTTCCCGCGCACAGAAAGATGCGGATCGTTATCATGAACTGCAGAAAAATGATGCGGTTGCCCGTCAGCTGGTAGACAATGCGGATGCCGCTCTGGAAGTTGCCAAAAAGCAGGTAGATGCAGCAAAAGCGTCCATCGCGGCAGCACAAACAAGTGTTCGGTATACCCGGATTACCGCTCCCTTTGATGGCCTGATCGGAATTTCCCTGGTGAAACCGGGAGCTCCTGTTACTGCCGGACAAACCATACTGAATACCGTATCCTCTACGGGAGATATGGCGGTTGATTTTAATCTCGATCAGTCGCAGATCTATCGGTTTACGCAACTGCTGAATACAGCAGACAAAGACTCTGTCTTCCGCCTGGCATTTGGAGCCGATGAATACCCTGCACCGGGCAAACTGGTATTACTGGATCGGGCTGTGGATGCACAAACCGGAACCATCAAGGCAAGGGTAGTATTTCCCAATAAAGAAGAACGCCTTCGTGCCGGCATGAACGGAACCCTGAAAGTGAAAAACCAATCGGGCGGACAGGCACTGCTCATCCCGTATAAAGCAGTGGTAGAGCAACTAGGCGAATTTTTTGTTTACAAGAAAACAGATAGCAGTACGGTAACACAACAAAAACTGGTATTGGGCAATCCCATTGGCGCCGATATCATCGTTAAATCCGGACTGCAGGCGGGTGATTCCATCGTTACGCAAGGTGTACAGAACCTTCGTGAAGGGATGAAAATTGAATCCGTTCCACCTGCAGCTACAACGCCTGCCAAACAATAATCAGATTCATCAGTAGAAGAACGAATAGCATGATAGCAGATATATTTATCAAACGGCCTGTAACAGCAATAGTAGTATCCATCGTGATTGTACTGGTGGGTATTATTTCGCTGATTAATCTGCCGGTTGCCCAATACCCGGATATTACTCCGCCAACGGTATCTGTAAGCGGTAACTTCATTGGTGCCGATGCGCAGACAGTGGAACAGACCACCACCACCGCCATTGAAACCCAGATTAATGGTACCCCCGGTATGACCTATATGACCAGTAACAGTACTGCAAGCGGACAAAGCAGTATTACGGTCAATTTTGAAGTGGGTACCGATATTGATATTGCCACCCTCGATGTACAGAACCGTGTAAGTGTTGCTGAACCCTCCTTGCCAGATGCCGTTAAGCGATTAGGCCTTACCGTTAGAAAGAGAAATCCCAGTGTGATGATGGTGCTTGGGTTCTATTCACCCAACGAATCACATGATGCAACTTTTATCGGAAACTATGTGAACCTGTATGTGAAGGATGCCATCACGCGGGTAAAAGGGGTAGGTGATGTGTTCACCCGTGCGGATGATTTTTCCATGCGCGTTTGGCTCAATCCGGAGAAACTGGCTGCACTGAATATGACGCCGGCCGAAGTAAACCAGGCCCTGCAGGAGCAAAACCTCCAGGTGGCAGCTGGTACCGTTGGTGGTAATCCACAGCCCGGTACGCAGGCTTTTGAATACACAATTCTTACCAACAGCCGGTTAACTACACAGGAGCAATTTGAGAATATCATTGTGAGAACCCGTCCCGCAGATGGCTCCATTGTTTATCTGAAAGATGTTGCCCGTGTAGAGCTGGGAAAATTTGATTACGGCATCAATGCCTTTGTGGAAGATGGAAAACCTGCGGCCTTTCTCCTGATTTACCAGGCACCCGGTGCGAATGCACTGGATACCTATAAGGGTATTCAGAAAGCGCTGGATAACCTTCGCCCAACCTTTCCCAAAGACATAGATTATGTAGTGCCACTGGAAACGGTTTCAGTGGTGGAAGAATCCATCAATGAAGTATTGCATACCCTGGTGGAAGCCCTGATCCTGGTAGTGCTGGTAGTGTTTCTTTTCCTGCAAAGCTGGAGAGCTACTTTTATTCCCTTGCTGGCGATTCCTGTATCACTGATCGGCACGTTTATCTTTTTTGGTCCGCTTGGTTTTACCATCAACACCCTCACCCTGTTTGCCTTCGTACTGGCAATCGGTATTGTGGTGGATGATGCGATTGTAGTGGTAGAAGCCGTGCAGCATAATATTGATCATGAGAAAATGTCGCCAAAGGAAGCTACGCAAAAAGCGATGAAGGAAATTTCCGGTCCCGTTATTGCGATTGCACTCATTTTGGCAGCAGTATTCATCCCGGTTGGATTTATTCCCGGTATCGTAGGGCGTTTGTATCAGCAGTTTGCGATTACAATTGCTGTTTCTGTTTTGATTTCAGCCTTTGTGGCACTTTCGCTTACTCCCGCTCTTTGTACCCTGATGTTACGTCCGTCTAAAGCTGCGGATGCAAAGAAAAATTTCCTGGAAAAATTCTTCTATAATTTCAACAACTGGTTTAATAAAGTAACCCGTGGGTATGCGAAATCAGTGGGTAGCTGGATACGTCATACTCCCTGGGTGCTGGGTATGATGATTGCGCTGTTTGTGGGACTCTTCCTGCTCTTCAAAGCGAAACCAACAGGATTCATTCCTACGGAAGATGAGGGTCGTGTACTGGTGACCTATGAAATGCCGGAAGCCACTTCCACCACGCGCAGTGTTGAAATGAACAATGAGCTGATCAAACGCATTTCTGCCATTCCGGAAACAAGAGTAGTAGGTGGTCTGGCTGGTTTGAACATTATCAGTTTTTCCAATAAATCCAATGCCGGTACTGTGTTTGTGAACCTGAAAGCATGGGGCCTCCGCAAGAACAAAGACCAGCATGCGATGGAGATTATGAATAAAATCCGTGCAGCTACTGCAGATATCAAGGAAGCAAGAATTCTGGTTATTGCGCCACCGGCTATTCCGGGTTTGGGTTCCACTTCAGGTTTCTCCTTTGAGTTGCAGCAATCCGGTGGAGCGGATGATGTCAAGAAATTTGAGCAGGTGGTAAATGAATTTGTAGGCAAGCTCAACCAGCGTCCTGAAATTGCCATGGCATATACCTTCTTTAATGCCCGTACGCCTTCCTATAAACTGGATGTAAACCGCGAACAGGCCAAAAAATTGGGGGTACCGGTTTCGGAAGTGTTTAGCACATTGTCCAATTTCCTTGGAAGCAGTTATGTGAACGATTTTAATATTTATGGAAGAAATTTCCGTGTGGTGAGTCAGGCCGATAGCAATTTCAGAAGTTCGCTGGCCGGAATTGAAAAATTCTATGTACGCAATAGCATGGGTAATATGATTCCGCTGGGATCACTTGTCAAAACATCGGTGATTGAAACGCCTGCAGTGATCAACCACTTTAATATCTTCCGATCTGCACAGATCAATGGATCTGCCAAACCAGGCTTCAGCTCTGGACAGGCCATCGAAGCGTTGCAGGAAGTGGCCAGTACCCTGCCTGCGGGTTATAGTTATGAGTTTTCCGGTCTGACACGGGAAGAAGTAGCGGCCGGTAGTCAGCAGACCGTCATCTTTATGATTTCTGTGATCTTTGTATTTCTGTTCCTGGCTGCCCTGTATGAAAGCTGGTCAATACCGTTCTCCGTATTGTTTGCGGTGCCCATTGGGGCATTCGGTTCCATCCTGACATTGACCCTCATGCCAGCACTTTCCAATAATATCTATGCGCAGATTGGTTTGATTACCTTGATTGGTCTCGCTGCCAAAAATGCCATCCTGATTGTAGAGTTTGCTAAAGAACGCGTGGATAAAGGCATTGATATCGTATATGCAACGCTGCAGGCGGTTCAGCTTCGGTTACGCCCTATCGTTATGACTTCCCTGGCCTTTATCCTGGGTGTATTGCCACTGGCATTTGCTACAGGAGCAGCTGCCGAATCGCGCCGCACTATCGGCTGGACCGTTTTTGGTGGTATGATCGCCGCCACTACGCTGGCCATCTTTGTGGTTCCGGTATTGTATGTACTGATCACCAAAATGGCCTATGGCAAAAAGCTGAAAGAAATCAAAGCCCAGAAAGAACTCGAAAGCCAGATCGATCAGCATATTGTGGAAAGCAGAAACTAAAGGAAGTAAGAATTTTGAATTGGGAATTATGAAGTTGGGTATGGATTTCCATACTAATTCATAATTCCCAATTCATAATTCATAATTGTCCTGATTTTTCTCATCTCTGCACCTGACCTAAATCACTCTCCTCTGTAACTAAGGATACAAATCCGGCGACGGAACCTGGTCAAATTTGATGTACAAAATTGACCATCATGAAAATTGAACAGATTTACACCGGATGCCTGGCAGAAGCAGCCTATTATATTGAGAGTGAAGGAGAAGCCCTGATTATTGATCCGCTGCGGGAAACCAAACCTTATATGGAGCGGGCAGCAAAGGATCATGCTAAAATCAAATACATCCTCGAAACACATTTCCATGCTGATTTTGTGAGTGGCCATCTCGACCTGGCTGCCAAAACCGGCGCCACCATTGTTTTTGGTCCAACAGCGGCTCCTGGTTATCCTGCTCATATCGCAACTGATGGCGAAATACTGCCGCTTGGTAAGATAAAAATCAAAGTACTTCATACACCCGGACATACCATGGAATCCACCACCTACCTGCTGATAGATGAGGCAGGTAAGGAGCAGGCGATCTTTACCGGGGATACCCTCTTTATTGGTGATGTTGGTCGCCCTGACCTGGTTCAGAAAGTGAAAAAGGAGATTACGCCTGAATTCCTGGCCGGACAGCTTTTCGATTCCCTCCGCAATAAGATCATGACCCTTCCGGATGAAATCATCGTTTATCCCGGTCACGGTGCGGGTAGTGCCTGCGGTAAAAACATGAGCAAGGAAACTACCGACACACTCGGCAACCAGAAGCAATTCAACTATGCGCTTCGGGCAGATATGACGCGCGAAGAATTTATCAAAGAAGTGACGGATGGATTGGTGGCTCCTCCCCAGTATTTCCCGCACAACGTGATCATGAATGTGACGGGGGGATTAAACAGCATCGACCAGATCATTCGGAGAGGAACCACGGCACTGGAGCCAAAAGATTTTCAACTGGTTTGGGAAACTCAAGAAGCCCTGGTAATTGATGCACGCAGTAAAGACGAGTTTCCGAAGGCATTCCTCCCGGGTGCCATCTTCATCGGACTGGATGATAATTTTGCGCCCTGGGTAGGAACACTTGTAACCGATCTGAAACAACCGATCCTGCTGATTACAGATTCAGGTAAGGAAGAAGAAGCCGTTGTGCGACTGGCTCGTGTAGGCTATGATAATACTCTTGGTTATCTGAAAGGAGGTGTGAAAGCCTGGATTAGTGCAGGATTTCCAACTGAGCAGATAAACGAAATAGAAGCACCGGAGTTTGCAGAACTCTATAAGAAGAACCCGGAAATGAAAGTACTGGATGTGCGTCGCGAATCTGAATACAATAGCCAGCATATTGAAGGCACTGTCAACTTCCCGCTCGACTTCATCAATTCGAATATGAGCATGCTGGATAAAAACAGCACCTATTATATCCATTGCGCAGGCGGGTATCGTTCTATGATCACGGCTTCCATTCTGAAAGCAAGAGGATATGAGAACCTGATCAATATAAAAGGTGGATTTGCTGCATTGTCGAAAACAAATCTCCCTAAAACAACCTACGAAGCACCTACAACAATGTTATAAGTTGGTTTTCTGGCAGTTGGTTTATAAGCCGCTTTGTTCCTCCGGTCGGTCGGAAACAGGCGGCTTTTTTGTGTGATATAAGTCACGCAGGCAATGTGACTACCATCACCGAAAAAGGTATTTCCTTTCATCAACTTTGTGTTCTAATACAAAGGATATGGAAATCGTCGGTTACATTGCATCACTGGTTATCGGAATCTCACTCGGCCTGATTGGCGGAGGCGGATCCATCCTCACCGTACCAGTACTGGTTTATCTATTCAGAGTGCAACCTGTAGTTGCAACCGCGTACTCCCTGTTCATTGTTGGCTCAACCAGCCTGGTGGGTAGCTTTCCCAAATACAAGGGAAATGAAATCAACCTAAAGACTGCCCTGATTTTTGGTCTGCCTTCCATTGCGGCAGTGTACGCTACCCGCGCATTTATCGTACCCGCTATTCCCGATGAATTGTTTACCATCGGTTCCATTGTCTTTACCAAGTCGCTTTTAATGATGCTGCTCTTTGCCGTACTCATGGTCTTTGCTTCCGTATCTATGATCCGCAGCAAAAAGGAAGCAGCGAACGAAGAGGCTGTGGCGGAACAAAAATTTAATTATCCCGTCATTTTACTTGAAGGTGTTGTAGTTGGTACTTTAACCGGACTCGTAGGCGCAGGTGGTGGATTTTTAATTATTCCCGCACTGGTATTACTTAGCAAGCTGCCAATGAAACAGGCAGTTGGTACTTCTCTGTTGATCATCGCCGCCAAATCATTAATCGGCTTTACCGGAGATCTGAAAAATGCTTCCATGGACTGGAACCTGTTACTCTCTGTAACTGGACTTGCCATTATCGGAATTTTTATCGGGAATAAATTAAGCAAAAAAGTATCTGCTGAAGGATTGAAAAAAGGCTTTGGCTGGTTCGTGCTGGTAATGGGAATTTATATCATCGTAAAAGAACTGTTCCTCAATTAAACAAACACTAAACTTTTAAATAATAGAACCATGTTTTTTCAACACATCTACGACAAATCACTAGCACAGGCCAGTTATTTTATTGGTTGTCAGAAAGCGGGAGTAGCCGCAGTTATTGATGCGAAAAGAGATATCGATACCTATCTCGAAATCGCTAAACAGCAGAACATGAAAATCACGCATATTCTGGAAACCCATATTCACGCCGACTTCCTTGCCGGTTCCCGCGAACTGGCAGCCGTAACTGGTGGCAAAATGTACCTCTCCGCCGAAGGTGGTGAAGGTTGGGAATATGAATTTCCGCACGAAGCTGTAAAAGATGGCGATACATTGATGGTGGGGAATCTCAAACTGGAAGTGATGCATACACCCGGACATACACCTGAAAGCATCAGTTTTCTACTCACAGATACACCTGCCAGCGATGAACCGGTTATGATCTTCACCGGAGACTTTATTTTCGTTGGTGATATCGGTCGCCCTGATTTGTTGGAAAAAGCAGCCGGTATCAAAGGCACGCAGGACAAAGGAGCGCGCCAGTTGTATGAATCACTTCGCAGGTTCAGCGAGCTCCCGGATTTTGTGCAGGTTTGGCCTGGTCATGGTGCGGGTTCTGCCTGTGGCAAAGCCCTGGGTGCTGTTCCCAGTTCCACGGTTGGATATGAAAAAGCAAGAAGCTGGGCATTCCGGTACAAGGATAACGAAAAGGGTTTCGTAGACTTCCTGCTGACCGATCAGCCTGAGCCTCCGAAATATTTCGCCATGATGAAAAAGCTCAATAAGGTGGATCGCCCGCTGCTGACTGAAGTACCTGTTTTGAAAAAACTCAGTCCGGCTGCAGCAAAAGAGGCCCTTGCAAATGGAATCATGGTGATTGATACCCGTAATAAAGTTGATTTCGCAAAAGGATTTATCCCGGGCACGATCAATATCCAGGGGAATAATTCTTTCAGCACCTGGGCGGGATGGTACCTTAATTATGAAGAACCATTCATCCTGGTTGCAGACGCCTCCCAAATCGATGACCTCACCCGTAAACTCATGCGGATTGGCCTGGATAATATCATGGGTTATATAGCCGTGGAGGATATCGAAAAAGTTGCTGATGGCAAACCCGATACCGTCAAAATGGTGGAATACGAGGAATTCAAAAAAATTGTTGATGCCGGTACTGCTGAAATCATCGATCTCAGAGGCGCTGCCGAATTCAATGCGAATCATATTCCTGGTGCCAAACATGTTTTTGTGGGCACCCTTCTCCAGCATCTGAATCAGATTCCGAAAGATAAGGAAGTGGTGATTCACTGCCAGGGCGGCGATCGCGCAGCAATCGGTTACTCCCTGCTCGCAAAACAGGGTTTCACCAACATACGCAATTTCTCAGCGGGCATGAACCGCTGGGTGCAGTCCTAAAACTACCCGTCGGTTACCCGTCGGGTAACCGACGGGTAAAAAAACTTGCAACGAATGAACTTGCTGAAAAAACACTGGTTACCGGTTTTATTAATTCTGTTGGTAGTGGTTGTTGTTGCATATCAACTGGGAAGCAGCGATATGGATAGTGAGAAAGCTATGCCTGTCCGCTCTGGTGAAAACCTGGGCTGGCAGGCACCCAGTTTATACCTCGACAACGAGCTGGAAGGAGCCGAACGTGAACAGGTGATCTATGGCGAAGAACTCATTGCACATACGTCCAAATACCTGGGGCCAAAAGGAACCGTTGCACAAATTTCCAACGGACTGAATTGTCAGAACTGCCACCTCGATGCCGGTACCCGAAACTGGGGAAATAACTATGGAGCTGTTGCTGCTACCTATCCCAAATTCCGGGATCGAAGCGGCGGGCTTGAAACCATTCCCAAAAGAGTGAATGACTGTTTTGAAAGAAGTTTGAACGGGAAAGCATTAGATACCGCCAGTAAGGAAATGGCAGCCATCGTTGCTTATATCAATTGGATTGGTAAAGATGTTCAGAAAGGCGAAAAACCAAAGGGCTCAGGCATTCGTGAACTGGCCTATCTCAACCGGGCAGCTGATCCCAAACAAGGAAAAGTAATTTACCAGGCACAATGCCAATCCTGCCATGGTGCAAACGGGGAAGGTATGCTGGCGCTTGATGGTAACGAGTATGCCTACCCGCCTTTATGGGGTGAGCACAGTTATAACGCTGGTGCCGGATTGTATCGCTTGTCAAGATTCGCAGGATATATCAAAGACAATATGCCCTTCAACCAGTCCACTCACAGCCTCCCAAAACTTACCGATGAAGAAGCATGGGATGTGGCGGCTTTTGTGAACTCACAACCCCGGCCCAAAAAAGACCTGAGCCAGGACTGGCCTGATATTTCCAAAAAACCAGTGGATCACCCTTTTGGACCATTTGCTGATGGTTTCTCAGAACAACAACATAAATTCGGACCCTATGGTCCAATTGTAGCAGCCCGTAAAGCACAGGCCACTAACAACAAATAAGTTAAAGTAACCGATTGCCATGCCTGGTTCCAACCATTCAAATTGCTCCTGTCATTCCTGCCGGCAGGAAACTGTTCGCGAAGCAGAGAAAAAATTGCATGTCGGGATTAGTGAAAACAGTCGCCGTGAATTTCTTAGAAATGCCAGTCGCCTTGGACTTGGCCTGGGAATCGGTGGTGGCTTACTGGCCACTCCCATGGCAGCTTCAGCCCTGACCGGAGAAGATGCGGCGCATCAATTCAAAGAAATTGAAACTAATAAAGCGGTACTAACGGGCAAGGCAAACCGCTTTACAATTCTGCATACAGCAGATATACATGCTCAGTTATTAGTACACGATGAATTCTTTATAGAGAATGGCAAAGTGGTCTATAAAAAGAGAGGTGGGATGGCTACCCTGAAAACCATGATCCGTCAATTGAAAAATGAAAATCCAGCCAATACGCTGGTAATCGATGGCGGCGATTGTTTCCAGGGAAGTGGCGTTGCCGCCTTAACAGAAGGGAAAGCCATTGTGCCCCTGATGAATAATATCGGTTATGATATTATGTTGCCGGGGAATTGGGAAGTCGTGTACGGAAAAGAAATGATGATGAAAGATATGTTTGCGTACGATGGAGTAAAAGTCTGCGCCAACATGTTTCATAACACGAACGATGAGCTCAATGGCGACCTGATTTTTCCTCCTTATTTTGTAAAACATATAGGCGGACTTAAAATCGGTTTCATCGGATACAATGATCCGCTTACTCCCAGGCGGCAGTCTCCGGCATACAGTGAAGGCATTACTTTTACGCCGGCAGAAAAAAATGTTGCCAAGTACATTAAACTGCTCAAACAATATGAACAGTGTGATATGGTCTTTCTGCTGACCCATATGGGCCTCGCGCAACAGATCGGTTTATCCAATATGCCCCAGATAAAAGGGGCTGATTATATCCTGGGTGCTGATACCCATGAACGTGTGCGAGAGCCAATACAGGGACTGCATGCAAAAGTAACAGAGCCAGGTGCTTTCGGTTCCTTTCTGGCAAAGCTGGATATTGTAATAGAAAACGGAGTTATAAAAGACCAGTCGTATCAGTTACTGGATGTTGATCCGGATAAATACCCGGAAGATCCGGAAATGAAAAAAATGATCGAAGAAGCCAGAGAGCCCTTCAAAAAAACGCTGCACCGCGTTATCGGCAAAACTAAAACTCCCCTTGTTCGCTATTACGTGATTGAAACTCCCATGGATAATTTTATCACAGATGCCATCATGTGGAAATACAAACCGGATATCGCGTTAAGCAATGGCTTCCGTTTTTGTCCGCCTTTGGTACCAGATCTCAAAACAGGGTTGGCAGATATCACCATGGACTATCTCTGGAATATGTTACCGGTAGACAGTGAGGCCAAGAAAGGTTTTATCACCGGCGAGCAACTCTGGAACTGGATGGAAAAAGAACTGCAGAACGCTTTTGCAAAAGATCCGGCGAAACGTTTTGGTGGCTGGGTGGTACGCTTCCAGGGTATGCAGGTGAATTTTACCATCAATAAGGATTTGGGGCAACGTGTCAACTGGATCAAAGTAGGAGGCAAGCCCCTTGATAAAAACCGGACCTATAGTTTTGTGGCCTGTGAACGTGAAGGCGATCCCGATACCACCATCTGCCGGGTGGAAGGAGTGAAAGATCCCAAACGTCTGGGAGCTACTCTGCATAGTGTAATCCAGGAATACCTGGCGGTTAATTCTCCGATCGCACCCAAACTGGAGGGACGTTGTACTGCCACCGATGCGCCGAATTCTCTACTGACCCAGTTGATGGGCTTTGGTTATGAATTCCGCTAAAAATGGATGAGCTATCTTCGGTGCATGCGTTATCTTCTGTTTCCACTTTTTCTGCTGCTTTCGGCAGTCTCTTTTGCTCAATCCAAACCCTTTGTATTAGGAACGATTGAGGAAATCAATTCCAAAGAATTGAATGAAAAAAGAATCCTGAATATTTATCTTCCCGAAGGATATCAGCAAACTGACAGCATACAATACCCGGTTATTTATTTGCTCGACGGATCTGCTGACGAGGATTTTATCCATATAAGCGGGCTTGTACAATTCAATAGTTTTGAATGGGTGAACCGGGTTCCGAAATCAATTGTAGTGGGTATCGCAACAGTTGACAGAAGGCGCGATTATACGGGAGGTTCAGCAAAATTCATTGCTTTTATCGAAAAGGAACTGCAACCCTTTATTCAAAAACGATTTAAAACCACTAAATCAAAAACGATTATTGGCCAGTCGCTCGGTGGCTTACTTGCAACCGAAATTCTACTCACCAAACCAACCCTTTTCAATCGATATATAATTGTTAGTCCCAGTTTATGGTGGAACAACGCAGCCTTGCTTCAGGCTCCGGTTACTAACTGGGCTGCCTCAAACAGAGATTCACTTCGTGTATACATTGCTGTTGGGAAGGAGGGACTCACGCCGGGTAAGAATCCAAGAGTGATGGAAGTGGATGCCAATCTGCTGTATGAAAAAATTAAAACGCTTTCTCCCTTAATTACACCCTGGTTCGATTACCTGCCAGCTGAAAATCACGCTACCATTTTACATCAGGCTGTCAACAACGCTTTTATCCGGCTTAACTGATTGAAGCCGCTTTTTTCTTTGTGCCCAGCGTAAGTAATACAATGGTAATCAGTACAAACAAAGTGCCCAGCCAATCCATGCCGCCAAAGGGTACATCCAACCAGAGTACGGCAACCGCCGCCGCTGCAAGGGGTTCCACACAACAAAGCAAACTGGCTGTGGGCGCACCAATGATCGTAACAGAACGCAGAAAAATATAAAAAGCTATCACGCTTCCAAAGAGGACAATATATCCAAATGCCAGCCAGGTGCCTGTATCCCAAATACCCTGCATCTGCCAGGGTTTGGTGAAGAAGGAAAATATAATTCCACCTATAAACATGCCCCATCCCGTTACGGTTGCCGCAGAATATTTTCTTAATAACTGAACCGGCTGTATGGTATAAAATGCCAGTGTAAAGGCGGATAGCAATCCCCAGAAAAGTGCTGCTTCCGTAATTACCATTTTTTCCAAACTTCCATGTGTTACCAACAAAAAGGTTCCGCCCAATGCCAGTAACAGTGATGCATACTCGACCAGTACCGGCCAGCGCCGGTGTTTGATCGCATAAAAAGCTACTACAAACAAGGGCCCGATATATTGTAATACAGTGGCGGTTGCTGCGTTGGATAAATGAATGCTGTAGAAATAAGTATACTGAACTGCCACCATACCTAAGATGCTGAAGAGAAGAAGCGACAAGGCATCCATCGGGTTTTTCCAGATCCGGAATGCATCACTGTTTTTCCTGATAATGGCAAAGATTACCAGTAAACTACCGGCCAGCAATAAACGCCAGCTGACCAGCCATGCCGGTTCAATGGCCTTCTGTTCAAATAAATACTGGGCGCAGGTTCCGGATAGTCCCCAGAAGATGGCGGCAAACAATGCCATCACTATTCCTGATGCTTTGCCGGTTGAACTCATGTTGTTGCTAGTTCTTGAAGGATGGAGGCTGTAATCTCATAGGACTTCAACCGGTCTTCCAGGTGAAAGGCATTGGTAGCAATCATCAGTTCATCTACCTGTGTCAATTCCAGGAATTCACGTAGCTGTTCCTTTACCGATTTGCGGGAGCCAATAAAACTGTATTTCAAAAAGGATTGCATGGCCGGATGTTCCCGCAATGCTGCCAGTTCATCGGTCATTTCTCCCGGTGGCTGCAGGTAGTCGATTTGTCCGCTCATAACACCCAGGATCATACGCAGATAAGAGGTCGACAATTTTTCTGCTTCGGCTTCGGTTTCGGCCGCAATTACATTTACACAGGCGATTGCATAGGGCTTTTTCAGTGTTGAAGATGGCTGGAACCGCTGGTGATAAATCTTCAATGCTTCCAGTAAATGGGTGCTCGCGAAATGACTGGCAAAGGCATAGGGCAATCCTTTTTCCGCGGCTAAATAAGCACTGTCGGTACTGGATCCTAAAATATACATCGGGATTTCTACTCCCTCCGCTACCGCAGCCCTCACTTTGGCACCGCTGTTCTCCGGAGAAAAATATTGCCGGATCTGGCTGATCTCCTGTGGAAACTGGAAAACCGACTGCATCCGGTCTGGCCGGATCGCCTGAGCGGTCAACTGGTCGGTTCCAGGTGCCCTGCCCAACCCCATATCAATGCGGTTGGGATATAATTGTCCCAGCGTACCAAACTGTTCCGCCACCAGGAGGGGAGAATGATTCGGTAACATAATCCCGCCTGAACCCACCCGAATAGTTGTAGTGCCGCCTGCAATATGTCCGATTAATACAACGGTTGCCGAACTGGCCACACTTACCATATTGTGATGTTCAGCCAGCCAGAACCGGGTATAGCCCCATTTTTCTGCCGCTTGCGCAAGTGCCAGGCTGTTTCGAAAGGCATCAGCGGGCGTGAATCCCTTTGCCACTACCGCCAATTCCAGGATGGAATAGGAAACTGATTTCATAGCGCGCAAAGATACAACTCCCTGATGCCACTATTTCAGTTCCAATACAAACCCGGCATTTGGAGCGATGGTCACTGTTTCTGGCAGGGTTTCCTTCGTATACGTTATCTCCCTTAGAAATGGATCGCCATCCACTACCAGGCGGGCAGTTCTAAAGGCATAGGAACCTGTTTTCAGGTTGATTGTTTTTGATTCCTTACTGGCATTGATCCCGGCGATATACCATTTTTTCTCATATCGTCGTGCAAGCACTACGTACTCGCCCGGGTATCCTTCCACCCATTTCATATCATCCCAATAATTAGGCAGGGATCGGAGCAACTCTTTCGCAAAATCCGGCATTTTGGCCATGCCCTCCGGAGATTCCGCATAATGCTGGATGCCCGACCAGAACAACACCGACAATGCCAGCTCAAAGGCGGTACTTGTTTTTCTTTTTACCGATGTTGGAATCTGGTACAGGTTCATGGGCGTAAAATCCATCGGGTCAAATACATTCCGGGTAAAGGGCAACATAGTGCAATGTACCGCCTGCCTGTCGGCTGCTTCCTGCCCGAATGTTACCATTTCAAATCCCTTCACCGCTTCTGCTGTTACCAGATGCGGATAGGTTCGCTGCCAGCCACGGGGCAGGGTAGCGCCATGAAAATTCACCAGTAATTTATAGTCTGCTGCATCCTTCAGGATGGCATGATAATAAGCCATTACACTTTGCCCGTCTCCGCCAAAAAAATCAATCTTCACGCCTTTTATGCCTGTTTTCTGAAGCCAATCGAAGGTGGCTCTTCTGGATTCTCTTGTTAATAACTGATCCCTTGGATGATAGGGTGTAGTATTCCAGCTTCCCGCTGAATTGTACCAAAGGATCAGTCCCACTTTTTTACTTGCTGCATAGCTCGCCAAAATTGCGATGCTGTCCATTCCAATTTTGGTATCCCAGTTAACATCCACCAGGCAATATTCCCATCCCATCTCAGCCGCATAGTCCACATATCTTTTTTGCTCTGCATATACGATAAAATCATCTTTGGAATTGATCCAGCTCCAGGATGCCTGCCCGCCTTTTACAAATGAAAGATCCTTCATCTTCGTCGGACTGGCCAGGTCCGTTCCCAGTGTAGAGCTGGTTATGGTTGCCAGATCCCCGATGGTTACAATTCGCCAGGCACTATACCAGTTGCCACTCACTTTTGATAACAACCCTCCCGAAGGGAAAATTTCCCTGGGGTCGGGTTGACCAATACGGTATTCAGCCTTTCCCGAATCATTTACCAACCTGGTAGCGGCATGCAGGCTGTCTACACCTGCTTCAGTGATTAATACCCATTCCTTATTCGATCTGAACAGGGCTGGGTACACCCATCCGGCTTTGGATGGTTTGCCTACCTGTTGATCGATGAAATAATCTTCTTCATACGAGGGATTGGATTGCTCCCATCCTGTTTTTGCTTCACTCATCGGCTGCAGCCAGCTACGCGCTGTATCCGGAAAATGATAAGCTGTTTTTTCTGCTATTAATTCCTGCTCCGGAATGTTTGCTGCTGGTATATGATACCGGAACGCAACTCCATCATTGGATACCCGCGATATGATTTCCAGTGGTATCCCTCCAGGATTCGCCAGCTTCAGTATTTTTTCAGTTGCCTGGTAACGGATACTTGATTTTTTACCTGTTGCTGAATGATAGCGCTCTTCAATTTTCCGACCGGCCCCTGCTTCGGTAATCTTCAGCTGTTCATGCAGGTTGACCTTGCTCAGCTGTAGTCCCAACGGGGATGACAGTAGTACCGGCTGCCTGTTTTTTTCTATGGTATAAAATATCCGCCCGTCAAGCAGTTCTATTTTTAAAACGATTGTTTTATCCGGACTCTCTACTGTCTGTACCTGTGCGGTTGTCTGCTGATGAAGTAGTGATCCAAGTAAACTGAATAGAACCAGTAATCTGTTCATGATGGCAGGCTGAATTTTAATAAATGTACAAAATACATTAATTAGTTGTGCAGATCGCTGTCATGGTCAGTATCATCAGCAGTAATCCAGCCAACAGAATGGAGATCGTTTGTCGTCGTATTTTTTTAAGACACAGTTCTTCACCGTTTTTGAATATAATGGCTTGTAAAGACTTGTTGTAATGAATGCTTGCGATATGCACAAATACCGCCGCTACAGCTAATGAATAATAAGGAAGGAAAAACAGGCGGGAGCCGCTGTTTTTTAATCCGGCAGTAGCAAAATGGATATCTGTTTCCACCTGCCAGCTATATCGGGCAACCAGTACCGCCCAAACATGTATCACTAAAAACAACGCCAGGTACAATCCACTGATTAGCTGCAATCGTTTCATCAATCCGGACTGTTTCCACTGATAGGCTACTAATCGCAAACCGGTTACAATTTGCGTAGCTACTGCCAGAAAAATTACTCCTTCTACCGGTGGAAAGCGATAGACTTTCCGGAACAGTTGCATCACCTGCTGATGCATAGCCGCACTATGAAAAGCAAAGAGATGATTGCTCAAATGAATGAACAGAAAAAATGCCAGTATCGCCCCGGATAACTGATGCACATACCGGATCCAGGGAAGTTTTGCTTCCGGATAAAGTTGATCCACAGGAGGTTATTTGATGTTGAGCGGGTTGCCTCTACAGCACTATGCTTACTACGGATTTTGCAGGAAGTTTTATTTTTCCACTTTCTGCAATAGACTTCGTTAAGGCAGCATTCCCCGATGTGGTATAGGTTTTTGTGGTTGCTCCTACCAGTGAATTGCCGGTAGTAGTCTTGATTTCAATTTGTTTTTCGGTATTCTCCCCATTGGTAAGTATGACAACTGTTTCCCTGGTTACTGGATTTTTATACGCACTTACCAATACACCAGATGGCTGCTGGTTTTTGAAACTGGCTGAAATGCGTACCATACCCGGACGAACAAACCGGCTGTAATTACCCATTGCCCAAAGTAATTTGGAAGGATAATAATTTCCATCAGTTTTGTTTTTGTCTACATATACGAGTCCGTCTTTATAATCATAGGGTGATACTGCCAGCCACCAATGCCAGGCGGTTGCATTCGCATATACAAGATCGTTATGAATCAATCTCGATACATACAAGGCCGTTTCCATACCCAGATCTCTTTTCTCCCCTTTTAGCTCTCCGTCATTGTCTCCCAGTACACAATATTCAGATTGCCATACTTTGTAATCTTTCAACGATTCCACTCTGCCAGCTAATTCCTTTCGTAACTGAACTGCTTTAGCCTGGGGAGAAGAAGAAAAATAAGCATGATAGGCAATTCGCTTCGCCACTTTATCAAACTGCCCCAGGTAATAGGCAGATCCCGGAGTAAATAATTCAGTTAACTGATTTTCACGACCAGGTTTATCTTCCTGCCTCAACAGGTATTTGATTTCAAAGGTTTCGGAGAAAACAAGCTGGGTTGGTAAGGCCTGTCGGTTAAACTCCTGGTTCAGGGCCCGTGCTATGCCGAATATTTCTTCATTTTTATACGGACTACCTTCCTGCCCTCCATCACTCCAGTCGTTTTGTGGTTCATTAACCGGACTTATATACGTGAACTCAACGCCTGTTTTGGCTTTTATCCCTTTAACAACTGATGCAATAAAACTGGCATAGGCTGGATACGTTTCTGGTGCGAGGTTGCCTGTTGCATTCGCAGCAAATGCTTTACCAGTGCGGGTCATGTATACAGGCGGACTGTTTACAAATCCTAAAAAATAAGGAACGCCCCGTTGCTTCGCTGCGGAAAGAAACCAGGTTTGACCGGATTGACTATTGAAATCCAGTTGGCCGTCCGGTTGCAGAAATCCCTCAGCTCTTCTCCACTCATCCCTGATGCCACTGGCATCTCCCTGTTCAATACTACCGCCACCGATATTGAATCGCCAGATACTCAGCCCGATACCCCGCGGACTTCCATCCGCGAGGGTATCAGTGCTAAATAATAAATCAGCTATGGCGTTTTTCTTTGCATCCGGCCAGTTTCCAACAAATTGACAGGCCCAGGCATCGGATGCTCCGAAATGTTCGATTTCCTGAAACTGTTCTTCACTGTTGAGTACGATTTCTTCTGTTGCTATTGGTTCCTTTTTTTCAGTTTGACTGGAAGGCGCACAGGCCTGCAACACCATCAGCATAACTAAAGGAAACCGACCTTGCCTGAATAAACGCATGCGTTATAATTTTAGTAGCCAGGATTTTGTTGAATTTTTCCATCCAGTGCCTGTATCTCCGGACGTGGAATGGGCAGCCAGTAATGCTTCTCTTCAAACTTACGACCTGTTAAAGCAACTTTTTTAGTATATACAAAGGTTCCATTCGGCTGTTTCACTACTTCCATTCCATACGCCGGTTCATTTTCTGTTTCCATCGCAATTTTCCACCTGCGCACATCATAAAAACGATGTTCTTCAAATGCCAGTTCTATTCTTCTTTCATTCCGGATCCGCTCCCTCATTTCAGCCTGCGATAATCCTGCTGGCAATGCCGGCATATTGATTCCTGAACGCTGACGGATCTGGTTAATGGCACTATACACACTGGCATCCGGACCAACGGCTTCATTCTGCGCTTCTGCATAATTCAACAATACTTCTGCATAACGCATATAAATCCAGGGCTGAAATCCCGCTACTTCCCAGGGGTTGTTAATCGGATAGTCATCATTCAGAAACTTCAGCAACAGGTAGCCGGTTTTCGAAGTATTCCAGTTTTCATTGCCATCCTTACTGTCTTTACCACCAGGGATAAATGTTTCCACTTTGCGGCCCCTATAATCAGCGCCATTAAACAGAATTGAATTGTACAAACGCGGATCGCGGTTTACATACGGATTTTGCGGATCATAACCAGAAGCAGGATCTTCAATACTTCGACCGTCCATGGTTTCATAATCATCAACCAGGTTTTGCAACGGTGTATTTCCTCCCCAGCCTCCATAACCGTTAGGCGCAGACGCAATTTCCAGGGGGAAGTGAGATGCATTTCGGGTGTAGAGTCGCTGGAAAATAATTTCATTATTCTCCGGTGTCAGGAACAATTGACGATAGCCACCACCATAAATATCATACTTGCCAAGGTCAATAACCGCCTTCGCCGCAGCTGCTGCTTCTGCCCAGGAACCTGCATTGTACAGGGGACTTGCAGCATACAGGGCCAGTCTTGCTTTCAGGGCCAGTGCGGCACCTTTGGTGGCACGTCCCAGTTTCCAGTTGCCTGAATTATCGCGTGGCAAATCTGCAGCCGCAGCTGTCAACTCAGCCAATGCATAACTGATGGATTCCTGAATAGTGGACCTGGTATACACACCGGGGTCATCAAAATTATCACCCAGGTTATACACTTTGTCGCCCAATAATACAGCTCCTCCATAATTGGTGATCAGATCAAAATAACGATAGGCCCTGATAAACCGGAGTTCTGCTTTCAGCATGGCTTTATGCGCATCACTCATAGTTACCTGATCGATATTGCCCAGTGCGAAATTACATTCACGGATACTACGGTAACTTCTTCCCCACACCGTACCGGCAATGCCCAGGTTCTCCGGTGCAAGTAAGCCCCGCACGATGCTCCAGGTATTGTCGTCATTGTTGTAGATGGCTTCATCACAGAGTGATGCCCACATGGCCCAGGTAAATCCGCGGCCAAAGCCCGGAATGTCTTCCTTATCCTGCAAGCGCACCCCGAGGTAACGGTTTTGCACAAAGGATTCAAAGAGCGTGGAATCTCCCAACAGGGCTGATTCTGATAATCGGTCGGTGGGATTGATATCTAAAAAATCTTTTTTGCAGGACGCGGCCATAGCCAGGAGTCCGAACAGAAACACGGTTTTATATAATCGGAGTTTCATTTGTTGTAGTTTAAATTGTTCTGCAGATGGGTTTATTAAAAACTGATCTGTGCTCCCAGATTGATGATTCGCTGCTGCGGATAAAACTGACCGCTTTGCTGAGATCCTTCCGGATCATAATCCTTCACTTTTGTTATCGTGAACAGGTTGAATGCATTCAGGTATAATCTGGCAGACTGAATCTTCAATCCATTCATCCAGTTGCCTGTCAGGTTATAACCCAGTTCAACGTTTTTCATCCGCAGAAAGGATGCATCATTCAACCAGAATGTATTGCTGTACAATCCGCCATTCACAGAAGAGGAAGCCCTGGTATCCACCCTTGGAAAGGAGCCGTTTGTATTGGTTGGACTCCAGCGATTATCGGCCCAGCTGCTGTAAAAGTTTCCTATCGTTCCGGATTCAGGTAATACATACTGACTCACTCTCGACTGACCCGCAAATACCATGTTCAGGTCGAAATTCTTATAGCCGAAATTCAATACTGCTCCGTAAGTGATTTCAGGAATATTACCGAAGTCAGTTCTGATCTGATCATCCGCATTGATGACACCATCGTTATTGATATCTGCATAAATCAGATCACCCGGTTGCGCACCTGTGAGATGCGGGAATTTGTTGATGTCCTCCTGGTTTCTGAAAATACCAATACTCTTATACAACAGATATGTATTCAAAGGACGGCCGGTTTGTTGCTGATAATCCAGCACACCAGGCGCTTCATCTATAAATATGATTTCACTTTTTGCATAGGTGAAATTTCCGGTAATACCATAACGGAAATCGCCTCTGCGTTTGGAATAGCCCAATGTAGCTTCAAAGCCCGCATTGTTTACTCTTCCGATATTTTCAGATGGCACCAGCGAGGCTGCCCCAAATGGATTCACTATTCCCGTTACAAAAGGAATGGATGCATTCCGGGTAGCCAGGATATTCGAACGTTTCTGCTGGAAATAGATAAACTCAAATGTCAGACTGTTGAACAACATTCCATCTATACCGATATCCATCTTCTCAGCTTCTTCCCAGGTGATATTCGGATTGGCCAGTTTGGTCAGATCAAGTCCCGGTGTAATACTGGTTCCTGATACATAATTGTTCGCGAAGGAATAGTTGTTGAAATACTGGAACTGGGATACATTGTCGTTCCCTAATACACCGTAAGAAGCACGCAGTTTCAAATCGTTCAGGATATTATTCTGAGGGAACCAGTTTTCTTTACTCACTCTCCAGGCGGCAGATACAGAAGGGAAAAATCCATACTGACTTCCTTTTGGAAAAGTGGAAGACCCATCCACCCGCGCCTGCAGGTCGAGCAGGTATTTTTCCTGGAAATTATAAGCCAGCTTTCCTATATAACTGCGACGTGTAAACGCAAAACTGCTTCCGAAATTATCACGATCTGTAGCGGCTGTTCCACCCTGCGACAGTTCAGGAGTTTGCGTAGTGGGGAAGTTGATTCTGGAACCGCCAAATTCTTCTCTTGCCAGTTTACTTTGCTCAACTGCCACAAATGCACTAATGGAATGATCACCAAACAAACGCTGGTAATTCAGCTTCAGGTGGGTAGTAATTTGTGTCTGGTTGGTCTGCCGCTGGTTTAATGTGGCAGCTCCGGAAGCACCTCCTACTATCCGCTGCGAATAACTGTCATCCGACTTGTTATAAGAGAACAAGGTGTAAGGTTTGCTGAAAGATTTATTGAACGACCATGATTTATCAATGGCTACAAATCCATCAATTGAGAGTCCCTTTATATTTTCAAACGCATAACTTCCTTTCAATATTCCATTGAATACCTGTGTGGGATTTTTGGTTAATCCGCCAATATCGGTTGCCATCATAATAGGGTTATTCCCCTCAATTCCAATAGAGGGTAATCCATTGGGATAAATGGATGGAAGTGTTGCATAAGCCCTGTAGATGGAACGGAAAATATCACCCGCACCTGCTATTGGAAATACACGATCCTCCTGCCTGCCAGAAAGATACAAGCCAACCTTAAACTGTTTGGTGATGGATGCATCTATATTGGACCGAAAACTGTATTGCTTGTAATTGGTTGCTGTGTTTTTATACAGCCCTTCCTGGTTCAGGTAGCCGGCAGATACATAGTAATTCAGATTTTCTGTACCCCCTGCCAAACTGATATTGGTCTGGGATTGAAGCGCAGTTTTCTGAAGCGTCGCTTTCGCCCAATCCGTATTGGGATAATTCAGGGGATCAGATCCGTTCCTGAAAAGCTCAAGTTCTGCTTCGGAGTACCGCTGGTTCATGCCTCCGGCCGGATTGTTGTAAAAATCGATTTCATTGTTGATTTGCGCATAAGTGGCGGCATCCGCCATTTTAGGCAAACGCGTAGGGGAAGAAAATCCCTGATTATAGGAAACTGAAATAGATGGCTTCCCTGTCCTGCCTCTTTTGGTGGTAATCAGGATCGCACCATTGGCCGCCCTGCTTCCATAAATGGCTGCGGATGCATCTTTCAGCACTGTTACGCTTTCAATATCATTGGGGTTCAATCGCTCCAGACCACCAATTTGTCCGGGTACCCCATCCACCACAATCAGTACATCATTGTTGCCCGTGGTAGCCAACCCGCGAATGGTAAAACTGGATCCGTCATAACCTGGCTCACCGCTCCGGTTATTGATCACCAGTCCGGAAAATCGTCCGGCCAGGGAATTGGATACGTTCGGCTGCGGACTTTTCACCAGATCACCCCCCTTCACCACAGATACCGACCCCGTCAGATTGCCTTTTTTCTGGGAATTATACCCCACAACAACTACCTCCCCGAGGTTCTGGTTATCCGTTTCCAGGGTAATGGACAATTCGGTTTGCCCATTGATACTCAATTCCTGGGTTTTATTTCCCACATGGGTGATGATCAGTACCCCATTTGCCGGAGCCTGAATCGAAAACCGGCCCTCCTGGTCAGTTTGAACACTAAGGCTGGAGCCTTTAACCTGGACAGTTGCCCCGGGTATTGCTATTCCGTTGGAGACAACCCGGCCACTGACCAGTTGTTGTGCCAGTACTGGCAGCGACAAAAAGAGGAGAAAACAGAGACCGAACAGGTACTGTATCGGCCTGGCAGAAAGCAATCTTTCCATAAAGCAAGCAGTTTTGTTGTGAATGAATACTATCGCCAATGGGCGTTAGTTCCACAAGTTTAGACCTCAAAACCGCCGGAAAGGGGGGAGAAAACTCTATTTTATGGGGGGTAAATTGACAATTTTGGTGAATTCCCGGTTGAAACTGCCCCTGTACTTTTTTATGTAGTCAGATGGATTCAGTCCGAACTGTTTAGAGAACTGCTCCCGGAAGTAGCGGGTATCTGAAAACCCTACCTGGAACCCCGCCTGGCTGACATTCATGTTGTCCGATAACATCAGCACCGCCGCTTTTCGCAGCCGGATGGTCCGGATAAAGGAATTGAGCGATTGTCCGGAGATGGTTTTTATCTTCTGATAGAGCCCCGACTGGCTCATGCCCATCTGTTGGGCAAACTGCTTTATTGTAAAGGATTCGTTATCAATGTTTTGCTCTATCACCTCCATACATTTCCGGAGAAACTGCTGGTATTCGGCCGGAACCTTTACCGGATTGCTCTGCAGGGTCACTTCCTCCATAAAGTATTGATGCAATAAAGACCTGCTTCTTAACAGGGCTTCCATTCTGGCCTGAAGCACATCCAGCTCAAAGGGTTTGGTAATATAATCATCCGCTCCTCCCTGCATTCCCTGTACCTGCATATCCGTGGCCGCCTCCCCCGTTAAGAGTATCAGTGGAATATGGCTGGTCAGGGAGGAATCCTTCAATTGCCGGCATAACTCCAATCCGCTGATTCCCTCCATATTAATATCGCTGATTATAATATCAGGGCGATGGTCTGTTGCCAGCCGGAACCCCTCATCGCCGGTTTGCGTGCAGATGACCTTGTATTTTTTACCCAAACTATTTCTTAAATAATCCAGGATATCCGGATTGTCATCAATGATCAGCACCTGTTTTTTTTCTGTTATGATCTTTTCAACCGGGTCTGATAACGCCGGATCTGCCTCCGGTTTTTCGGGTATTGTCTCAATTTCCGGGATGTCCTGCATCCATTCTTTCTGCGGACCAGAATTGGCAACCTGCTGATCGGGCTGTTGCCCCGGGGTTTTTAAGGGCAGGCGGATCAGGAAGCAGCTGCCTTCACCTGGTGTGGAATCACAGTGCACAGTTCCTCCATGCAGCCCCACAAAATGATTCACCAGGAACAGGCCAATTCCGAATCCACTCAGTTTCTGCTTGTTCATTGGCCCTGCCTGCTGGAAATTGTTGAAGATTTTTTCCTGTGCTTCCGGGGCGATCCCCTCACCGGTATCCTTCACGAGAATCTCAAGTGTTTGGCCCTGCGCCGCTAACTCCAGCAATATAGTTCCGCCCGGAGGGGTGTATTTAAAGGCATTCGACAGGAGGTTGAAAATGGCCATTTCTATTTTCTCCTTGTCGAAAAGAACCCGAAGCCCCGGTTCCTGCAACCGGTCAGTAAACTGGTAATGAATGGATTTTATCTTGGCTTCCTGCACAAAACATTGAAAGATATCTGCACATAAATCGTGGATCGAATGCGCTCTTGCAAACAATTCATCCGCACCACTATCGGCTTTTCGAAAATGCAGGAGCTGATCAACGAGACTCAGTAATCTCCTGGTATTCCGATACACCACATTTAATTCCGGATGAGCTTCCTGCAACTGTTTTTTTTGCAATAATTCCTTTACCGGGTTGATGATGAGGGTAAGTGGTGTCCGGAACTCATGTGAAACCTGGGTAAATACACTGAGCTTTTTTTCATGTAATTCTTTTTCCTTCTGGTTTTCCAGGTTGGCCAGTTTTACTTCATAAATCAGCCTTGCCTGCCGGGCGGTATAAACCGAATAACCGATAATGAGTCCAACCGTTGCCAAAAAATAAAACAGATAGGCCCAGCCGGTTCTGTACCAGGGCGGCAGGATCACAACGGATAACAGCTGGCTGGCTTCCCCCCACTGCCCATCTGAACCGGTCGCCTTCACCTTGAAGGTATAGCTGCCTTCCTGAAGGCGCATATAGGTGGCCGTTCGTTGCTGGTTGGAATAGTTCCAGTCTTTGTCCCAGCCTTCCAGCATATAGGCATATTTTATCTTATCCGGAAAGGAAAAATCAAGTGCAAAAAAATCAAGATGAATATTGGCCAGGTCATAGGGCACCGTTAGTTCTTCCCACTGCTGATCGGATTGCCGGGTGATGAAAGCGCGACTCTCCTGTTCCGGTTTATTACTGACTGAAATACCGGATAAAAACAGCGGAGGTTGTGCCGATCCAAACTGCACACTGTCGGGGTGGAAAAGATTCAACCCTTTAATTCCTCCCACCATCAGTTCTCCCGAACGCAACCGGATCCCTGCATTAAAACTGAACTGATTGCTTTGCAATCCATCTGTCTGCGTAAAATTCTGATAACTTCCGGTTGCCGGATTGAATTTGCAAAGCCCGTTGAAGGTAGTTAACCATAACTGCTGATGATTGTCCTCCAGGATGCGCAGAATCGTATTGCTGGGTAGTCCGTTATCTGTTGTAAAGCGGTTATAGGTGCCAGTTAGTTTATTGAATAATAAAAGACCGCCGCCCTGTGTGCCTAGCCATAAATTGTCTTTTTTATCCTGGTAAATGGCTCTCACCGTAGTTCCGATAGGGTAGCGGGTATGTTTTCTGGATTGCCGGTCAATTTTGATCAGCTCCGAATAATTCCCGCCCCATAACTGACCCGAGGGATCCTCATACAAACTTTGAAGATTCACAATGGATGCATCAAATATTTCCAGCCGGTCAGATTCCCTGTTGAGTTTGTACAGTGCCCCATCATTCGTGGTGGTAACCCAGATATCCTGTTTTTTATCTTCGTAAACGATCCAGGCATGTGGTTCATTCATCCGCGTAACAGGGTTGTAGCACTGGTATTGTTTAATATCGCGACTTCCTTTCCTTATTCTGTTAATTCCCCCGAACCAGGTTGATACCCAGGTATCCCCTTCTGCGTCTACAATGATATTGGTTATGAAATTGCTGCTGATTCCGGATGTCTGATTTCGTTTGTGCGTGAACTCCGTAAAACTGTGTTCTTTTCGGTCCCAGTATTTGAGTCCGGCTCCATCCGTTCCGATCCAGATATTCTGATCCGGATCCTCGCAAAGGGATAAAATAAAATTTTGTACCGGATTGCCTTTTTCTGCTTTGGCCGGCAGGATCATCTGAAAGGGAAAGGATCGGGAGTCCAGCATGTTGATGCCTCCTCTGAGGGTACCTATCCAGGTGCGGTTTTGCCGGTCTGAATATACCGCGAAAATGGAATTGCTGTTCAGCGGTGATTTTCCTTCCGGGGAGATGTATTGCTGTGCCTCTGTACTGCCTTTTCTAAGCTGCCATAATCCATTTCCATCGGTACCTATCCAAAGATTACCGGATTGATCTGCATCCAGATGCGCCACATTCACCGGCTGCGGTATCAGATTTTCAGAATAGCTGCCAGTTGTAGTGGAGTATTGAAACAGTCCGTCCGGATTTCCAAGCCAGAGCTGGCCACCGGGACCGGTTTTCAGTGTCTTTGCCTGAACGATGGCAGCACTTATTTTATTCAGTTGCTTCCTGCTTGGGTCATATTCATACAGACCTTTCTGTTGTACAAAAACCCAGATCTTTCCCCTTACCGAATCATATTCAATGGCGGAAACCATATATGAGGTTGTTCCCTGCTGTTTATCCAGTGGTATTTGCTGTGCAGGAGCCAGATCATTGCTGAAATCCAGCAATCCATATATGCTGGTTCCAGCCAGCATCTGTTTTTTGCCGATGGGAACGAGGCAATGAACACCCACATTCACCGGTTGCGATTGCGAACTGCCATAAGGATAGTATTGTAAGGAAGAAAACCTTCCTTTCTGCGGCAGATACACACAGGCTCCTTTTTCACTGCCTACCCAGATCCGGTTCTGAGCATCCCCATTGAGTACATAAATATTATTGTTGGTCAGCGTGGTACTGTCTCCAATCCGGTTTCTGAATATTTCAATGTTATACCCATTGAATTTGTTCAGACCATCATAGGTACCAAACCATAACAACCCGTTTTTATCCTGGTAGATAGTGGTAACAGCATTATTCGACAATCCCTGTTCAATTCCAATAAACCGGATGGGTTGATCGTTTACCTGGCTGGTGGATGTTTTATATAACAGACAGCAAAGCAGGCATAACAGCGTGCAGATAGAAAGCAGTCGCATTTTTTTGATAAGCAGCACTAATTAAAATTAAGCGATCTGAAAAACAACTGCAACAACCATGCAATCATTTATTTTTTTGAATAACCGGTATTACTAAATTTTGCAGAGATGCGTAAATGGATCGTTTTGTTTCTTTCATTGCTGGTTATGGCAGGTTCATTGATACCCTGTTGTCCTGCTGATAATTGCCAGGATGAACAGAGCAGCATGCTTTCCAGTCATCCCGAAGAAGAGCAGGAATCCGGTAGCTGTTCTCCTTTTTTCACCTGTGGTACCTGTGTGGGTTTTGATCACCAGGTCAGAATGGTTACCCTTTACCTGCCGAAAGCTGTCCTCCCTTCGCATGTACCCGGACCGGTACATTCTTTTTGCGATACCTATATCCCTGCTTTTTTCCAGCCTCCGCGATTCTGTTGATCCAACTTGAACCATTTTAATTAGTTAACAGAATCAAACAATCATGAAATACCTGATAACAGGCATGCTTAGCTGCTGCCTGCTACTGTCCGCCCGTGCCCAGCATACCCTGAAAGTAAAAATTGTAAATACTGAAACTAAACTGCCTCTTCCAGG
>CAZJNY010000013.1:4685-8049 GCA_964547405.1 uncultured Flavihumibacter sp. | reverse complement strand
GACTAAGTCG
The DNA here is from genome assembly GCA_964547405.1 of uncultured Flavihumibacter sp. GTDB lineage: Bacteria > Bacteroidota > Bacteroidia > Chitinophagales > Chitinophagaceae > Flavihumibacter. The sequence goes on along the minus strand of CAZJNY010000013.1, from coordinate 8,039 downwards.
CACTATTTCGGCTATCCCTACCCGTGTGGAAGTGATTTCCGGAGAAGAACTGGGTGAAAAAGCCAATATGAAACCCGGTGATATCCGGATGCTCCTGAGTGAGAGTACAGGTATTCAGACCCAGCAAACTTCAGCTACTTCTTACAATTCAAGTATACGTATTCAGGGCCTTGATGGCCGTTATACCCAGTTGCTGCGCGATGGATACCCCATGTATGCAGGCTTTGCGGGAGGTTTGTCCATCCTTCAAATCGCGCCACTTGATTTAAAGCAGGTGGAAGTAATCAAGGGCTCAGCATCTACGCTCTATGGCGGTGGCGCCATAGCCGGATTGGTGAACCTTGTTTCAAAAACACCCACGCCAGATCGCGAACTGAGTTTCCTGGCCAATGGCACCACCGCAGGCGGATTGGATTTAAGTGGATTTTACAGTGAGCGTTATGGAAAAACCGGACTCACACTGTTTGCTTCCAGAAACTCCTCCCGGGCCTATGATCCGGCAGCTATCGGTCTTTCCGCTATTCCTGAAGTGGAACGTTATACCATCAACCCGCGTTTCTTTGTTTATGGTAAAAAAACCACGATGGATCTTGGCGTCACCTATATTACTGAAAACCGCCTGGGTGGAAGCATGGCATTTATCAAAGAGGGTAATCCCGGTTTTTATGAACGTAATAAAACAAACCGGATAACTACCCAGCTCGGCCTTGCACACAAACTAAAAGAGGGACTAACCCTTCAATTCAAAAACAGCTACAGCAGGTTTGACCGATTAATCGAGATTCCGGATTATACTTTTGATGCCGTACAGCAATCCTCTTTTTCGGAACTTACACTTACAAGAAAAGGAGAGCAGGCAGATTGGGTAGCCGGACTCAATCTCTTAACAGAGGACCTGAATGAAAAAACAAACCCCGCTGAAGGCAGGCGTAATTATCATTATAATACGTTGGGTTTTTTTGTGCAGAATGCCTGGAATATTTCTGACAAACTGGTATTGGAAAGCGGACTTCGCGCAGATTATGTAAATGAATTCGGACTGGAGCTATTGCCACGTCTTTCGGGTCTGCTACGTATCACAAGGGGATTAACCATGCGTCTGGGAGGAGGTTATGGCTACAAGACTCCATCCATCTTTACCGAAGATGCGGAACGTAACCAGTTTCGTGGTGTGCGTCCACTCCAGCCGGATCTGTTCCGCAATGAACGTTCCAGGGGGATAAATTTGGATTTCAATTACAGCAAAAGCTTTGGTGCCCTGGGATTCAATCTCAACCACCTGTTCTTTTATACCCGCCTGAATCGCCCGCTGGTGCTGCTTTCGAACCCCGATGGTACCATGCGTTTTGATCAGGCAACAGGGCATCTTGATACCAGGGGTATGGAAACCAATCTTCGCCTGACCTATGGCGATTTTAAACTCTTTGTGGGATATACGTATACGGATGCCAATACCCATTTCGATCAGCAAAAGAACTGGCTGCCGCTTACAGCAAGGCATCGCTTCAACAATGTATTGATGTATGAAGTGGAAGAAAAATGGAAGATCGGTTTGGAAGCCTATCATTTTACCAGGCAGTACCTGAATGATGGCGAGTTTGGAAAACCCTACTGGTTAATGGGATTCATGGTGGAGAAAATCTGGGAGCATATCGCAGTATATGTGAATTTTGAAAACTTCACGAATACCCGACAGACCCGCTTTGATACCATCTTTACCGGAACAGTTAATAATCCGCGCTTCCGCGATATCTATGCGCCCGTGGATGGATTTGTTATGAATGGTGGAATTAAAATCAATCTATAATATGAATGCATTTATCATCATCTACCTGCCGGCTTTTATACTGGCCTATCTGCTGATCAGTTTTGTAGTGCCAAGTATTCGCGTGTACAAACAAACAGGCATCAATCCGGTTACATTTGGCAATTCGGATAATGCGCATGATTATATCGGAGGGGTCATGAAACTGATTACCGGAATATTAGTGCTGACTGTCTTTTTTCATTCCCTTTTTCCAGGTCTTTATAATTGGCTTGTGCCAATTCCCTATTTGCAAAACAGTATTGTTCAGGTCGCCGGGTTGATCCTGGCGCACCTGGCCCTGTTCTGGATTGTACTGGCCCAGCAGCAAATGAAAAATTCCTGGCGTATTGGCATTGATGAAAAAAATAAAACAGGACTCGTTACACATGGATTATTCGCATACTCCCGCAATCCTGTTTTTCTGGGTATGCTGTTCAGTGTGTTGGGATTATTCCTGGTGTTGCCGAATCTGCTGACATTTTTTGTAGCCGGCAGCAGTTATATCATCATTCAGATTCAGATCAGGCTGGAAGAATCATTTCTGCTAAAGCAACACGGAGATGCGTATGCGCTGTACAGAGCAACTGTGCGGAGGTTGCTGTGATTCCCTTTTTACACTAAATAATAAACTGAAAATCCTGCTACGGTTGGTTCCACTGCAGAAAAAGATTGCTGCATGAGCTCAATTTTATCAAACAATTCACCCACCCCCAAACTGGACCAGAGTATAAACGCTCCAACCACTACCTTGAGCCAAACCGGAATGCGAATCCCTGTTATGCCCTGAATAAAATGAGTGACCGGTGGAAAATATACAAGTGCCAGGACCAGTATGAATACTCCAAAAAAGGGATCATTCCCCCAAAAGAGATTGATCAGGCCAATGGCCGTAAATACCAGGCCAAAAAACCATCCGGCCAATTGTTGAATTGAAATTCGCGCTTCCATTTTAGTTGCTTTAAAAGTACTTTGAAATACAAAGTTATTAGTCTGACTGAATTTCGCAAACAATTCCCTCAGTTTTTAAAAAAAGAATTGTCTGCTGGTGGTAATATTCTGATTATCAGATAAATCCGATTCGCTTAGAGGGCCCTTTGGAAGGGTAATTCCTTTTCTGCCCGCTTCCAGAGTAATTGTGCATACTCCTTGCTATTCAAGTAACTTTATCCAGTGAAAATCAGAATCAAAGGAAACAGCATTCGCCTCCGCCTAAGCAAAACAGATATTCAGCATCTCCGCGAGCAGGGAAGCGTTCAGGAACGAACCGTTATTTCAGCGGATACTGTTTTCAGTTATACATTGGAACATCGGAATGCTGCTGCAGAAATGGGAGCCTCTTTTTCAGCGGGACAATTAACTATCTGGTTGCCATCTCCCCAGGCATTTCAGTTAACCGAAACCGGGCAGATGGGCGTCCAGGGCTTTCAGCAAAATGGTGACAACAATCCCTTGTTTTTATTAATTGAAAAAGATCTTCAGTGTCTGGAAAATACAAACGAAGACCAGTCTGATATGTATGATAATCCAAAGAAGACTTGTTAAGTGCA
>CAZJNY010000013.1:0-4585 GCA_964547405.1 uncultured Flavihumibacter sp. | reverse complement strand
GTGCCGGAATTTTTCTTTCGGTTTGAAAAAATTCAAATGATCTTCCACGATTCAACCGGCAAACAGCACCGCCTGGAATTTTTTTGCGCTCCTGATTATCTGCTGATAGGAACCCGGCAAGACTGGGCAAGGGTACCACTCACACCCATGACCGCTAATCAAATTGCAGCAGACTTAAACTGTATGTTGCCAACTCCAAAAATGGTGGATCAGATTTATAGCCAGGCAACAATTAAGCTGGAACCGGTTCCCATGTATGCGTACCGCGATAGTACCATCACCATGTGGCAGCATCACCTGATCATAGAGGGACAACGAAAGAATCGCAAAGGCCTGATTGCCGGAATAAAAAAAGACCTGGTCCGCGCCTCAGAAGAAGCTTATAAAGGTCGAACCGATCGGGTAGCCATATATGGCTGGCACCAACTGAATGGTAAACCTATTCAACCGCTCTACACCGGACATATTAACTGGTATGTAGATTACAGTCATGGTGCGCGACTCATCTACAAACGATGTAAACTGGATGGCAGGTGGATGGAATTGGAAGAAGTGATGAATGGTTACTAAACGAGCTTCGGAATTGTATACCTTGTTGCCATATTTAAACCTTCCCCATGCGCAGCTTCTTCCTTCTTCTGCTGATTATATCAGGTAGTCTGAACCTTCAGGCACAAAACAAGGATCCCAAAGTCGAATCCCTTATTAAACAGGTCGAAAATTCCTTATCGCCCACGATTATTTACGGAGATACCATCCCCAAAAACAACCTGGAAGCCCGCATGAAAGAATTGGGCATTAAAGGCCTCAGTATCGCCGTCATTCATGATTATAAAATTCATTGGGCAAAAGCCTATGGATGGGCCGATGAAGCATCCGGAAGAAAAGTTACCACCGAAACCAGGTTTCAGGCAGCCTCTATCAGTAAAAGCCTGAATAGTTTGGGAGTACTGAAACTGGTAGAAGAAAAAAAACTGGATCCCGAAGCAGATATCAATCAATACCTGAAAAAATGGAAATTCCCTTATGACAGTCTGTCAAAAGGAAAAAAAATTAACACCTTCAATCTGCTGAGTCATACAGCCGGACTAACGGTTCATGGTTTTCCGGGTTATGAAATTACTGATACACTGCCATCGCTACCCGAGATCCTGGATGGGAAAAAACCCGCCAATACCAGTGCTGTACGAGCTGCTTTTGAACCGGGCCTGAAATTTCAATACTCCGGTGGAGGTACTACCATTTCGCAATTGCTGATAGAAGATATCACCGGTCAGGACTATGCCCTTTACATGCAGGAAAAAGTGCTGAAACCACTCGGTATGAAAAACAGCTCTTACCAGCAACCTCCGGTTACTAAAGTGGAACTGGCTACCGGTTATTATGCGCAAAATGGTACGCCGGTGAAAGGAAATTTTCATATCTATCCCGAACAGGCGGCAGCAGGTCTCTGGACTACACCCACTGATCTTGCCCGTTATATCATAGAATGCCAGCTCGCCTACCAGGGCAAATCGAAAAAAGTTTTGTCGCAGGCCATGATGCAAAAAAGAATGACCCCCTATATCGATTCGGTTGCTGCGCTGGGTGTTTTCATTCAGAAAAAAGCCGGCATCACCTATTTTAATCACAATGGCGGCAATGAGGCATTCCTCTGCACTTCCTACGGTTCTCTCGAAAATGGAAAGGGAATGGTGATTATGATCAATGGCGATAACTATAATATTATTGCGGAACTGACCAACAGCATCGCGCAGGTATACCAATGGGAAGGTTTCTTTAACCCGGAGTATAAAAAAAGAATCAATCTGCCGTCAGATAGTGCAGCCCTTTATGCAGGTAATTACAAATTGAATAAGGATATCATCACCCTGAAAATAATCGGTACCAAACTCGTTATTCAGCAAAATGGGCAGCCGGCTGAAGGGTATGAAACGATTTTCAGTGATCTGAATTCTTTTTCACTGGTGGAAGTTCCCGGTGCCAATTTTAAAGTAATGCGCAATGCAAATGGGGAAGTGCATCAGTTGGAGTTAAAACAGGGTGGTGGAACTTTTATTCTGCCCCGTATTAAATAAACCGTACTAAAATTGTTATTTACCACTATGGAACTTTCTTATTTAATTGTCGGTTGTTCGTTGGTGTTAGGTGTACTGATACTGATTTTAATCTTTAGGAGAAATGGCGGCGAAGAGCTGCCGCAACTGCGCAATCAGCTGTCCATTTTACAGGGTGAACTAGCGAAAATTGAAGCCGGACTCAAACAGGATTTCCGGATCAACCGGGAAGAAAATGCAGGTATTGCCAAAGAAAATCGCGCAGAGTTAAGAGCGACCCTTAAAGATTTTACACTTGAACAACGCAGCAAGTTTGATGAATTAAAACTGGAGCAAAAAGAACTCTTCAAAGGCTTTGAAAATCGCTTTGAAAAACAACAACAGGAACTGGTCAGGAGTACCGAGACCAAACTGGAAAGCATTCGTATTACGGTGGAAGAAAAACTGGAAAAAACCCTCAGTGAACGACTCGGACAAAGTTTTGAAACAGTCGGTAAACAATTGATTGAAGTGCAGAAAGGGTTGGGTGAGATGCAAACCATTGCCACTGATGTAGGTGGGCTAAAAAAAGTATTAAGTAATGTGAAGCTGAGAGGCGGGGTAGGAGAAGTGCAGTTGGCGATGCTATTGGAACAGATCCTGGCACCTAATCAATATGAAGCGAATGTCCGGACCAAAAAAGGAAGCTCTGAGCCGGTTGAATTTGCCATCAAGCTGCCTGGCAAAAATGAGGAGGAAGGCGCGGTGGTTTACCTGCCGGTGGATGCCAAATTCCCGAAAGATATCTATGAACATTTGATCGCCGCCTATGAAAATGCTATCCCAGATGATATAGAACAGGCTTCCAGAAATCTGGAAACTACCATCCGGAAAATGGCAAAAGATATCCGTGATAAATACATTGATCCCCCAAATACCACTGATTTTGCCATCCTCTTTCTGCCTTTCGAAAGCATTTATGCAGAAGTCATACGAAGAAGCGCGCTCGTTGATCAGTTAAGGGATGAGTATAAGATAACTGTTGCCGGTCCCACTACCTTAATGGCCATTTTAAATAGCCTGCAAATGGGCTTCAGAACCCTGGCCCTGCAAAAGCGTAGCAGCGAGGTATGGAAAGTGCTGAGCGGAGTAAAAAAAGAATTTGAAACCTTTGGCGGACTTCTGGAAAAAGCGCAAAAGAATATTCATACCGGTCTGGGTCAGCTGGATGATCTGATGGGCACCCGTACCCGGGCTATACAACGGCAATTGAGGAATGTGGAATCGCTACCGGCGGTGGAAGCTCCCCCTGTTTTGCCTGATCTGCTGGAGGATGAACCCGGGCTTTGAGTCGAATAAATGGGTTAATCGGCTCAAGAAATGACTGATTTTGAGCCGAATAAGGCTTATATTTGGTTCATGAAGCGATATAACTGGCAGCAGAAAGACTGGCGGGACTTTAAATTCACGTTGCTTGGGGTAGAAGATACCCTATTGCTTTTTGCTGAAAAATTGGGTCGGGTATCGGGACTTTTGAGTGGTTTGAAAGAAGGCACCAGGTACGATATTATGGTGGATATTATTCTTGTTGAAGCGCTCAAAACTTCCGGTATTGAAGGTGAATATCCGAACCGGCAGGATGTACTTTCATCCATCCGAAAAAACCTGGGCTTGCCAACAGGAATAGAGCACATTAAAGACAAATCGGCAGAAGGGTTGGGGGAAATGCTGATTGATGTTCGTAAATCATTCAATGAACCTCTTACCGAACAGAAGCTTTTTGCCTGGCACAGGATGCTGATGCGCGAACGTAAGCAGATAACAGTTGGTGGCTGGCGAAGTGATGAAGCTCCTATGCAGGTTATATCGGGCGCAATAGGTCGCGAAAAAGTGCATTTCGAAGCGCCCCCTTCAAGTGAGGTGCCAGCCGAAATGGAGCTGTTCATACAATGGTTCAATGATACTGCACCGGGAGGAAAGGATGAATTAAAGAATGCTCCGGTACGGGCAGCCATCGCACATTTATATTTTGAAACCATACATCCTTTTGAAGATGGAAACGGCAGAATAGGAAGGGCAATTGCTGAGATGGCTTTATCGCAAACAATAGGTCGTCCGGTATTGTTAAGTTTATCCAACACCATTGAGGCAGATAAAAAATCCTATTACTCTTCACTGGAAACTGCACAGCAATCCAATGAAATAACTGCATGGATAATCTATTTCGTAAATATAGTATTGGCAGCACAAGCGGAAGCAGAGCAGCTGGTTGAATTCACTTTACGTAAAACAGTATTTTTCGATCAGTTCAGGGAGCATCTAAACGACCGTCAGACAAAAGTGATACAACGTATGTTTGATGAAGGGCTGAGTGGATTTAAAGGCGGCATGAATGCCAGAAAATACATAGGTATTACAAAAACCTCCAAGGCAACTGCCACCAGAGATTTACAGTATTTGCTGGAAATGGGTGCACTTGAACTGATAGGTGATGCAGGAGGAAGAAGTACGGCTTATCAGATAAAAATAATTTAGGCTACAACAAAAGT
>CAZJNY010000012.1:0-39354 GCA_964547405.1 uncultured Flavihumibacter sp. | reverse complement strand
CTGTTTTTGCACAAAGAAAGGCAATTTCCTAACTTTGCGCCTCAATTCTTCCCATGAGCGACGCTATAAAACACGAATGTGGCCTGGCTTTCATTCGTTTACGCAAGCCCTTCTCTTATTACCAGCAACAATATGGAACGGTTATGTACGGGCTTAACAAGCTCTACCTCCTGATGGAGAAACAACACAACCGTGGACAGGATGGTGCAGGTATCGCAGCCGTAAAGCTGCATGTAGAGCCCGGATATCCCTTTTTACATCGGAACAGGAGCATTGAACAGCGAGCCATTGCAGATTTGTTTGCACAGGTGGGCGTAGAAGTGGCAGATTTGGAAAAATACCAGCCTGATATCCGCAAACATCCCGGACTGTTAAAAGGGCATGTTAAATTTTTAGGAGAGTTGTTGCTTGGTCACCTCCGCTACGGTACTCAGGGAAAGAACAATGCAGAATTCTGTCACCCATTTATAAAGCGGGATACCATACAGAGCCGCAACCTGGCACTGGCAGGTAATTTCAACCTGGTAAATACAGAAGAACTTTTTGGGTTGGTGAATATTGATCCCGGCGTTTTCCAGCGCCAGAGCGACCTTGCTGCGATGATGGAAGTGGTGCATCATTTTCTGGTGGAAGAAGATCAGAAGAATCCGGGCCGTCCTGATATTGCGCAGGTATTGAGACAATCGGCTAAATGGTTTGACGGTGGTTACCATTTCGGCGGACTGGTAGGCAGCGGTGAAAGTTTTGTGATGCGTGATGCACATGGTATCCGGCCATCTTATTATTATATTTCCGATGATGTAATTGTTGCAGCTTCAGAACGTGCAGCTATCCGCACCTCATTTAATGTAGGTGAAAATGAAGTGAAGGAACTGATGCCGGGACAAGCACTCATTGTGGATGTTGAGGGAAACTATAAAATCGAGCAGGTGCTGGAAGCCAAAGAGCGCAAGGCCTGCAGTTTTGAGCGTATTTATTTCTCAAGGGGCAACGATGAGAAAATCTATCGCGAACGCAGCCAGCTTGGATACAACCTGCGGGATGCGGTATTGAAGTCGATTGATTATGATCTGAAGAACACTATCTTTTCTTTTATCCCGAATACAGCTGAAGTTGCTTTCTATGGCATGATTAAGGGGATGGAGGATTATATGAATGATATCAAAGTGCAGCGGATCCTTTCCTGGGGCAAAGACTTCGACGAGGAGAAACTAACGGAAATGATCAATCGCAAAATCCGGATGGAAAAAATCGCCATCAAGGATGTCAAGATGCGCACGTTTATCACCGAGGATGCCAACCGGAATGAGATGGTGCAGCACGTGTACGACATTACCTATGGTACGGTGCGCCCGCATGTGGATACACTCGTTGTAATTGACGACAGTATTGTGCGGGGTACGACGCTTAAAGAAAGCATTGTAAGGATGCTTGCAAGGCTGAATCCAAAGAAAATTATCATCGTTTCCTCTGCGCCACAGATCCGCTACCCGGATTGTTATGGAATTGATATGAGCAAACTGGGAGATTTCATTGCCTTCCGGGCCGCCATTGCGCTGATGAAAGACCGGGGTATGGAAGGAAAGCTGGAGGAACTGCACGAAGAATGCAAGGAATTGGCGCGCCTCGGACAACTGGATACCCGGAATCTGGTAAAAGAAATTTATCAGCCATTCACTGCAGAGGAAATTTCAGCCAAGATTGCCGAACTGATTACACCTCCGGAGATCAACTTCCCGGTTGAATTAATTTTCCAGACAATTGAAGACCTGCATCTGGCCTGTCCAACAAATACCGGCGACTGGTACTTTACAGGAAATTATCCAACCAGGGGAGGTAATCGTGTCGTGAACAAGGCCTTCCTGAATTACATGGAAGGTAAGAATGAGCGCGGTTATTGATTTTGGTCAAGCTTTTGCCAAACTTGGGCTTAAATCAAGCCCATGGCCTGTTTTGGCAATATATTTGATGCTTCAACGCTGACCGACCGTTTTTAATACACAACCTATGAGGGACCATTAAACAGGCCTGTTTATTTTACATCCGTACCCATGTAAAACGGTTAATTTTAAGGTATGAAAACCATCTATTTGGTCCGACATGCCAAGAGCAGCTGGGGAGACCTAACCCTGCCTGATTTCGATCGCTCTCTAAATGAGAGGGGTCAGAGAAATGCGCCTGAAATGGCCAGGCGCCTGCTCGAAAAGCAAATCCAGCCGGATGTCTTTATTACTAGCACAGCCAAACGTGCACTCCAGACCGCCAGCCATTTTATCAAAGTATTCAATCGCCCGGTTGAGGAATTACAGTTACAGGATAAATTATATCATGCTGCTCCGGCCATTTACCGGGAATTGATAGCATCGTTGCCGGATACTATTTCATCAGTGGCTATTTTCGGTCATAATCCCGGAATAACTGAATTTGTAAACGGACTAACCACTACCCGGATAGACAATATGCCTACCTGTGGCATTTTTGCTGTCAGGATGGATTCAAATCGCTGGTCAGATTTCCCGCTGGCCCACAAAACCTTTCTTTTTTTCGACGCCCCCAAATTGGGTTAATTCCTCACCCGACCGGTGGCACCCGACCGGTGGAGGATGGGCGATAAGGAAAAGCTATCCTGGCTCTGGGTCCGGATCAGGCCTTTTTGCGCGAGATACCGGGCCAGGTATTCCTGTTCTGTTTGTCCCGGTGTGGGAACCATCCAGCAATTAGACTGCTGCGGAAGCAGATCCATTATACTACTATAACCACTGCGGGTAATAATACAGGCTGCATTTGCTATTGCCTGTGAAAGTTGTTCGGTCGACAAATGATTGACTGCCATCGCATTGGGAATAAATTTTACCTCCCCAGGAGTAATAGCCTGTATGGGGGCGGGTTCAGCAGGTTCCGGTAATCCCCTGACAAGTAACAATCCCGTTCCCGGGGCCGCAGCCCATTGTTGTAAAATCAGTTTTTCAAAAATGGACCGCTGGGGTTCCGGTCCGGATAGAATAACCAGCACCTGTATAGCAGCCCCCTGATTTTGCTTGATCTCATCTGCCCCAAATTGGAAAGCGGTTTCAGCTATGGGCGAAAAAAATGAGGAGTCCGGGAGCGCAGAAAATCCCGGAATGGGTTGATTTTTAGCAGCCTGACTGATTCGTGTAAGCGGTCCGATAAAGTCGACGGGAATCCCGGGAAGCCGTTTGGGATGGGATAGTTCGCCTGCCAGCGACAATTCCTCTTCTTCAAAATCAGGTATCCAGCAACGGGTGAATTTGTCGATATAGCGGTACAACTGTTTTCGAACCAGGCCGTCAACAGCTTTTCCGAAGGGGGTTTTGATTGCGAGCTGGTGTGTAATCAGGTAGGAAGGAATCTGGGGATGCCAGAAACCATAGCGGTTATCACTGATGATGACATCGGGTTGATGATTTTCGGCAAACTCGCGCAGCCAGCGGTTTTCAGCCCGTATTTGCTGAGCCAGATGGGGTAGAGAAAAGGCCATTTTGGCGATGGTACCGGCTCGGTTTTTGTGATATTTTACAGTATAGGCAGGCGGGTTTACAATTTCGATTGAGGGGAAGGAATTTCGGATAAGTGCTGCCTGAGGACCGTTGGCGGCAATAACCAAATCGGCCTGGCAGTTGTTAAGTAAGTAGTTAAGAATAGGTATACAACGGCTCGCGTGACCGAGTCCCCATTCCATGGGAGAAAGCAGGATTCGGCTCCCTGGTGAAAATTTTGGAATAAAATTCGAGAAATTGCTCAAACAGGGATACTTTTTTCGTGGAAAAATAGTTAAATTGAAAATCTAAAAGTATGAAGAAGACGCTGATATACGTCGTTCTGGCAATTATGGTTAGTAGTATTGCGGTTTCCTGTAGCACTAGCAATCGGGCTGGGGGCAAGGGCTGTGGCTGTAATATGAATAAGGGTTATGTAGGCTACTAAAATCTGATTAAATGAAAGCGCCAAACAGAGACTTGTTAGTGCTGGTTAAGCATGCTCGCGACAATGAGGACGCGATGGAACGTGAACTGGTTCAACTCAACAAACTATTGATGGATGTTGAAACGCAGGACACGTATTCTCATGTGTATGAGATTATTGATTGCAACAAGTTTCGTGTTTCAACAGATTGCCGGCGCATTATGAAATTCATCCACAGTGGTGAACCTCCCTTTGTTTTTCTCAACAACAAGAATTAAAACGTTAAAGAAGGGCTGCTTTTAATCCCGCTAACATTACCGGGATTTCTTCTTTTTTGCAGGTTCCAACGCTCAACCGGTACCAGGGCGATTGCGCAGCAGCTCCGAATGCATAAAATGGTACTACCGCCAGCTTAGCCTGGTTCAGCAGGTAACTGGTAACGTCCGCCTGTGTTTCCAGGAGTTTTCCTTCTTTTGTCTGTTTACCAACCAGATCCACTTTAATTGTAAGATAGATGGCAGCCTGTGGGGCTACAGAGTCTACAGCAAATCCTTCCTCTTTTAATGCCTGAAAGCCTTCATGAATGGTGCGAAGGCGATATTCCACTTCCGATTTGAAGGTTGCCAGAAAGCTGTCGATTGCCTCTTTTTGCTGCAGGAATTTTGCCACGGCTTTTTGTTCCGCCATGGGTGCCCAGGCACCTACATGGCCAAGGATAGCTTTCATTTTATCGATGATGGCAGCCGGACCGAAACTCCATCCCACCCGAACGCCGGTAGCGGCAAACACTTTAGAAATCGCATCTACAAAAACCGTGTATTCACGCATTGCGGGCCGCAGGCTTACCGGATTGTAATGTTCTATATCGCCATAGGTCAGGTGCCAGTACATCTGGTCGTATAATACGTAGAGTTTTTTTTCATGGGAACCGCGTGAGGCGTTTTCTGCCAATACGAGGTCGCAGATTTTTTCCAGCTCATCTTTGGTAAACACCGTACCCGTAGGATTCTGGGGAGAACAGAGTGCGAGCAGGCTGGCTCCTTTCAGCAAGGGTTCGAGGGAGGCTGCACTCGGCATGAAATTCGTTTCTGGTCCCGCTTCCACTACAACATGTTCACCGCCCACAAAATGGGTATAATGATTATTGTTCCAGGAGGGAACGGCATACACTACTTTTTCACCAGCATCCACAATGGCACGAAAAATCGCATAAATCAGTGGTCGTCCGCCTGCTGCAACCAGGTATTCCGATTTATTGTAATCAAGTCCTTCTCTTTCTTTAATAAATGCCGCGATGGATTCCCGCAGGTCAAGATTGCCTTCCGCCAGCGGGTAATTGGTAAAATGAGCGCGATAGGCTTCAACGATGGCATCTTCCAGTTCTTTCGGAATCGGAAATACAGCGGGATCAAAATCACCTACGGTAAAATTGTAAATTTTTTCACCCAGACGAATTTTTTCCCGGATCTCTCCACCTAGCTTCACAATCTCGGATCCAATCAGCGTTTCAGAAAGATGACTCAGTTTCATAATCGGCATTTAGCGGGGCAAAGGTACGAAATGCGTTGCTCTGCCCGGTTCAATTCTTGCCCTTATATTTGCCGGCTCTATGAGTAAACCGGATCGTCAAACTGCTCTCTTTCTGAAACCAAATCGCCTTCGCCAGCGCTGGTCGCCGGTTGAAGCTTTTTATATCACCAAACAAACCAGGGGAGTTGATTTCGCAAGGGAAGCCCTGGATGCTGATGTGGTGCGTAAAGCCTTCCCTGCCTGGCCACGGGAAGCGCAGGAGGCTCTAAGCGTATTGGGAGATGAAGCGCTGGCGCAGCTGGTGCAGCAACTTACGCGCACACATGCCAAACAAAAGGCCGGCACTTCACTAACTTCTTATATTGATCGCTCCTTTATCCGACAGGCACACCAATTGTTCTCGCACCTGCTGGAGCAGCCGGTTGATTTGAGCTGGTATCATCAGACAATTAACCCCAAAACCGGAAATCATCTTACGATTAGTTGTAAGGTCTTGCGCGATACACCGGAACTGCGGTTCAAAGTAGATAAAACGGAAGCAGGCCTGCAACTTATTCCGCTCATAAAAGTTAAAGAAGAGGTTGAATTGCTGACTGCGTTTCAACGGGAGTATTTTTTTCTATCCCGTGAAAATAGTTATTGGCTGCTCAATATGACCGATTACCAGACACTTCAATGGCTGGCAGCAAATGATCCTGCAGTGTATGCGGAGGACCCTGCAGGGTTTTCAGAACATGTGCTAAAAAGACTGGAAGCGGATTATACCATCGAGATGGGCGCAGTGCTGACAAAGGATATTGTGGAAGCCGAGCCGACTCATGCGGTTTACCTGAGTGAGATTAGTGGCAGTTTCCTGATGTTAACACCCAGGTGGAACTATGATGGGTTTTGGGTAGAGGGTTCGTTCAAACTAACGGAAGAGTTTAACCGAAATGGTCAGGTCTATGTAGTCAGGAGAAATCGTACAGCGGAACAGGCTTTTCATGATCACCTGCAATCGCTTCATCCCAATTTTTCGAAACAGCTGAATGGGGTCTTTAACCTGCCTTTTGCGGAAGCGAAGAAAAAACACTGGTTCCTGAAAGTCTATCACCGGCTGCTGGAAGAAAATGTGGAATTGCTGGGCATGGAAATGTTGCGCACATTCCGCTATTCGCCCTTTCCACCGGAAACGGAATCCGTTATTCTGAAAACAGAAGGCAGCTCCTTGCATATCCGGTTTTCTTTAAGCTTTGGAACAGAAAACATTCCGCTTGCCGAGTTACAGAAATTATTGCTGGCGGGTGTAAAATCCGTATTACTGAAAGATCATTCTATCGGCGTATTGACGGAAGAATGGCTTTCGCGTTACAGCGCGATTGTCAAACATGGAAAGATAAAAGGTGCCGTGTTAATTGTTCCTCAATGGATCTTACTGGGCTTGCAGAAGGAGGAAACTTCGGCTACTGGTGAAACTGAGAATTCAGGTGAGGTAGTTTCAGAGGGATCCTATGCCTTGCGGAGAGCCATCGCCAAAGAGTGGTGGGAAAAATGGATGCGCTGGCAGGCAGATGAAACAGTACTGATTCCTGCGCCTTCCTCTGTGAAAGCAGTATTAAGACCCTACCAGCAGAAAGGATTTGAATGGATCAGTTTGTTGTCTGAGATTGATGCGGGGGCCTGCCTGGCTGATGATATGGGATTGGGTAAGACACTGCAAACGATTTGTTTTCTCGCGCACCGGCAGGAACAGGCGCTCTCGGATCTTCGTTTATCCATGATCGTTTGTCCGGCTACGCTGATGCACAACTGGAGACTGGAACTTGAAAAATTTGCGCCCTCGCTTCGTTCTTATGTGTACCATGGCACTACCCGCGATATGGAAGCATTTCGTTCTTCGGGTGCAAAAGTGCTGATTACGAGTTATGGTACGCTTCGGTCGGATATCGAAAATCTGCAGGTGATCAACTGGGATGCGGTAGTGCTGGATGAAAGCCATACAATCAAAAACCCATCGGCCCAGATTACCCGGGCTGTTTACCAGTTGAAAGCGGCTGCCCGGGTGGCATTAAGCGGAACGCCGGTAATGAATAATACTTTTGATCTCTATGCCCAGTTGCAATTCCTTGTTCCGGGATTATTTGGGCAACCGGAGTTTTTCCGGAAAGAATATGCGTATCCGATTGACCGGGATCGCAATGAGGAAAAAATTCAGGCATTGAAGCAGCTGACGGCTCCGTTTGTATTGCGAAGAACGAAACAACAGGTGGCTACTGATCTTCCCCCGAAAACAGAATCGGTATTGTGGTGTGAAATGTCGGCGGATCAGAAAGCGCTCTATGAAGAAACGAAGAGCCAGATTCGGGATAGTCTGTTTCTGAATATTCAGCAGGAAGGTATTGGCAAGAGTAAACTCTCCATTCTTGCAGGGATGCAAAAACTCAGGCAGATTTGTGCGGCACCTGCATTGCTGAAAGAAGGAGGTTTGCAAAAAGCCGATTCTGTAAAACTGGAAGTGTTGTTGGAGGAATTGCAACATAATCTGCGCTCCAATAAAGTGCTGGTATTTTCACAGTTTAAGGGCATGCTGCATTTAATTGGAAATGCCTGCCAGCAGGCGGGACTCGATTATTATCATTTTGATGGCGAAACACCGCCGGCTAAAAGATCCGAACTGGTAGCGCAGTTTCAATCGCCGGGGAATGAGGTGAATATTTTTCTGATCAGCCTGAAGGCGGGGAATACCGGTTTAACGTTAACAGCAGCTGATTATGTTTTCTTGGTTGATCCCTGGTGGAATACGGCTGTGCAGCAGCAGGCGGTTGACCGGGCGTACCGGATCGGGCAAACCAAAAACGTATTTGCCTACCAGATGATTTGTAAGGATACTATAGAAGAAAAAATAATCGAACTGCAGGAGAGGAAACGACTGTTATCACAAACCCTGGTACCGGATGATGAAAGCTTTATTAAGCAACTGACAGAAGACGATCTTCAGTATTTATTCTCCTAAAGCTTCACTGGTCGGGTGCCACCCGACCGGTGAAGTGATAAAAGGCACGCAGCGAATCCGGAAAGATTGGGTACTTTGCTGTAAATATTTGAGATGGCAACCATTAAATTAACAACGCAGCAGTTTAAGGAGCAGGTTTTCAATTACGAGGGCGCTACTGAATGGTCATATTGTGGAACGCTTCCTGCCATTGTAGATTTTTATGCAGACTGGTGTGGACCCTGCAAAATGGTAGCCCCGATCCTGGAAGACCTGGCGAAAGAATACGAAGGGAAACTGGTAATATATAAAGTGGACACTGATGCGGAACAGGAACTTAGTGCAGTATTTGGCATCCAAAGCATTCCAACACTTCTTTTTATTCCGATGGGTGAGCAGCCAATGATGCAACCCGGCGCGCTTCCCAAAGCTAGTCTCAAGCAAATCATTAATGATCACCTGATCATTAAACAGGATTAATTCGGTTATTCTTTCCTGTTAAAAAAAAATTTCGGTCGCGGATGGGAGAAAGGTTTAGTTAGGGGTCTAGTAACCATAACTATAACCAAAAACCATTATGAGACGACTACTATGTTTGTTGTCCCTTTTTTGCATTTCTGCAATCACTGTATGGGGACAAGACATTACCGTGAACGGAAGGGTAATCAACGAAGCCAGTGGGAAACCATTGGAGGGAATTTCAGTAACACTTAAAGGATCAGACAGGGGAACATCCACCAATGAGGAGGGACAATTCTCCATCCAGGCGCCGGGAAATGGCACCCTGGTTTTCAGTGGCATCGGCTTTGGCCAGCTGGAAAAAGCGATCAACAATGCCAGCCAGATTGAGATTCGTTTGAAGGAAACAGCCGGCCAACTGGATGCGGTAGTAGTTACCGCTTTGGGCGTTCAAAGGCAGAAGAAAAGCCTTGGGTACGCTACCCAGCAGATCTCGAACGATGACCTGGCAATTGGTCGGGAAAACAATGTAGCCAATGCTTTACAAGGCAGAGCTGCTGGTGTTGTAATCAATCGTACTTCCGGCGGACCAGGTTCTTCTTCCCGTATTTCACTAAGGGGAGAAAGATCATTGAATACTGGTGCTACCGCCAACCAGCCATTAATCGTAATTGACGGGGTGCCAGTTGATAATACCGTTCGTGGCGGTGCTGCCGAGTTCGGCGGATCAGACGGAGGAGATGCCATTGGCAACCTTAACCCGGATGATATTGAAAGTATGAATATCCTGCGCGGACCCAATGCTGCCGCACTCTACGGTGCCCGTGCAAACAATGGGGTGCTGGTGATCACCACCAAAAAAGGCCGTAAACAAAAGGGTTTGGGTATTACCTATAATCTTAATACTTCCATGGATGAGCCATCCTACAAAGTAAAATTGCAGGATCAGTATGCCCAGGGAAATGCTATTGGAACCTATTCCCCAACCAATGAGGAAAGCTGGGGACCCAAAATTGCCGGCCAAACCATCACCAACTGGAAAGGAGAAGAATTTCCCGCCGCTGCCCAGGATCATGTAAGCGCATTACTGGAAAGAGGTCTGAATGTAAACAATAATGTGAGCCTCAGCACCGGGTCTGATAAAGCACAACTGCGTCTTTCTTACGGCAACCAGTATGCGAAAGGTATGATCCCAACCAATACCCAGAATAAAAACACCATTTTATTAAGAGGTACCAGTGATTTGGGTAAACTGAATATTGACCTGAAGGTGAATTATATCAACCAGGTAATCAAGGGCAGGCCAACAGGTGGGGAAGAAGCACTAAATCCTTATTCTGATTTATTGCGTATGCCCACTACCGTTAGGAATTCAGATTTGAGAGATTATATTGATAATACTGGTACTCTTCCCCGCTCGAATTTCTTTCTTCCCAATAGCTCACTGATTGTGAATCCTTATTGGGTGATCAATAAAGTGGTACCAAATGAAGTTAGAAACCGGATCATTGCCAGTGGTTCCGTGCGGTATAACCTGATGAAAGGAATGAATCTTACCGGACGCGTAGGTATTGATCGCTATAATGATGATAATGATCGCCGCGTTTATTCCGGCACACCTACTGCGTTTACCAGTACCAGCACGGGTGGTCAGTATTCCTATGACCGCTACAATGTTACGGAACTGAATATGGATGCTTTCCTGGACTACACCACTGATCTGTCAGATGATTTCTCACTGAATGCACTACTGGGAACCAGTGTACGGAAAAATAAAGTGCAGAGTGCCACAGCTGGTGCAGGCGGGTTGGATATTCCGGATCTGTTCATCATTTCCAACGGTCGCGCTATCAGCGGTACCAGCAGCTTAACCAAACAGGAATTGCAATCCGTTTATGGAACTGCTCAGATTGGTTATCGCAATGCGATTTTCCTTGACCTGACCGGCAGAAACGACTGGGCATCTACGCTCCCCTCTCAGAACCGGAGTTATTTTTATCCTTCTGCCTCTTTGAGTGCTGTTATCAGTGACCTGGCTGATTTACCATCCTGGATAAACTATCTGAAGCTGAGAAGTTCCTATGCATTTGTAGGAAAAGATGCCACTCCATACAGCCTTGCACAAACCCTGGTGGCAGATGTAGGCGTTGCAGGAACCATTTTACGTAACCGTGGTGTACTGGTTAATCCCAATCTCAAACCCGAACAAACAAGGGCTTTGGAGCTTGGTACGGAAATGGCGTTTCTTGGAAGCCGCCTGACGGTAGATTTCACCTATTATAATACGGCTTCTATCAACCAGATCATCAACCTTCCGCTGCCCTTTAGTTCCGGATTTACGAGTCGCGCTATCAATGCCGGCGAGATCCGAAACAAGGGAATTGAACTGTTGCTGACAGGAAAAATCCTGAAAAACCCGGCCGGACTCAATTGGAACATGTCGCTTAATTTCAGCAGAAACCGTAACAAGGTGGAAGAGCTGGATCCGCAGCAGAAAACCTTCCTGTTGGGAAGCACGCGTATTGGAGATCTGAAAGCAGATGAAGGTACCCGTATTGGTGAAATGTTTGTTCGTTCCTTCCAGCGTGATGAAGAAGGACTGGTGCAGATTGGAGCGAATGGGTTGCCTTTGGTGACTGGTCGTACGTATTATGCAGGAAATGTATTTCCTGACTGGACCGGGGGTATCAACAATGCCTTCTCCTATAAAAACTGGAGTCTGGATTTCCTGGTAGATGCAAGAGTTGGAGGAGTAGTGGCATCTCATACGCAGGCAGTACTGGCCGGCTTGGGAAAATTGCCACAGACGTTGGAAGGAAGAGAAAACAACGACCTCATTGTAGAGGGTGTATTGGCAGGTACCAAAACTCCAAACAATATTGCGGTAAATCCAAGATCTTACTGGCAGGCGATTGGTGGCCGTGCGAACCCAATAGGAGAAGCCTGGGTATATGATGCAACTGCGATTCGTTTGCGTCAGCTGACACTTGGATATAAACTTCCGCAGCGTTTTTCAGCTAAACTAAAGATGAATGCCATTGACCTTTCTCTGTATGGACGCAACCTGTTTTTCTTCTACAAGGATGCACCATTTGATCCGGAAGTAGCATTAAGTTCTGCGCTGAATGGCCAGGGGGTTGATTTTTATTCATTACCTACAGCCAGAAGTTATGGGGTTAATCTAACTGTTTCCTTCTGATCCAATTTCTCTGTATAAAATTATAACAAGATGAAAAGAAAACTTATATATACATTTTTGATCGCAGGTATGGTGGGAACCGGCTGCGTCAAACATTTCGATGACCTGAATACGGATCCAAACAGTCCCTCCCTGGAAAACCCTGCTGTAGCAGCAGGTGCAGCCAATGCGCTGTTTTCTTCTGCTATTTCACGGGGCCTGATGTTGTCAAATGAATTTCAGCGGGTGCAGGCACTCTACGCAGATCTATACGGACAGTATTTCGCAACCTCGGCTACATATTTCAACAGTGACCGGTACCAGGTAAACCAGGCCTGGCTGGATGCGGGTTGGAACCTTTTTTATCCAAGAGACATTAAAAACCTGGTGGATATTATCAAGAGTCCGAATGCCAATAACAATCAGAAGCAGATTGCACGTATCTGGAAAGTATTTCTGTTTCACCGGATGGTAGATTTCTACGGAGATATACCATATTTTGATGCAGGCGATCCCACAAAGCCGGAAAAATTTGACAGCCAACGGGAGATCTATGCCGACTTTTTTAAAGAACTGACGGAAGCGGTGAATGCGATCGATGCAGGTGGTTCTTATGATGCCAAGGATGTGATTTATGCGGGCAATACGGCGAAATGGAAAGCATTTGGGAATACCCTGAGATTGCGTCTTGCACTAAGGATATCCAATGTGGATCCGGCAAAAGCCAAAGCAGAAGCGGAAGCAGCCATTGCAGCCGGAGTATTTTCCGGTAATGCAGATAATGCACTTGCGAAAGTGAGTAACCAGTTGCCAAATGCACTTAACCAGATCACGGGTTTCAATGAATTTCGGATGAGTGCTACTATGGAGAGCATCATGAATGGTTATAAGGATCCAAGAATTGGGGAATTTTTCAGTCCGGTTGGTTCTACCGGCGATGCCGCCTATGTTGGTAAATACAACGGGATTCGTAACGGAACTTCAACAACTGATCTTGGACTGGCAGAAAATCAGAATAAAAACAATTCGAATGTAGGACTGCGATTTTTGCCAGACAATCAATTTACCAATCCGCGCATAGTACTTACCTATGCTGAAGCCTGTTTTTTACTGGCTGAAGCAAAATTAAAAGGATATGCAGGACCTGGTGATGCTAAAACCTGGTATGAAAATGGAATTCGGGCATCCATGAACCAATTTGGTATTACGAATAGTGCACTCATCAGTGCCTATCTTTCAAGTGAAACGGATCTGCCTACCATCCCTGCACAAGCTACTGCACCGGTTTCACCACTTCCGGTGGCTTTTTCTGAAGTGGAAGCAGAACAGATGGAGCAGATTCAGATTCAAAAATGGCTGGCAGTATATCCCGATGGATTTGAAGCATGGGCAAATTTCCGTCGTACAGGGTTACCTCGATTTTATGCACCAGCGAACTATGATCCAACCAGTGATGTAATACCTGGTAGTTTTATCCAGCGATTGCCATACACGGATAATATGAAAAGCAGAAATACTTCCGGCGTTGCGGCTGCAGAAACAAGGATGGGAGGAAATGGACAGGCTGTGAAACTATGGTTTGCAGGAGGAAATTAATGATGAGAAAAAATAAAAGCCGCTTCGAAAATGAAGCGGCTTTTTTACACAACCTATCAAGACGACAACGTCGGATTTGTAGTTAGGCAGCTATAGCCTGTAGAAGTGTTTCGCCAATCACGTGTTCAACATGTGCTGGATGCTCTGCAGCTCCTTTTTCCAATACCACCACTTTATTGAGTTGCGGTTCCAGTCCGAAAATCTGAACCGGGCTACCGTTTATACTTACCCGAAAACGGGGTAATTCGTTAGCGGCTGTATAAGGTTTTGCAACCACTTCCATTGGCTGACCATTTACTACCACTTCAAAGTTCAGCGCTTTTTGTTTTATTTTCTTTGCCATAGTTAGTCCATTTTAGTGATCAATACATGTTCTCACTTCAATAGATTCAATAACTATGCCTCAGCGGGTAAGAAACTGTTAAAATGACCTAACTACTTGACTTCTATGTGTTTGCCGTTACCTGATTTTTTCTGTGTGGGCTGTTTAGGTAGCATTATTTTGAGAATTCCATTATCATAGGCGGCGTTGATCTGTTCCTGCATTACTTCTTCCGGAAGATTGAAACTTCTGCTGAAACTGTTGTAGTTGTATTCCATTCGGGAATAGGACTTTTCTTTTTCTTCTTTGGTTTCTTCTTTCGAACAACTTACAGTGAGCATATTTCCTTCAATATCAATATTGAAGTCCCAGCCCCTGAGAGGGGTCAGACAGGTGGATACCCACCTGTCTGACGATGAGCGCTATTATTCGTAAACGCGGATATAATCTACTTCCATGGATGAGCTGGTGAAGCCGGCTTCAACAGGGCCGGAGAAGTTCCCGCCCATTGCGACATTCATGATAAAGAAAAAATTATGATTGAAGGGAACGGCTGCTGAATTATTCAGGGTATGAATCAACTGGCCATCCACAAAAAGTTGAATTTTGTCTGCTCTCCAATCCATGCTGTATTTATGAAATTCGGTGGTGGCATTATCAATTTTGCGGGTAGCGCCATCCGCATTTCCACCGGAGCGACCAGGATAATGGAAGGTGGCGTAAATATTATTCAGGTCGCGGCCCAAATGCTCCATTATATCAATTTCACCGCAGGCAGGCCAGGAAACCTGGTCAATATTTGCACCCAGCATCCAGATGGCAGGCCAGGTACCAACACCTACCGGCATTTTTGCACTTACTTCCACCCGGCCATATTTCATTTCAAATTTTCCTTTACTGATTAACCGGGCTGAGGTATAGGCGCTGCCATTGTAGTCTTCCTTTCGTGCTGTGATCTTCAAAACACCGTTTGCTACTACCACATTTTCTGCACGATTGGTATAATACTGCAATTCCTGGTTGCCCCATCCATTGTCACCTGTTCCGAGGTTATATCCCCATTTGGTTGGATCCGGTGCACCGTTGGAATTGAACTCATCGCTCCATACCAGTCCGGCTTCGTTCGAATTCACATTTACCCGAATCTGTGTGCTCTTTGTCAGTTCACCGGCAGTGTTACTGGCTTTAACGGTAACCACATAGAGGTTGTTCCCTGCTGTTGAATAGGTGTATTCCAATTCGCCATCTTCATCGGTTTGTGTTATTCCGTTTCCGAATTCGAAGAAATAGGAACTCGCATTTCTTGCAGTTGCTTTGAAGGTTACCAGTCCGCTTCCGTCGGTAGCCACTTCTGCATTTATTACCAGTTGGGAGGGGGCTCCATTGGATGGCTGGCTCTCTTCTTTTTTGGAGCAACTGGTTGCTGCCAGTAAATAGCTTGCTATCAATAGTATGTTCATAATGATTCGCATCTTGTTAAGGTTTTACTTTTAATTTTTGATACCAGGCATTCCCGTCTACTCCTATATTGCGCAAATGCAGGGTGGTTTCTGTTATAGACAGAATTTCATATGCATTGGCTCCGGTTGCAAAGTTGATGGCGCCATTTCCAGGAACATTGAATTGGATCTGTGTGGAAATTGCTGCCGGAGCACCAGAGGAAGCGTCACTAAAAGTCAGGGATTTTACGCCGCTTACATCCAGTGGATAACAGTCTTCCGGACCACTGAATCCATAGGAGGCTACAGAGGCTCCCTGGATAAAGCTGGCGCCCTTATTGTCGATGGACATGCTCACCCGATTGTTGGCATCTCTGCTGAAGGTGATTTCATCATCGTAAAAGCAACCTACAGATGCTTTTTCATCGGGCGCGGCCTGGTACCAGATGGGCTCAAAACCAGCGGCCGGACCAACACCAATATGACCGGCAGCCTGGTTATCCGTAACCCAAACCTTGCTTCCATTTCCGGTCAGTGCCTGCAGGATAGCTGAAGGAATTTCGAAGATCACATTTACTGCCACTTTTTTACTGAGAGTGGATACCACGCCAGCGGTTCCGATTGCATTCACCGTTACCACATATTCCTGTGTACCCGGAGTGCCATAGCGATAACGAACCGTACCTCCCGGCACCATGCGGGTGATGCCATCGCCAAAATCTATTTTGTAGGTGATGGCATTGGTAGCATTGGCTTCAATTTGTACATAACCCGATCCATTGCCTTCCGGATTGGAGGCGTCAGCGCCTTCAACCACAATATCAAGTGCCAGTTCGGATGGGGTTTTGATTTCCCCAAAGGAATAATCTTCTTTCTGACAGGCAACGATGCCGGAACCAAGAATCCCTGCCAGCAAAGCGCCCGTAATATATTTTCGAATAGTCATGATTGTTAGTTTAATGTGATGTCATCAAAATACCAGGTGAAATTTGCGGAGCCGTCTCCGGGAGTACCCAGGTCAAAAATCAATACGATTTTCTGATAGCTGTTGGCAGTATTGATTCCTGAATAATCAAAACTGAGTGTTTCCCATTCACCGGATTTAGTGGTACTTACTTCTCTTTCATAAGCAATGCCACCATCATTCTGGTTTTCGACCTTGAGTAAAACCTTCGCTCCTACCCGCGGAGAATAGACTTTCATCGTAAATGTTTTCTTCACGGAGAAGTCAATCGGAGCTGCAAGACCGATAAAAGCACCACCCCAGGGCTGACCGGCATTTTTCACCATGCGGGCCACTTTGCTGCTGGTATTTATTCCGCCACTCACAGGGTTATTCAGTATAGTTACCTGTCCGCCATCAAAGTTTACAAAGTCATACGCTAAAGAAGCAGACTCAAAACTTAAAGGCAAACCCAATACATCTGTACCACCGCCAGCTCCTGCCATTTGTACATCGTCCCAGTAGAAGACTTTGCCATTTCCATTGGTACCGAAGTCGAAGAAAATCGAAGCCTTGTCGTAATTATTGCTGAGGTTCAACGCAGGCGTACCTGTGCTAAAATCAAACTCCAGTGTTTCCCATGCATTGGCAACAGTTGTGGTAGCTATTTTCTCCACAAAGATGCCTCCGTCTGTATGGTCTTCTACTTTCAGCAATACCGGAATGCCTGCGGCTGGTGAATACACACGCACACTCATTTTGGCAGCTGTTGCAGTGAAGGGTATTTTTTGTGGAAATCCGGCGGGAGTTCCAATGGTAGTACCTGCCCATACTTCAGCTCCGTTTCCTTTAGTGGTTTTCTTTACGTTGTTCCCCGCATTGGTGGGGTCAATCGCATCTTCAGAACTATTTCCTCCAAAGTCGGTTACGGTGTAATCAACATTATCCAGGTCAAATGTTACCGGTAGTGAAATGGGGGCTTCTGTTGGAGGCAGACTGTTTACCAGCCGGATATCATCAAACAGGAAGGTGAAATTCGCTGAACCATCACCGGGAGTGCCGAGGTCAAAAATCAACACCACTTTCTGGTAGCTGTTAGACGTATTGATGGCGCTGAAATCAAATACGAGGTCTTCCCATTCATTCGCTTTTGTTACCGGTTGCTGAAGTTCATAAAAAATGCCGCCATCCGAAATATTCTCCACTTTCAGCAAAACGGTAGCGCCTGCCCGTGGTGAGTATACTTTCATGCGGAAAATCTTATTAGCGCTGAAATCGATTGGCTGACTAAGCGAAATCACAGATCCGCCCCAGGGTTCCGGAGCATATTTGATCATTTGTCCCACTTTCGATGAGGTATTACCCGGATTGACATGCGGGTTATTTATTACGGTAGCAACACCTCCGCCAAAATTCCCCCATTCATAATTCAGGGTATTGTTTTCAAAGTCCAGCGGCAGCAACAGTGGGTTAACGATCGTTATTTCTTTGATCAGTTCAGCACTGGCTTCACCGCCACTCAATGCCACAACGCGAATGCTGTAGCTGCCGGTCTGCGCATATGCATGACTGGCAGTTCCTCCTTCCAGCAGAGAAACTGGCTCTTCTTCCTCGTCTTCACCAAAGTACACCCGGAATACGGTTTCATAATCAGCACTCGCTGTTACATTTACACGAAAAGGATTAGAAGGATCAATTGTTGCTGTAAAATCCAGGTTTTCAGGTTCCCGGAAACTCACCGTTAAAGGCTGCGTGACTTCACTGGTAAGTCCATTGACTCCTATGCCCAGGATCCGCACATTGTAAACTCCTTCTCCATAAACATGTTCCAGTTTTTGGCCGGGGGTAACTTTCTGCGGCTGTTGTGTATCATCTCCAAAATGAACCAGGTAATAAGCCATGCCTTCTCCATTCGGATAGATGGTAACCTTACCGGTATTATCCTGTGTGATATCAAACATCGCGCTCAGTTTGTCCGGCGCAGCGGCTCCTTCAGCAAAGGAGGTATCGTCGAAACTTTCTTTCTTACAGCCACTCCAGAGCAGCCCTAAGGAAAGTCCAAGTATGAGTATTCGTTTCATGTTTCAATTTTTTGGATGATCTATTAATAGCCGGGGTTCTGAGGTAATTCTGATACATCCACTTCTTCCTGTGGTATCGGGAAGACCTCATTTTTTCCGCTAACAAATCCTGTAAGTACCTGTGCTGCACGGCCTGTCCGTACCAGGTCAAAGAAGCGATCTCCTTCCATGGCCAGTTCCAGCCTGCGTTCGTTCCAGATAGCTTCTGTGAGTGCCGTTCCGGTAGCTGTGATGTTATGATCATTATCGCCAAATGCGCGCTGGCGTACCCTGTTCAGATAATCCTGGGCCTTTGCTGTGTTGGGAGATGCCTTTCTGTTATTGGCTTCTGCTGCCATCAGCAATACATCGGCAAAGCGAATGACCCTGTTATTATTCAGGTAGTTCAATTCGATTTGTCCGGATGTTTCCCCTTTACGTGGATGGTATTTCTGGTTGTATAAACCTGTGTTTTTATAAGGCGCAACCAGGTAGGTAATATTGAACTGCGGATTAGCCGCACTGTAGGCTTCAATATCCAGGATGGTGATATTTTTTCGGGTATCATCGGCGTCAAAAGCTTCCGCCAGGTCCTGGGTTGGGAGGTTCACACTCCAGCCCTGCGCATAGGGACTACCACCAGTCAGGTTACGGATGCCGCAATGCTGCACCGCGAAATTGCCCTGACCGCGACCTGGATTACTCCAGTCGTAAAATGGATTGTTATTGCTGTACTGAATTTCAAATACAGACTCCGGACCGTTTTCTCCACTGGCAAGGAAAATGCTTCCAAAGTTGGGCACAAGGCTGAATGGGCCATTGATGACTTCTTCCAGCACGGAAGCGGCTTCGTCGAATTTTCCCGGATTTGCATCATTTCCCTGGTATAACAGCACTTTACCCAGTAATGCCTGTGCGGCATATTTAGTTGCGCGGCCGGGTTCATTTACTGTAGTAGGCAGGGAAGCAATAGCGGCACGCAAATCCGTTTCGATCTGCGCATATACTTCAGCTTTGGGGGTGCGGCCAAGCGTTTTACTATCGCCAACGCCTAACCGACGATCGGTAAACAGGGGAACATCACCAAAGAAGCGAACGAGTTCAAAGTAGTAATAGGCACGCAGGAAATAGGCCTGTGCATATACATTGTCTTTGCCGGGGAAGTCGAGCTTGTCTTTATTTTCTTCGAGGTAATTTGCTCTGTTGATGCCCTCATAACAGGTTTTCCAGATTTCAGTCAGGTAACTGTTAACCGGAATGGTGGTATAATCATCCATCTGTTGCAAACCCAATACATCCGTGGCATTTTCTCCACCTGAAACAGAATTGTCTGAAGCTACATCACCAATTACGGGAACGGCCCAGAGCCATTGTGTTGGTGAGTATACGCCTACCAGCATTTTCTGGTAATCATCGGCAGTTTTAAAATAATCATCCGCTGTAATCTGGTAGTCTTCTCTCGGACTATAGTCAACGAATTTGGAGCAGGAAGGAGTGGCGGCCAATAGTGCCAATCCAACTGCTATGTATAAACGATTTTTCATTGTGTTCTTGTTTGTGGTTAGAATTTAACATCAATACCGGCCGACCAGGTGCGTGCCTGTGGATAAACTCCACGGTCAATACCCGTGTCAAAAATGCCTCCGGAAATCTCCGGATCGTAACCGGAGTATTTAGTGAACGTCAATGCATTTTTGATCTGTGCGTACACTCTGATCCGGTTTACTTTGATTCGTTTCATCCAGTCGCTGTTAAGTGTATAACCCAGTTGCAGATCTTTGATTTTGATGAAGGAACCATCTTCCACGTAGCGGTCGGAGGCGCGGATATTATTATTGCCATCTACAAAAGAATATCGCGGATAACGGGCATCATTTGTGGTGCCTTCACCAGTCCAGCGACCCAGTACACCACGAAATTTATTCGTCATGGCCAGGTTGCGTTCGTAGGCACGATAGATATCATTCCCAACGGAAGCGTAAACAAAAGTGGTGAAATCGAATCCTTTGTATTCCAGGTTCAGTCCCCATCCCATAGTGAAATCCGGGAATGGATCACCGATCTGCGTACGGTCATCGGCATTGATCACACCGTCCTTATTCATATCCATAAAGCGGATATCTCCGGGCTGGGCACCCTGCTGTGAGGAGTGGCCGCTGATTTCTTCATCATTCTGAAACAGACCGTCTGTTTTATAACCAAAGAAATAACCGGGTGTAAACCCTTTTTCAAAGCGGGTTACCTGCTGACCTGGAATTCCATAGTTACCACCTGCGATCAGCCCATTATTGGTTTCAGTAACTTCATTTTTCGCGGTTGTAAAATTCAGGTAGGTATTAATCCTGAAGTTTTTTCCGATTGTTTCGTTGTAACTCAGGTTAAGGTCGATACCATTTGTACGGGTAGTACCAATATTCGCTGTTGGCAGTGCAGCAGTTCCCAGGTAAAGAGAAAGCGTTGGTGTAAACAACAGGCCGCTGATATTTTTCTGGTAATAATCTGCCGACAAACTCAGTTTGTTATTCCAGATAGCGATATCAAATCCATAGTTCTGCTGAATCTGTTTTTCCCAACCTAGTGCATCGTTGCGGAAAGAAGCGATGGTGGCACCAATGGAAGTGGCATTTTCGCCAAAGGTATAACCGGCGTTCTGACCTAAACCGTAGGAGTAAACGATATTGGAGATCCGCTGAAACTGCGGACTCACATTTTCATTTCCGGTAACACCGTAGCTTCCACGAATTTTCAGGTGATTGATCAGGTTACTGTTGAAGAAATCTTCGTTGCTGACAATCCAGCCCAGGGAACCAGCATAAAAGTTGGCGAACTTATTATCCGGACCGAAGGCATAGGATCCATCCCGGCGGGCAGTAAAGCTGGCCAGGTATTTATTATTGTAATCGTAATTGATTCTTCCGAAATAGGAAAGATTGCGACGCTCATACTGGAAGCTACCTGCTCCTAATCCATTGTTCACCGCCTGCCCGGTAGCTGCGGAGATGTCAGCAAATTCCCAGGAGTTAAAGGGCACATCCTGACGGGATGCATCCAAACCGTTACCGGTAACTTTTGCAACTGACATACCGGCAACCACATCGAAATTGTGAACATCATTCAGGTTGAAGGCATAACTGGCAAAATTTTCCCAGGTATAATTGTAATAGGTGTTTTTGTATTCCGATACACTGTTATGTGCTCCGGTTCTTGGAGTACCGTCTGCATTCAGGGTGGAGTTGATATGACCAGCTCCATAAAATGCCAGTGGTGCAAAACTCTTGCCCACCACATTCGTATAGGTATAACCGTAACGGGAGGTGAGGTTCAGGTTTTTGATCGGTGAATAGGTCAGCTCGAGCTTTCCATAGAGTTTATTGGTATTGGATTTATTGTAGGTATCTGCCAGTTGTGTCAGCGGGTTGAAGATCTCGGAGAGGATATTCGGGCTGGTGGCATATTTACCATATACATTGGGGTTAGTATTGTAAATAGGAGTGGTAGGATCAAAGTTCAGCGCATTGGAAATCACACCGTTGATGGAGTTTTCCGGAACACCGGAGCCTCGGATATTCACAAAACTGGTGTTTGCGGTGAATTTCAGTTTGGAGCTGAGGTTATAGGTAATATTGGAAGTAGCGTTCATCCTTCTGAAAAAGGATTTATCACCACCGCCAACGATACCGTCCTGGTTCAGGAAAGAACCAGAAAGGAAATAGGTCATTTTTTCGGAGCCGCCCCGGGCTGTTAGCGCATGCGACTGTATAGGGGCATTCTTGAAGATCTGGTCCTGCCAGTCGGTACCTTTTCCAAGTATACTGAGGTCGGGGAAGATCAGGTCTCCGCCACTGGCAACAGATCCTTCGTTTACAATGGCTCCGTATTCTGTGGCATTCAGGACGCCTATTTTGCTGAAAACTTCCTGCACGCCATAGTTACCATTGTAGCTGAATTCGGTTTTCTGATTCCTGCGGCCGGATTTGGTAGTCACGAGGATCACCCCGTTTCCGCCTTTCACCCCGTAAATGGAGGTGGTTGCGGCATCTTTCAATACGTTGATAGATTCGATATCGGCAGGAGGAATGGAGTTCAGATCATCCAGGGTCTGGATCGATCCATCTACAATCACGACCGGATCTGTTCCGGTATAGGAAGGAATTCCGCGAATCAGCACGGTTGGCTTGGCGCCGGGTGTTCCGGGAGAGATCACGGTAACACCAGAGGCGCGGCCCTGAATGGCATCTTCTGCCCGAACCGGCCGGAGTTTTTCGATTTCCTTTTCTTTAACGGTGGCGATGGCACCCGAAATCTTTGTCACTTTCTGGGTACCATATCCAACCACCACTACTTCATCCATTTGCCCGGATTGCGGCACCAGGGCAATACTTAAAACGCTGCCGGTGATGCGAACATCCTGTTCAGTAAAATTTAAGGAGGAAATGGTAAGGGTGGTGGCGGAAGCGGGAACTTCCAGGGAAAAATTCCCATTTTCATCGGTGCTCGTTCCCTGGGTACTACCTTTCACCAGGACGGATGCATTTGGAACCGGATTTCCTTTGTCGTCAGTTACCCTTCCGGTAATGGGTTTGGTTTGAGAGAAGCCGATCGCTGCCAATAGCAGGCCGACCCAGAGTAGCAATACTCGTCGCAGCACGTTTTTCATATGCAAGCTAATTTTAATTAATACCCGTTGTTTGCGGGAGGTTAAATCTAGACAACTACATCCCCTTTGGCAAGGAAACCCCTACAACACGTCTACGTCATTCATGATCAGTTGATTGATTATCAATGACATTCGACTACATCATCACTACATCAAAGCAATTTTGTAAGTTTATTCTATGAAAAATTGGTGGTGGTTGCTTGGATTGTTTTGGGCAGCAGGTGCGCGGTCGCAGAATACGATTGGCCTGCCCCGGATCATCAATTATACCAAGACCGATTTTCATGGTGGGGCGCAGACCTGGGATATCCGGCAGGATGCTTCCGGGCGGATCTATTTTGCCAACAACGAGGGACTGTTGAGCTTTGATGGAACTTTCTGGAAGGATTATGCGCTGCCCAATAAAACCATTCTTCGGTCAATCGCACTGGATCGCGACCAGATTTATGTTGGGGGCCAGGGCGAACTGGGCTATTTCAGTCCGACTGTCGGAGGCCAGCTGGCCTATCATTCCCTTCTCCAGGAGCTACCGGCCGATCAGCGCACGTTTGCAGATATCTGGGATATTGAAATATGGGGGTCAGCCATATTTTTTCGTGCGCTGGACCGGATAATTGAATGGCAGAATGGGAAGGCGCGGGTGTTCAGGGCAGCATCAGAATGGGTCTGGCTCAAAAAAATGGGTAACCGGCTTTTTGCCCAGGATGTGGTAAATGGACTCTTTGAGTGGCGGGAAGACCAATGGCAGCCTGTAAAAGGGAATCCCCTGATTCAGTACAAACCGGTCAACGGGATGCTGCAGGCGGGTGCTGATTCCATCTTAATGCTTACCGTGAGGGATGGGGGATACTGGCTGGTTCGGGATACCATTCTTCCTGCAACTGCTTTCCCAAAAGGGTTTTTTCCATCGGATGTAAATGCCGTAGCGGCATTGAATCAGGGCGAGTTTATGGTTGGTACGGGCTCATCTGGAGTTTATGTGCTTGATTATACTGGCCGCATCATACAGCAATTAGGCAGAAAGGAGGGATTGCAGAACAACAATATACTATCTGCACTGATAGACCGGGATGGGAATCTTTGGACAGGATTGAACAACGGCATCAGTTTTATAGCCTACAATGCAGCTGTCAAATATATTCATCCGAATGTGGAGAATGAGTTATCAGGATTTGGGGCGAGAATATTGAATGGTCGTCTCTATCTCGGGAGTTCAGATGGTGCCTTTGAAGTGAAGCTGGACACAGGAAAGCAGGACCTCAGTTTCTCGAGAGGGGAGTTTCGTCAAATTCCGGGCAGTTCGGGACAGGTATGGCGATTGGATGAAGTAAATCAGCAGATACTGATGGCCCATAACAGCGGGACCTATCGGTTAAGCCCGGAGCAGGCGGAACGAATTGCACCTGAACCCGCCTGGATCTTTCAACCCTTATCGCCGGTTTTACCTGCAGCGGAAATCCTGGTTGGCAATTATACCGGAATCAAACGATTGGTCTATTCGGCGGGTGAATTTAAAAATGAAGGAAATCTGATTGGCTTGTATGAATCGCTGCGCTTCCTGGCAATCGATAATGATGGAACGATCTGGGCTTCCCATCCGTATCGGGGAATATATAAGATTGAATTGTCGGCTGATTGTACCCGTTATGATACCAGGTTGTACACCGCAAAAGATGGCCTGCCTTCGGATCTGGGGAATCATGTATTCAGGGTTCAGAACCGGATCCTGTTTGCAACGGAGAAAGGAGTATATGAATTTGATAATGCGAGCGGGCGATTTGTGAGATCAGCATTTTTGGGAGAGGTATTGGGAGCTATTGAAATAAGGTACCTGAAAGATGATACCCGCGGGAATATCTGGTTTGTGAGCGGGAAGCGAATGGGGGTTTTGTTAAGGGGGGAAGGGAAGATGGAGGAAGGAAGAGGATTTAAGGAGCCGGTATATTTTCCTGAACTGACCGGACAGATTTTATCCGGTTTTGAACAGGTATATCCATACGATCAACGGAATATTTTTATCTCTTCCGAAAAAGGACTGGTTCATTTAAACCTTGAAAAATATCAGCTAAACGGAGCACCCTTATCAGTTCAGCTGGGCAAGGTGAGTGCTATGGGAAAAACAGACAGTGTTTTATATGGGGGATTTGGAAAATGGACAGCCGCAAAACTAAACAGCAGGTACAATGCATTCCGGTTTGAGTACAGTGCTCCGTATTACGGCTTGTCAAATACGATTGAATACAGTTACAAGCTGGAAGGATTTGATCTGGACTGGAGTGAGTGGTCGGTTCGGACCGAAAAAGATTATACCAACCTGACAAGCGGAACCTATGAATTCAAGGTAAAAGCCAGAACAAACCTGGGCAGAGAATCGGAGCCGGTTACGTATCAGTTTACCGTATTGCCACCCTGGTATAAAAGCGTATATGCCTACCTGTTATATGCGGTTTTATCGGTATTACTTGTATTGGCCCTGGTACGCTGGCAGCGAAATAAACTGAAGCAACAGCAATTAAAATTTGAAGCCCAGCAGCGGCAGCTTGAAATTCTGCACCAGTTGGAAATTGAACAAAATGAAAAGGCGATCATCCAGTTACAGAAGGAGAAGCTGGAGAATGAGGTAACTTATAAGAATAAGGAACTTGCGGATGCAGCCCTGCACCTGGTGGAGCGTACGGATGCGTTAGCCCGGGTAAAAGAAGAGTTGCAGAAATTGTACAAATCAAGCGAACAGGATACAAGCCTGAAGAAAGCACTGCAGCTGGTCAATGATATTGAACGCAACAATGAAAACTGGGACCGGTTTGCAGCGCGGTTTGATGAAATCAATAATGATTTTCTGAAAAAAATAAAAGGACTTTATCCGCAATTGACCAGTACAGACCTTAAACTTTGCGCCTATCTGCAATTGAATATGTCTTCCAAAGAAATTGCGCAATTGATGAATATTTCTTTACGCGGTGTTGAAATATCCAGGTATCGCCTCCGCAAAAAATTACAGTTGCCAACGGAAAAATCCTTTGTAGAGTTTTTTGCGGAGTTATAAAAGGGTATAAATTTTTCTCTTCAAAGCTTCCCTGGTAAACTGGCAGAAAGAGTGTTTTCCCAAAGCCGATGAAGGCAGCTGACAATCCAACCAGCGACATGAAAAAGAAAAAATCACTTCGACTGATTTGCTTTCGGAAGGCGCTGGCCATTATTGCAGATTATATCGATTGAGCATGTTCATCTCCCATAAAAATAGCGCTATTATAATAGCGATTTCTCCTATAAAATATATCCATCCGATAACTGTTACCTGCTTGTAAAAATAAAGCAGCACAACCAGGCTGAGCAGACAGTAGGCAAGGTTTGCCAGCGCAATTATTCGTAGCAGGAGCTTCCAGCGGGTTGGATTGAACCTGACATAATTATACAAGGAATAAACTGCAAAGCATACAGCAATACTGCCCAATAACAGGGTATTTGCCTGTGGTAGTCCGAAGATTCCTGGCAGCAATACAGGAGCGAAAATCAAGGTGAGAGCAGTAAGCAATGCTCCGGCTCCATCTATCAGAAAGATTTTTTTCGGAACTGCCATATTTAGAAATTGGTGATAGTTGCCATAATATCCCGCATA
Source organism: uncultured Flavihumibacter sp. (assembly GCA_964547405.1). GTDB lineage: Bacteria > Bacteroidota > Bacteroidia > Chitinophagales > Chitinophagaceae > Flavihumibacter. The sequence goes on along the minus strand of CAZJNY010000012.1, from coordinate 12,656 downwards.
ATTCCGATCGCTTCCTCCATTTCCCTTTCCTCCAAATGCCCAAAGCCCATACGCATAGCCGTAAGATTCTGTTGCTGATACAGGAGGGTTCGGGGTATGCTTAATCCCCTTGCCTCGCAGGCTTTGCTAAACTGAGCCAGGTTCAATGCATTTTCCCATTCCAGCCAGATGGCGAGTCCGCCGCCTGGTAAATCAAACCGAATCTGACCGGCAAATCCTTCCCTGAGCAAATCCGCGGTTTTATTTCTCCTTGTTTTATATACCTGAAGCGATTTTTTTAATAAACGATGCATCTCTCCTTCTTCAATCAGTTCTCCCAATACCTGTTCCAAAAGTGGATCTCCCTGCCGGTCCAGCACCTGCAGGTGTTTTTCCAATTCACGGATCAGGTTTTCCGGAGCCACTACAAACCCTGTTCGAAAGCCCGGTGCCAATGATTTTCCGAAACTTCCGCAATAGACCACCATGCCATTGGTATCAGCACTGGCGAGCGGCAGGACCGGACTTTTATCGTAATGAAAATCATAATCGAAATCATCCTCGAGGATGATAAAACCAAATTCGGCGGCCAGTTTCAGTAATTCCAATCGCCGGCCGGCACTTAAGGTTACGGTAGTTGGATAATGATGGTGCGGGGTGATATACAGTAATCGAATGGGTTGTTTTTCGCAGAGTTTTCTTACTGCCAGCACATCAATTCCTTCATTGTCCACCGGCACTGTTTTGATACTGGCACCTGCCTGTTGAAAGATCATATTCATGATATAGTAACTGGGCGTTCCCACTACTACCATATCTGTTGGCTGCAACAGCAGATTGGCCGTAATATAAAGGCTCATTTCTGTACCCCGGGTAAGCAGGATATTGGACGGGGAAATATGAAGTCCGCGTGTCAGATTCAGGTAATTCGCGAGCTGTTTCCGGAAATACAGATTGCTTTCAGCCTGCTGGTATCCCAGGTGTCGCCGGTTGATTTTCCGTTTCAGGCTGGTAGTATAATACCTGCTCAATTGGTCAAGGGGTGTAAGCCGGTAATCTGGCAGGCCATCATTCAGGTGCAGTAATGTTTTGGTAGATTCAATCGGATTGTCCAGCAGGCTGGATTTTTTAAAGGAAAACCCGGTATTGGAAGGATATTCTATAAGCTGGGCGGCTAACCCGGACCGGAACGTTACAGGTCTTGTGTCCTGTTTCCCAATGATAAAACTGCCTTTGTTGGGATGTATTTCCAGCCAGCCCTGGGTATCCAGCTCCTGGCAGGCCATAATGATCGTATTGCGATGCACCTGTAAAGCCTGGGCGAGGATCCGGGTTCCCGGCAACCGGGTTCCGGCGGGAAGGTACTGACGCTGGATGGCATTGATCACCTGGTGGGCAATCTGCAGGTAAACGGGTGTGCTGGATGAACGATCCAACTTGATGATCGATTCGAAAGGAATGGAAACCGGACTAGCCATAATATCAAAACTGGTACAGTAATACAGACCGGCAAGGTACTAGATTTGCCCGCAAATTGACAGGGATCTATGAAACTTCAGCATGTTATTGAAATTACAGGAATCCGGTTATCCGCTACTGTACTGCTTCTTACCGGCATGAATGCATCCGGTTTTTCACAGGATAAGCAGTCGGCTCTTGATCCGGTAACAGTTACGGCTTCCGTCAATCCCATTCAAATTTCCCGTACCGGCCGAAATGTATTTGTAATTAAAGGCGATCGTTTCCTTGATTTGCCGGTACAGTCGGTGGATGAATTATTGCGCTTTTTGCCGGGTGTGGAAATGCAGATGCGCGGGCCTGCCGGCAGCCAGGGTGATATTGTTCTCAGGGGCGGAAGTTTTCAGCAGGTGCTGGTTTTGCTGGACGGAGTGCGCCTGAATGATCCCAATACCGGACATTTTTCCGGATATATTCCGATTGCGCCGGCCGAGATTGACCGGATTGAAATTTTAAAAGGAGCCAGCTCCGCTATTTATGGTGCAGAAGCAGTGGGTGGAGTAATTCATATCATAACAAGAACCTATTCGAGTCGCGCGGAGGGCGCAGATACTGTGGCTGTGCAGGCGCAGGCGGCCATTGGTGAATACCGGTATGGAGCTGTCCAGGCAGGCACCTTCATTCGTAAAGGTGGTACCGCGTTCAGTGCCGGTTTACTGTCCAATAACGCAGATGGTCAACCGCAAAGAGGAACCAGAGGTTTTTTTCATAACAATACGGTTTCCCTATCTGCCAGCCAGTGGTTGAATGACCAATGGAAAATCAGTGCCAGAGCAGCCTTTGACCACCGTGATTTTGGAGCGCAAAATTTCTATACCACGTTTGCATCAGATACAGCAACTGAAAAAATAAAGAGCTGGTGGACGCAGTTGCAGGTACAACGCGTGGGTAAGCGCGATCGTCTGGTCCTGGACCTGGGATATAAACACCTGGTCGATCAGTTTGCGTTTAATAAAAGTTCAGTGGCGAACAAGAGTGTGAGTGAACTGGTGCAGGCCCAGGTGCGGGATGAGATTCGCTTTACGGAAAAAACCGGGTTAACAGTCGGGTGGCAGTTTATCAGTAAAAAAATCGCTTCGAATGACAGGGGTAATCATACAGTACTTCAGAGTGGCGCTTTTGTGGTGCTGAACCAGCAGCTAGGGGAAAAATGGACGGTTAGTCCGGCATTACGGTTGGAATGGAATGAACGCTCCGATGTGGAACTGATCCCGCAACTGAACCTTTCCTATCATAGCGGAAACTGGCAATTGCGCGGCAGTGGCGGCAAAACAATTCGGGATGCTGACTTTACGGAACGCTTTAATAATTACAACAGGGCACTGGTTACTGGTGGCCGGATAGGAAATCCGGATTTGAATCCGGAACGATCCTGGAGTTATGAGTTTGGAGCAGATTATTTTTTCAACAGCCGGTTTAAACTGGCAGCTACTTATTTTCAGCGCTTTCATGAACAGCTGATCGACTGGACCAATACACCTTATGCGGAGATGCCGCGCAAAGAAAACCTATCGCCAACCGGCTCCTATGCCCTGGCTAAAAATATTGCCCGTGTGAATACAAAAGGGGTGGAACTGGATGGACAGTTTCAACAGCGGTTTAACGAACAACAGGAGCTCTGGCTGAATGCCGGACTCACCTGGATTGAATCCAACAGTAACGAAGCCACCCCTTCTCTTTATCTTTCTTCTCATGCGCGCTGGCTGATGAACCTGAATGCCCAGTATCGGCTGGGACGATATTCATTGAGTGTTGGTGCCTTGTACAAATACAGACTAGCCCAGGAAGCACCGGGTATTGGTGCCGTGCTCGATCAGGATTATTTCCTGCTGAATGCCAAATTCCAGGCAGCGGTTTGGAAACAGCAACTCCGCGTATTTCTACAGGTAGACAATGTGCTGGATATTTCCTATCAGGATCTGCTGGGTTCGGTTATGCCAGGCCGTTGGGTGATGGGCGGACTCAGTTTCCGACTCTGAGTGTCAGGCGTCCTTCGGATTCTTTGGTGTCTCTTTTTTTGCAGGCCGGGTTGGCTTATCCAGATCAATCACTTTGATAACGGTACGGATAATATCAATAACCACCGGAGCCCCGATTCCCAGCCGCTGTGCATTGGTATTGGCCGGGGCAATGGAAATACTGGTTGGATCAAACAGAATATAATTAATCAGGTTTTCACCATCAGCCGTGGTTTCCGGCACATAGACCTGAATATTGGTTTTCTTATATCCATCGGGATAATAGCGCACATAATAACCCTGCTCATGACGATACCATTGATTGAGTTTGAATTCCGGCTTGCGCATTTGTGAAAGGGTGCGGGGCACCGCAATACGTTCGTAGGCCTCATAGGAATTTACACCGGTATTGAAAACCTGCTGGATATCACCGAGTGTTCCGCCAGAAGGCATAACGGCAGCAACTGTTTTCACCACGCCCATTACACCTCCGTTTAATTCAAAAATCTGCTTTGTGTTGAGCAATCTTCTTCCTGTATATTGAACAGGGCTGGGTAGTTTGCTGAATTCTGTACGGCTTACCACCCCCCACAATAAGAGCTGAATATTACGCTGATCCAGATCCGTTGCTGTCTGCGAATTTTTTAAAATGGTTTCAATAATTTCTTTCCGGGGATGATTAACCGGAGCCTGAAAATAGGCATCCCTGGGGGTTGGATCGGGAGTACCGGGCTGCAGGCAATAGGATTTAAAATCGGCTGTATAAAATCCTGGTTTCAGAATAAAACCTCCCTGTTCAGTTTGCGGTTGTTCAATCATTGACAAGGCAGCAGTGTCTTGAATTTCAAGTGATTGCACAGTGTAATTGACTTCCTTTGGAAGGGGTTTACTGGCTGTTTTCGGAGAACTGCAGGCCATAAAAACCAGGCTGATCAGGGTGCTGAAAAAGACTATTCTTTTCATGGTACAGGGTATGGGTTCCTGTATTAACGGTTTAGACATGGGTTACGGTATGTAAGTGTTTACAGTTAACACATCATTAGAGGAGGAAAGGAGTTGTTGAGGCCGGGTACCGTTCAACCCATTTCCCGTTGGGCAATGAAAAGAGCGAATAATTTTGAAGAGATATGAAACCGGCTGCTTTTCTCATCTTCATGTATATGCTGCTTTCTCTGCTTACGAAAGCACAACCTGCAATTCCTGCGCACCCACCGCTCCAGATTAAGGTGCTCAATGAGAAACAGGAACCACTCGATTTTGTAAGTCTCCGGATCCTGCTGAAAGCAGATTCCAGCTGGATTTTAACTGCTGTCAGTGATTCCGCTGGAAAACTTCCCTTACCTGAACTGGCACCAGGAGACTACCTGCTTTGTTTTAGCCGGGTGAATTATGAACCTGCCTGTCAGCCGCTGAGCATTCCGGTAGAAAATACAAGTTCAGCTGCGCAGATTCTCACTATAACACTCCAGCCAACCGGACAATTAAGTACTGTTACCGTCACGGCCAAAAAGCCACCGGTTCAGTTTCTTTCAGACAGAACTGTTATCCGGGTAGATGCAAGTATCAATAATGCCGGTACTACTGCATTGGAAGTATTGGAGCGATCGCCTGGGATTACACTTGATAAAGATGGCAATATCAGTTTGAAAGGACGTGACCAGGTAATGGTGATGATCGACAACAAACCCAGCTATCTGACGGGCTCAGAACTTAATGCCCTCTTACAGGGAATGAGTAGTAATGATATCGAAAGCATTGAATTGATCGATAATCCGCCTGCCCGTTTTGATGCAGCAGGCAATGGCGGCATCATAAATATTCGGTTGAAGAAAAACCGGCAGCGTGGGTTCAATGGAAACCTGAGTTTATCGGGCGGCCAGGGCATTTATCCCAAATCAAACAATGCGCTTTCGCTTAATTATCACAGTGGAAAAATCAATCTGTTTGCCAATTACAGTATGACCATGAACCAGAACCTGCTGGATATGTACGCATTCCGCAGCTATTTTGCGGAGGATGATAAAACCCTGCTGTCTACCCTGGAACAACCAACCTATCTTCAGTCGACTGCTAAAAATCATACGCTGAGAGCGGGGATTGATTATGCGCTGAATAAAAAAACAACCCTTGGTTTGGCATTGGCAGGAACTAAACTTGATCGAACCGGAAGAGGCCGGGGAGAGGCGAGCTGGAAATCTGGCAGGAATATGACGGATTCACTCATAAATACAAGAAATTCAAATCGTACGGATTGGAAAAATGGGTCGGTCAACCTGAACCTTCGCCACCAGTTTTCAGCCAGACAGGAACTTACTGCGGATCTCGACTGGCTGGGTTACCAGATCGATGGCAGTCAGGGTTTTCAGAACATCCGCAGTGATAATAACCCATATACGGAATCCTTCCTGGGAGAATTACCCAGCAAGATCAGGATCCTGTCTTTCAAAGCGGATCATCAGTTAGAACTTCCAAAACAATACAAACTTGAAACAGGACTGAAGTGGGCAGCAACTTCCACCAATAACAAAGCGGCTTACACAATTAATAACGGCAGTGGCTGGGAAGAAGACCTTGGCAAAAGCAATCAGTTCCTGTATGATGAACAAATCCGGGCGGTGTATGCCAGTGTGGAGCGAAAAATCAATCGGTGGTGGTACCAGCTGGGCCTTCGGTATGAACATACATCTTATGATGCGCATCAATTGGGGAATGCGGTTAATAAGGATTCCGCTTTTTCCAATCAATATGGAAGTTTGTTTCCGGGTCTGCAGGCAAGTGTAAAACTTGATTCCCTCAATGAACTCAGCGTAACGATGAATAAACGAATTGACCGGCCGCCTTATCAGCAACTCAATCCCTTTGTTTTCATCATTAATAAATACACCTATCAGAAAGGAAACCCGCTGCTGAAGCCACAGTTCACGTATTCTGTTGAGCTATCGCACCGTTATAAAAACCTGTTGAGTACAGGTATTTCGTATAGTGATACCCGTGATTATTTTTCACAACTTTTTTTATCAGACAGTGCCGGTACCATTTATTATTCTGAAGGCAATCTGGGCAGAAGGAAGATTCTGGGGCTCTCGGTTTCTTTCAGTGAGCAATTGTTTCCGTTCTGGAATTTCAGTTCACAGGTTGATCTTCAGCATAAGAAGCTGAAAGGATTTGTCTGGAAGCCATTGGAAGCCACCATCACGCAGGTAAGTATTTCCATCAACAACCAGTTCAAACTTGGCAAAGGCTGGGCAATGGAAGCATCAGGATTCTGGATTAGTCGCAGTCAGGCTGATATACAGGAAATAGTGGAGCCAACCGGACAGATGGGTATTGGTTTTTCGAAACAGGTGCTAAAAAATAAGGGTAGTCTGAAACTGACGGCACGTGATATATTCTATACACAGGATATGGAAGGGTTTACCATATTCAATCAGTCCACAGAATATTTTCGGTTGCAACGGGATACCCGGGTAGTGAATCTGGCGTTCTCCTGGAGGTTTGGCAAACAAAGCAAAGCCATACCCCGCCGCAGCAATAAAGTGGATGAAGCGGATCGGGTTGGCGGATAAAAAAAGAGCCGGTTTTTCGACCGGCTCTTTTTATTAGTTGCGTTTCTTTTTTCTTGTTTTCTTTTTGGATGGCTTAACAGGTTCTTCTTTTGCACTAAGGTCTTTCACCCGAATGTTCCGGAAGAACAAAGTGTCTCCATGACCGAGGAATCCGATATGACCGCTGGTACGTTTCAATCCAGGATGATCCCTTTTATCTACCGTGCCATTTGCAGTAACTTCCGCAAGATCACCTTCCGTAATAACGGTACCGTTCAGGGTCACTTTTATTTTGTTGCCGATCAGTTCAATTTCCTGCTGGTTCCATTCGCCTACCGGTTTTAGATAACCGCGTTTGGCTGCAAGAACGCCATAAACTGAACCATGATACTGATAGACCTGCAGGTTTTTATAGATATCTGCATCGTTATCGAGAATTTGAATTTCCATTCCCTGGTAGGCGGCATCTCCTTCAAGAGGAGCACGTACACCCACTCCGTTATTGGCGCCCGGGGTTAGTTTGAATTCGAAACGGAAAACAAAATCGGAGTATTCATCTTTCGTGAAGAGATTGCCTTTACCTCCTCTTTTCGGGTATACGGCAATGTTACCATCTTCAATAATATAGGCGGATTTGTTCCCCACCCATTCGTGCAGACTGGTGCCATCGAAGAGCACTTTAAAACCGGCTGTTTTTTCTGCTTCACTAAGTTCAAAAGGTTCCGGAGTTTTGATTTCACGGATGAGTACATCCCGGTAGGCAACATAAGTACCATGTGCCTGCAATTCGATTTGTTCTTCCCGGAAAAGAGGCAGCTTACGATCCCAGTAATTTTCGAGCGGCACTTTGTCTGTCACCAGTTTCCCATTAAGATAAACAGTAACCATATCCCCTTCCATCAGGATGCGGAACTGGTTCCATTCGCCAATTGCATTGTCAGCAACTTGTGTGGGCTTACTGGGGTTTTTCTGGTTATTGTACAAGCCACCGGAACCCACCTGGGCTCCTACATCATGGCGGGACGTATCCCAGATCTGAACCTGTGGCGTGCCGCGCAGGTAGATACCCGCATCTCCATCTTTGGTAATCTTCCAGTCGACGAAGAGTTCAAAGTCGCGGTATTTTTTATCCGTACATAAATTATCTCCATGGCCATTAAAAACCAGCAGTCCGTCTTTTACTGACCAGCCTTCCAGCATTTTTGCATTGGCTTTTTCCTGCTCACGGGCAAGGGTAGCTGCATCCATGCCAGCGCGACTAATAGGATTTCCTACCAATCCTTTCCAGCCGCTAAGATCCCGGCCATTGAACAGGGGAACAAAATCGCCTTCTTTGGGTAAACTGGCAAGATGTTTTCTTACCGCGGCTTTCAGGTAATCGCTTTCATTGCCGGAAACAGTGGCGATGGCTTTTTCAAGGAGCTGATGAACCTGTGCGCCTTTTAACTGATCGTTGTTCAGGCAGGCATTCATCACCGCATTGGCAGCAGCATTTTTTAACGCTGGGTCATCCATGAAGCTGGCAGTGTATAACAGGGATGGGTAGGTGCTAATAGATCCCAGCTGACTGATCAGGGTTGCCTGTTGTCTCTTATCTGCTTTTGGCAGCAGGTCGCGGATCATCAGGTATTTGTTTTCCGGAGCATGTTTGCTAGTACGTAATTGCTGAATAAACGCAGCAATAAGTGATTTGGTAAGCTCTGGGGATTGCTCTGCATTGGCCAGGCGGAAAACGGAAGAGAGTGCTTCTCCCTCTTTCCAGCCTCCGAGTGCTTCGGCCATTTTTATCCGGGAATCGGCGCTGGCGGTTTTGAATCCACCCAGTACTTCCTGTTCAAAGGCGGAACCACCCAAAGAAGCCATCACCCGGTAATAATTGGATTGTTTGTTGGCAGGCAGTGAGCGGTAGACATTCAGCAACTGGTTGGTTTGCAGAGTCGGGTTCTTAATGGCTTTCAGCGCACTAATTACGATATCCTGGCGATTTTTAAGATCCGCTTCTGTGGGGCCATTGGCCAGCAGGGGGAATAAACTCTCCAGCTGATCCGGGATCACCATTTTGGACAGGGCCTGGGCTGCCGCTTCTTTCAATTGTTTATCGGAAGAGCTCAGGTAGGGTAATACCATGGGAACCTGTGATGCGGCAGCACGTTCTCCGAGAACATTGATACTGGCCACCTTGCCGGCGGTTCCGCTATTGGCCAATGCACCTGCAGCTATTTCAGTGGCAGCATTGGCATCTGCCAGTAGCAGGGCTTTTTGAATAGTCATTGCTTCCTGTTCATTTGCCCCTTTAAGCTGTTCGCTTAAAACGGGCAGCGCTTTGGCACCGGCCAGCTGAACGGCTGCATTCATAACAGCAGTACGAATTGCAGGGTCTTTGGAATCCAGTAATTGCAAGGCCATGGGAGCGGCTGCTTCTATCTTTTTTGCCGCAAGCAGGTTCACCAACTCTGCTTTGGCAGTTGGCGGAAGGCTACCGGCTGCTTTAATCCAGGCGGGTGCAGATGTGCTGGTAATATAAGGAGCTGCAAATTGAAGAGCCGATTGGCGGAAGGCAGCATTTTTATCTTTCAATGCCGATTGCAACAGGGGCAGGGCTGCTTCCCTCTGCAGGTTGCTGATCAGTTTCAATAAGGCGATCCGGGTGGCGGCCTGTTCCGGTTTTGTCAGGCTGTTCATCAGGCTGCTCGCTTTTTTTACGGTTGCAGCCTTGTTGCCTGTTTGCTTTCCAAGCAGTTCCAGGTAGGCGGCTGTGGCTTCACTGTTTTCATACCGGTACCCGGCCTGTTTGGCGGCAGCAGCCAGCATGCTTTCTGCAGCCGGTGAGCCAATAGAAGCAAGCGCGTAGTAGGCGGCATTTTTCAGGGGGCCGTCGGCTGATTTGGCGATTTCCAGAATTTCGGTTGTAGCTGGCTGATAGTTTGCATGTCCGAGTGACTGTACGAGGTATAGTTTACTATTCCCTTCTGCTGCTTTCAGCGCTTCGTGTAAGGATGACAGTGATTCCTTCGTATTTATGGTGGTAAGTACACGGCTAGCTGCATCAGATAACCGGTCATTAGTCAGCAAAGGCTGCACATAGGGAATGGCATCATTTTTTCCGACCTGCTGTAGTTGAGCTAATAAAAACTGCTTTACTACGGGATCGGATACCTGTGAAAGCGCTTTGCCATAGGCGTTAGTAGCCATAGAGCGCCAGGCTTCCCGACCGGTTTGGGTAGCGTAAAAACTAAAGCCGGAAAGGGCGAAATGCTGGCGGCTTTTATCACCGCTGCCTTCCAGTTGTTTGATCAGTTCTGCCAGTCCGGTTTCACCCAGGTCTGCTACTGCCAGGGCATTATTGATAAGATCAGCTGAATCAGCGGCTGGAACTTTCGCAAGCAAATCGGCAATCTTTGTGGGAATGGTTCGGTTCTGGTCGGTTTGCGCCTGGCTGTTTTGCGTTGCTACTGCCAAAGCGCCCGCCAATAAGAGGGAAAGATATGTTGGTTTCATAATCTGTTTGTCGGTTGAAAGAATTAGATAGACCAGGGACCACGCATGGGTGGGTTGAGCAATCGGTTCGCTCCTTCATCGTTAATAAATACCTGCTGAACGGGGTCGAAATTCAGGGAGCGTCCTAGTTGCAGCGCGATCTTGCCGATATTCACGATGGTGCAGGAACGATGGCCATTCTCTTCGTTCAGGGCAAATTTTTTCCTGTCTTTGACGGCTTCCACGAAATCGGTGACAACCGGTGCCGGATCAGGGAATTCGGCGAGTTTACGTTCTATATCGGGGATGGTACACTGGAAACCTTTATACAGTTTGCCTTTGGGGCCTTCAATATAGGCGGCATCTGTCATGCTGCCATCGCCATCCAGAATGATCTGGCAGCCATCCGCATAAGTATAGGTGATTTTACGCCAGGTACCTACGGCATCATCATGTTGTTGCGGAGCGTCAACGGCTACATGTATGGGCGAGTCATTGTCTTTGCCGAGGAAATATTGAATCGGGTCAAGGTAGTGCTGGCCCATATCTCCGAGTCCGCCACCATCGTAATCCCAGTAACCCCGGAAAGTCGTATGCACGCGGTGTGTGCTATATGGTTTATAGGGGGCGGGACCCAGCCACATTTCATAGTCCAGCTCCTGCGGAACGGGTTCCGTGGGCAGATCTGTTTTTCCTACCCAGTAGAATTTCCAGTCGAATCCGGTATGCCGGCTAACGGTGACCTTCAGGGGCCATCCGAGCAGACCGGAATCCACCAATTTTTTGATGGGCTTCACGGTGGTATTCATGCCATAGAAATTATCACTGAAGCGGAACCAGGTATTGAGGCGGAAGATGCGGCCATGTTGCTGAACTGCTTCCACCACCCGTTTACCTTCGCCAATGGTGCGGGTCATGGGTTTTTCACACCAGATATCTTTTCCTGCTTTGGCTGCGTCGGCGGCCATGATCCCATGCCAGTGCGGCGGGGTAGCAATGTGGACGATATCTACTTCGGGAAGATTGATGAGTTCACGGTAATCGCGGAAGGTTTTAACCCCATTTCCGCCTCCGAGCGCCTGAAGGGCCAGCTGGATGTGACGGGTATCAACATCACAAATGGCAACGGTACGGGTACCGGCGTATTCAAAATGCCCGCGTCCCATGGCGCCTACGCCGATTACCCCCTTTGTAAGGGTATCACTGGGAGCTAAAAAACCACGTCCTAATACATGACGGGGAACAATCGTAAAAGCTGCGACGGTGCCGACGGCGTTTCGAAGAAAACGTCGCCGGGAGTTTCTCTGTTGGCTTGACATAATGCTGGAATGATTTTGCGGGATTAAGTTACGGTTTTTAGCGGTCTGACTATTCGGTTAATAGGGTATGAAAAGCAGCCTATAACAAGAGTGGAGTCTAAAAGGGTAAAAATCAGGAAAGTTGGAACCGGAATGGGGGATAAATTGGAGGAAGCGAGGAGGGAAATGGAAGATGGAGGAAGGGAAGATGGAGGAAAGAAAGAAAATCAAAAAATTATGGAAATGCAGAAGAGCATAATCGCTGGAATTATTTCGGTTGGACTTTCCTGTATCGGAATGGACAGTGTTGCGCAACCGTTGCCGGCACATAACCTTCGTTTCGACTCCCTGGCAGGCCGTTGGGATGAAGGCATTCCGCTGGGGAATGGATTGCTGGGTGCGTTGATCTGGCAGAAAGAAGGCAGGTTGCGCTTTTCGCTTGACCGGGCGGATCTCTGGGATCAGCGACCTATGAAAGGATTGCATCGTCCGGAGTTTTCTTATAGCTGGGTGTTTGGTCAGGTGGTACAGCAGGATTACGCACCTGTTCAACGTTATTTTGATCATCCCTATGACCGTGAACCTGCACCCACAAAAATTCCTGGAGCGGCCCTTGAATTTGATATTCAAAAGCTCGGCAAGGTGAATTCGGTTGAACTGGATATAAACAGCGCCGAATGTAACGTGCAATGGCAATCCGGTGCCCGCCTGCAGACCCTTGTGCATGCCCGTTTGCCGGTTGGATTTTTTCGCCTGGAGGGAGTAGGAGTTGAATCGATTCCTGAGTTGCTCGCACCTCGTTACCAGGGTGCTGTTACCAACACAGGTGATCCGGTTGGGGGTGATGATCTATCCCGGTTAGGTTATAAACAGGGTGTGAT
>CAZJNY010000011.1:0-39541 GCA_964547405.1 uncultured Flavihumibacter sp. | reverse complement strand
CGTAAAGGAGCAGAAATCGAAACGATTACCGCAGGCCGGATCAACCGGAACCTGATGGCAGCCTGGTATTTCTCCAACCAGGATGTACCAGGTACTAAACTTTTTCCCTGGCTCACCAATCCGGTTCCTGCTTACGATGCAGTATATCCCTATGAACAGGGCGAACTGGCAGTGAATGTTCCAACATTCCCTGTTACGGATGTGGCCTCGTTTTATATCGATGGCCTGAATGCAGAACAATGGCTTAAAGCGCCCGATGGACGTTACGCCACCGACAGCGACCGGCTTCTTGTCAAACCCGATTTTTCCTGGCGATTTGATAAAGCTGATGCTGTAACCAACGCGTCCTTTACACTGAAAAATTTTTCAGGCGACATCATTCATACCATTCATGTTGGCACTGCAGGCAGGCCCCTCGAAAAGGTGCCCTTATCATTTGATGTACGACTGCTGAACACCATACCCGATGCACCATTGGATAATGATCTTGTTTATACCCTTACCGTAGACGGAAACAATGGTTACTCCCGCACAAAAAAAATACTTTTCCTTCGCGACCTCGCAACAAATTTGCACGATACATGGGGTATGCTTTGCATCGCCAATAAGTCTGCTAACAGTGCGTTTCAACTGACCGATGCCTCCAACCGGCTGATTACACGACGGAATAATGATGGAACCATAAACACCCTCCATCCAGTTTTTGAAATCTGGATTAAAAGCAGTTTTCCCTACTGGCGTTATAAAAGCAACGAACTGCTTTGGAAAATAACATCCAATAAACATCTGAACCATTGTAATCTGCAGGCTGGCGTACTTACCACTCTATTGCCGCGTAATATCAGTTATACGCCAACCACCTTTAAAAATCCCGATAACACTCCCCATTATATTCCCAATCCTGCACGCTACCTGTCATTGAAAACCGAAGGCCGCAAATTATTTGCTGATGTACTGGTACATCATTCTCCGGATTTGTTCCCCCTGGGCCCCTGACACCATGTTTCTCCGTATGCAACTAGTAAATACCCACACTAAAAATATTTCTAACTAAATAAAAAAATGAAATCATGCCAGAATACAAAACACCGGGTGTTTATATAGAAGAGATACCCAAGCTACCCCCCTCCATTGCATCGGTTGAAACGGCTATTCCTGCATTTATCGGCTATACAGCTATTGCCAAACTTAAAGAAGAGGGCGATTTAAAATTAAAACCCCACCGGATCAGCTCCATGCTGGAATATGAACAATATTTCGGAGGGGCATTGGCTGAAACCAGCATATCAGTGAACTTTAACCTCACGAATCCTTCAAAGATTGAGGTAAATGGTAAAGTAAACCCCGCCACTGCTTCCAAATTTCTGATGTATTATTCGCTCCAGCTGTTTTTTATTAATGGTGGCGGACCCTGTTATATCGTTTCCACAGGAAATTATACCGATTCAGGTGGACAAATTATGGAAACTGACCTTAAACTAGGTCTGGATGAAGTAGGGAAGATTAACGAAGTAACCCTGATTCTTTTCCCCGATGGACTCAACCTGAACCAGGCTGGTAATTATTATTCCCTGTATAAGGAAGCACTCGACCAATGTGCTGATCTCAAAGACCGGTTTGCCGTTATGGATGTTTGGATCAGTGGAGATCCGGCTGTTAATGACGTACAGGTTTTACGTGATTTTGATTTTGGAACCCTGGATACCATGAAGTACGGTGCTGTTTATTATCCCCGTTTACATACCCGGCTCGATTATTATTACACAGATGATGCTGCTGTTGTGATTACTGGTGTGCCTGGTGCTTCTACGCTTGCCGAACTGAAAACAATTAACAATGCTTACTACTTCATGGCAAAAAATGCTATCACCAATATTGAGCTGCTGCTGCCGGCCTCCTGCGGTGTGGTAGGACAATATGCAACGGTGGACAATAACCGCGGAGTATGGAAAGCACCTGCCAATGTAGGAATCGACTATGCGATAAAACCCGAAATTATTATTACCAGTAAACAACAGGCCGACCTGAATGTGGACACCACTTCTGGTAAATCAATCAACGTTATTCGTTCTTTCCCTGGCCGTGGTTCTGCCATAATCTGGGGTGCACGAACCCTGGCAGGTAATGACAATGAATGGCGGTATGTTTCCGTCCGGAGATTCTTTAATATGGTGGAAGAAAGCACTAAGAATGCTACCGAACAATTTGTGTTCGAACCCAATGATCGGAATACCTGGGTACGGGTAAAATCCATGATCGAGAACTATCTCACCCAACAATGGAAAGCAGGCGCGTTGATGGGTGCATCCACCAAGGAAGCCTTTTTTGTTCATGTGGGACTGGGTGAAACGATGACGGAACTCGACTTATGGGAAGGCCGTATGATAGTGGAAATAGGAATGGCAGTTGTACGGCCGGCTGAATTTATCATTCTCCGGTTCATGCACAAAATGCTCAGCGAATCCTGATTACCAATCACCACCATAAACTGAAATCATATGTCAATCATAGCTTCCAAAACCGAAAGAAGGGAGAGGAAATGCGGCTGTCATGGTACAGATCCCTGTGTGGAACCTCCACAGGATACGCAAATAAAAATAATTAATCCGGAACGAACCAAATACTGTGAAGCTCTGTCCAGCGCGGCCGGCGATGTACACAAATGGCAAACCTCTAAAAGCGGGGAAAAAACATTGTACGAGCGCAAAAAATGCAATTTCCTCCGCATTGAAGAAAACCACCGCCGCTATCGCAATACACAGATTTGCCTTGGTACGGAGTTGGTGCAAACCACCGAAATTATCAAAGACAATGTAAAGCAATACGTGGAATGGGGGAACAAACTGTCGGGTTTGCTGAAAGATGTTTTCAAGGGCGTTAAGGAAGCCAAAGTAAAAATGAAGGAACTGAGTGATGCGGCCCAGACAATTGATCATTCAAAAAAAGACAACTGTTTCGATGCCGCCTGGGATGCATTGAATTGCAGAACAAAAGAAAAATGCAATCCGGATGAAACTGCAAAAGAACAGTCCGGTCTGCCGGATAAATGTAAGGATGTTTGCCAGCATATTACTGATATCGTATGCATGTCCAACGGGTTATTCATTGATATAAATTCAATTTTCAAATCCTCCTCTGAAGTAATCGGCATACAGGTTTTTTCCAATATCGGCACGCTTGATCCGATTCAAAAATCATTGGCAGAAAAGGCCAAAGCATTCGATGGATATTTACTTGAAGTAAGTAAAGCCCGTGAATCCGATCTGAAAAAAGCACAGGAAACGCTGGTGAAATCGGTGCAGGAAACCACTAAAGCCTATGGCGCGCTGTATGCTGCACGAAGTAGTTTCGAAGGGCTTAAAGATACCACAGAATACCTCTGCTGTCCCCCTTGCGAATGTACGCCCAAACCAGCTGATACCATGGAATGCGGAAAAGGTCGTCTCTCAGAAAGCGAGTGTTGTATTTGCAAAATTTGCGGAAAAGTGCAAGCTACTTTCTGCCAACACGAAACTGCAACCGCAGCTACTTCGACCGATTAATTAACCATTCAAAAGAACACCATGTTAACTGAATATAAGTATGCCGAATTACCTGTAGAATGGGCTGCAGAAAAGATCGTCAAATGCTGCACTCCCGACAATAACGAAAATCCGGGTGGTGAATGCTGTTACGACAAATGGACAGATGAACTAAAGAAAGTTAATGAAAAATACAAGGAAAAAGAAGAAAAGGCGAAACAGGTATCCACTGAGCTCATCTATGTGACTGAAATACGTGACCAGTTCAAGAAATGGTTCGATGAACTGAACAAAACAAGTGATCTGCAAAAAGCCGTTTGTGACCAGTTGGAAGTATTGTTGTCACAAACCGAAAAAGTAGATATTAATGCGGAATACACGGGCGATGCCGTAGAGATTATTTTCTGCATGCTGCGCGACTACTATATACAGCTCGACATCATGAAAGAAAAATATACTGCAGTGATGGATTGTATCCGCTGCCTGAACTCGCCCAGCCTGTCTCCCGGAACCGGCCTGGTAAAACTGTTTGAAGAGCTGGGTAAAAAGCTCGATGCTGCTATCGCTTCAAGGGATGATCTGCTGAAAAAAATAATCGAGGCCATGAGTATAGCCAGAAAAATTGACCTGCACTTAGGCTGTGATTATGGGTTGTATACTGTAGTAGAAGCCTGGACTAAAACCATGAATTGCAGTGTTGATTGTACGGATACCGCCACTACCGATGATGCTAAAAAATCCGAAGTAAAACAAGGCATACAACCTGCTGCTGAAGACTGTGAATGCTGGCCGGATACCTGCTCGCTGCAGCCCATGTTTTATATGCCGGTATGCAAGGACTCCTATTACAATTGTGTTGAAAAAGAATACGGAAAGCAGAAAACAAAGGCAGAAGAACTTGCTGTTGATCTGCTAAAACTGAATAAGGAAAAGGAAGGCCTTCTTGCCTGCAAACAAAGCCTCGACACCGCTATAAAGGAAACAGATCCCAAAACCAGGTGTAAATAATCACTCAATAAATCAGCTTCTTCACCATAAAAACTACTACTATGGCAGACGATCCGAAAAAAAATTATCCCCTTCCAAAATTCCACTTTCAGCTCGACTGGAATGGCACCCGTGTAGGGTTTACAGAAGTCAGTGGTCTCGACTTTGAAACGGAAGTGATCGAATACCGCGAAGGGAGCAGTCCTACCTACAATAAATCAAAACAGCCCGGCTTAACCAAGTACAGTAATATCACGCTCAAACGTGGAACATTCCTGGGCGATTTTGAATTTTTCCAGCAGTGGCGCAATACGGCCATGTTCCAGGAAGGAAAAGCCAAGTTCAGAAGAGATGTAACTATCCGCCTGCTCGATGAAGAGCACCAGCCAATTATTACATGGAAGCTGCTGCGTGCCTGGCCATCTAAAATTCAGAGTACCGATTTAAAAGCCGATGCCAATGAAGTAGCTATCGAAACAATGGAACTTGTCCACGAAGGATTATCCATTGTTGAAGCCAAATAAGCTGTAACAAATGTCTGAACAATTTTATCAGTCGGTTGGATTTCATTTCCTGGTGGAATTTGAGTTAAGCAGCGCTAAAACGGTAGATGTCCGTTTTCAGTCGGTAAGCGGGCTCGATTCAACTATTGAAACGGAAACTTTCAAAGAAGGCGGGGAGAACCGGTTCGAACACGTGGTACCCACCCGGAGAAAATATGGACCGCTGCTACTGAAGCGTGGTTTATTGGGTCCCCAGACATCGGGTGTTACCAAATGGTTGAAAGACACTTTCGATAACAATATGCCCGGCACCCGTTATGAAGTACTGAAAACCATCATCATTAAACTGCTCGATGAAGAGCGGCAGCCGTTGATGAGCTGGACCGTCAATAATGTTTGGCCGAGAAGCTGGAAAATAAGTGAATTGAATGCCGAACGAAGTGAAGTACTCATTGAAACACTGGAATTGAATTACAACTATCTCAAAGCCGAAGAAATCAAGTCATTTAATCCCGGTTAAACAATTTACTATGCCTGTAGAAGTAAGAGAACTCATTATAAAAGGGGTAATTGCCAGTGGCGAGGGAGGCAATAGCGGAGGCGCTTCTTCATCCGGTACCACCCAATCGCAGGACGAAGTGATAAAAGCCTGTGTGGAAAAAGTACTGGAGGTATTAAAGGAAAAAACAGAACGATGAGCAAGGCACAAAATAGCGGCAGCCTGGTAAAGCTGGCGATTTATGCATTTACCACACGCGACTTTAGCACTACTGCTGATGAGGGCAGGAGCGAGCCCGATTTTACTGCACCCATTAATCCTGATTCGTTTTCCAAAAATTTCAAGATCGAACACGATGTAAAACGTGCATCGGGAAATAGCGGACAGGAAGTAAAGTTCAAGGCCACCGCACCGGAAGAACTGAAACTGGATTTTATTTTCGATGGAACCGGTACTATGGAAGGCTATACTGGCAAGTACAGGGAAATGTCGGTACACGACCAGTTGCAGGAGTTTATTACTACTATATATACATTTGATGGAAATATACACCGACCCAAATTTCTCTTGCTGGTTTGGGGAACAGAAATCCGGTTCCGCTGTGTACTCACCAATCTGGACATTAACTATACCCTTTTTCATTCCGATGGTTCACCGATACGAGCCAAAGCATCCTGCACATTTCTGGATTATGTAGCGAAAGAAGAACGGCTGGCAAAGGAAAACCGACGCTCGCCCGATTTAACACATTATCGCAAGGTGAAACAGGGCGACCGGCTTGATTTGATGACACATCGGATATATAATAACCCATCTTATTTTATGCAGGTGGCCAGGGTTAATGGACTAACCACTATCCGGGAACTGAAACCGGGAACTGAACTGTATTTTCCACCTATTAACAAAAACGAAGCCTGATGGAAGAACTGTTGATACCCAACCCATCACAACATGATGTAACCAGTTTTGATATACTGGTTAATGACGCTCCGTTGAATCCGGCATATGAAGTGGTGTCCATTAGTATTACGCGTGAAATCAATCACATACCTGCTGCCAGGATAGTTTTTAGGGATGGAGATGCTGCTGAATCAAGGTTTGAAATAAGCGACAGCGGCGATCTGATTCCCGGCAAAAAACTGACCATCAAAATGGGGCACGACAGCATAAACGAACAGGTTTTCAAAGGCATTATAATTCGCCAGGCAGTTCGGGTTCGTGATGGTGGAAACACGGAACTACAGGTGGAATGCCGCGACGAATCTGTAAAACTGACCATCGGCCGAAAGAACAAATACCATGAAAATCTCAAAGACAGTCAATTGGCCGACGATATTATCAATCAATACCCTGGGTTGACAAGCGATGCCACTGAAACCGAAATTACACACCAGGAACTCGTTCAATACCATGTATCCGATTGGGATTTTCTACTGATGCGTGCCGAAGCAAATGGCATGCTGGTAATGGTAAAAGACGGAACCATAAAACTGGCAAAACCCAATACCAGTTCAAGTCCTGTTCTTCAGGTGAATTATGGCAGCTCAATTCTCGATTTTGAAGCTGAAATTGATGCCCGCTATCAATGGAAAAGCGTAAAAGCCAGCTCCTGGGATTATGCCAATCAGCATCTTTTTGATGCTGACACCACAGAGGCTGCCTCCTTCAGCCAGCATGGTAACCTCAGCAGCAGGGAACTGGCCGAAGCCATTGATCTCACTCATTATGAATTGCGGCACAGCGGACATGTTACCGAACAGGAACTACAGGTATGGGCCGATGGAATAATGATGCGCAGCCGGCTTGCAAAAATCAGGGGGCGTGCCAGGGTTTCAGGTTTTGGCGGCATCTTTCCCGGCGACATGATCCGTATTTCCGGTGTGGGCGACCGCTACAATGGAAATGCAATTGTTGCAGGCATTAAACACGAAATGGTAAATAGTGTATGGGAAACTCATATTCAGTTTGGTCTTGATCCCGAACAGCATGCCAGCCTCTATAAAGATATCACCGATCCCTTAAGCGCCGGCCTTGCGGGAGGGGTAAACGGACTGCAAATTGGCAAAGTGGTACAGTTGGAAAATGATCCGGATGGCGAAGACCGCATACTGGTAAAATTACCTACGCTCGATAATCAGGCGCAGGGTATCTGGTCAAGGGTGGCCTGTCTGGATGCCGGGGCTGATCGGGGCAGTTTTTTTCGACCTGAATTGGGCGACGAAGTAATTGTTGGATTTATCAACAGCGATCCACATGATGCCGTTGTACTTGGAATGCTTAACAGTAGCGCAAAGAAAGCGCCCCTGCGGGCAAGTGATGATAACCATGAAAAAGGAATTTTCACCAGAAGTAAAATGCGGGTGCATTTTCACGACGAAACCAAAACAATAATCATCGACACCCCCGCTGGCAATAGCATAAAACTGGATGAGGCCGGTAAAACAATAGAAATAAAAGACCAGAATAATAATGCTGTTACCATGAGCCCTACCGGTGTAAAGTTGAATAGTCCAAAAAATGTGGATATAGAAGCCGGCCTGAACCTGACTTTAAAAGCAGGCGCTACATTGGTTATTGGCGGTGTAAGTGTTTCGGTGAAGGCAGATGGCTCTTTGGGATTGGAAGGATCCGCTTCAAAACTTTCTTCCTCTGGTATAACGGAAATAAAAGGCTCTCTGGTAAAAATAAATTAAACCTGAAAAAATGCCACCTGCTGCCCGAATAAGCGATATGCATACCTGCCCCATGATTGATCCAGGACCAAAACCCCATGTTGGCGGGCCCGTAACCGGACCCGGGGTGCCAACAGTACTGGTTGGCGGAATGCCCGCTGCAGTGGTAGGTGATATGCTGGTTTGTATTGGTCCGCCGGATACTATTGTAAAAGGTTCCGGCACCGTATTTATCGGAGGAAAACCCGCAGCGCGGATTGGTGATCAAACAGCGCATGGAGGTATAATCGTAGCAGGCCTGGCTACTGTACTGATAGGAGGATAAAAAATATATCATGAATAACAAATTGGACACATTTCTTGGAACCGGCTGGTCCTTCCCTCCGGCATTTAACCGGGAAACCGCTTCCGTGGAAATGGTACGGAATGAAGAGGATATCAAACAAAGCCTCAACATCCTTCTTTCTACTTTTTTGGGTGAACGGGTCATGCAACCAAAATACGGCTGTAACCTGGAAGAATTTATGTTCGACCCACTGAACTCTACCATGATCGGGTTTATAAAAGATCGGGTGGAAACGGCTATCCTCTACTTTGAACCGCGTATCCTTACTGAAAAAGTAGAAGTAACCGGTGATGATTCTTCCGATTTATGGGAAGGCAAATTTACCATCAGCATTGACTACAGTATACCGGGTACGAACTCCAGATTCAATTATGTATATGATTATTACAAGAACGAAGCCTTAAGGACTTTATAACCGCATGACTACGGACTGCAAAAATAAAATTCACCCGTTCCAGAACGACCCCGGTACCAGCCAGCACCAGCGGGGAGTTAGTGACCTGTTGTCTGCAGATATACAAATAGACGGACGTAACCTTGCAGCACTGCTGGAATTTTTTGCACAGTTATCGCGGCATGTAAATTACTATAATGAGCAGTTGCTGGTAAACGACTGGCAGCCATTCTTCGATAAAAGCCTGCCCTTTACATTGGCAGCAATTGCACGGTACGATAAAACAGGCACCCTCCGGCAGTTGGAAAAAATGAATACCCGATTCAGACGACGGCCCTCTGTTAATGGCTTGAACAACCTGTTCAGTTATATCTACAGCAATGTCATTAAAAAAATAAATGGCTGGCAACAGCAGGTGAGTGGCAGCGGCCTACCGCTTGAAACAGTACTTGACAAACGGATACAAAACAAACTATCCGGTCCCTTAAAATCATTTATCCAACTGACCAATACAGGAACCTATTGGCTTTGTACCCGTAATTTTAATTTTACCACCCTGCTGGAAAACCCAATCTGGCAACTTTCCAATGCTGATATAATTGCAAAAGACAGTGCATTTCCAGCTTCCGGAGAATCCCGTCGCACATTACTGTTGAAACTGTATGAAGAAACCCGGCTGCTGGTACAGTCATTTCTGGAAGTATTCAGTATACTGGGTCATTCGGCAGAACAAAGCATGGAGCAAAGTCTTCTGCCGCTGAAAGAAGAGCTAAAGGAACAACACACGCCGCACCTTGCCTTGGTTTTTGCATTTCTGAAATTATTTCAATCCTTACAAGCTGACTTAAACGGGTTTACCAAAAAACACCTCGATTATTTTTATCGCAAGGTCTTACTGATTCAATCCAAAGAAGCCGTTCCTGACCAGGTGCATGTGCTAGTTGAAATACAGCAGCAACTGGATAAATACCTCTTGAAAAAAGGCCTGCATCTAAAAGACGGAAAAGACAATAACAAGGCCGAAATATACTTTGCTACCGAAGATGAGATTGTCCTGAATAAAACGCAGGTAGCTGAACAGAAAACATTGTTTCTGAACACTACAACAGGTTACGATCAGACATTGAATAACAAGCAGTCTGAATGCACCAGAATGGATATCACGGAAGGCATTTATATTGCAACGGATGCAACTAAGGCCGATGGAATTGATAAAGCGTTTACTGAGGGAATTTTACCCTCCCGTGCGGCATTGGGTGCAAAAGAGAGCAAATATAAAGACCCCGAACATTCCTTTATTCTGCCCTATGCCAATGCCCGACTGGGTTGCCTGTTTGCCTCACCTGTATTGTTGCTGAAAGAGGGCAGGAGAACCATCACGCTTACCCTTAAATTGAGTATTGATGAAGATCTTTGTTCGAAACTGGCACCTCTGACCGGTAACGCAGACAACTGTTGTGAAGAAGACAAAAGAACCACAGGAACA
Source organism: uncultured Flavihumibacter sp. (assembly GCA_964547405.1). Lineage (GTDB taxonomy): Bacteria > Bacteroidota > Bacteroidia > Chitinophagales > Chitinophagaceae > Flavihumibacter. The sequence goes on along the minus strand of CAZJNY010000011.1, from coordinate 29,133 downwards.
ACTGTCAAAGCAACAGACTTATGCGATAAGCAACCCATGGCGCATTTACTGTATTCAAGAGTTTCTGATATTCTGAATAAATCATTTGTTTACATTAATCGCGTGCTGCTGGCAGAAGCAGTAAAAAAAGGATTAAATAAGGAAGCCGGTAAAATACTTTCCAACCTGCTTACGGTAACACATTCAAAAAACGACGCCGGATCAGTTAACTGCTATTGTGAAACGAAAGAAAAATTATTTGAAAAAACACTGGAGGAAAACGATTTCAAATCACTGCCACTTGGCGATTTACCTGAACCTATAAAAGCAATTTTCAAACCGCGCAGGGCAATGAACCTGGTATTTAGCGGTGAAAATAATTGGATTCAACCAAAAGCCATTCCAACATTTACACTAAACATGGGTAGCGTTTCCCTACCCGGTGAAATAATACTGACTGCTTCGGCAATTCTTCAACCTGATGAAGAACCTGTCACATTTTACCAATCGGAAAATCTGAAAGAAGAATTCAGCACGCACTTACCAGCTGCCAGGCTGGAAATTGATGATAAAATAAAAATTAAACTAAACGGAAATTGTAAAGTCAATAAAAAGTATTGTTGTGAACGGGATGCCGATACATCTGATCAATATGTATCACTTTATCATTTCTTCCGGGAAGCCCGAATTATTTCCGGGACAAAAATTGATGTGGAAGTATGCGGAGTCAGAAACCTGATCGTTCAAAATGATGATACTATTGAAGATGTAAACATTGCCTTCCAACCTTTTGGGGTACGTCCGGTTGTAGGCTCCAATTTCTATATTGGCAGCCATGAAGTATTTATCAAAAACTGGCAAAAAATATGGGTTAATGCAGATTGGAAATCCAAACCCAAACCCAACCTTAATTCCCATTATCAATTCTACGATTACGAGCCGTTTGAAGACGGGAGTAATGCCATTACAGAAGCAAGTTTTAAATATGGGCATTCGTTATTGGAAAACGGTGAATGGAAGGCAGCCTTACCCGTTCAGCCTCCTTATCAAAACCTTTTTAACCAGGCGCCGGCTGTACTTTCTCCCTGTGTTCCGGGTTTTCATCAGCCTGCAGACAAAGACACTTATTATTTCGCAAGAACGGGATTTAATAACAGTGCCTATACAAAACAAACCATCGTTCCTGAAGAATTAGCGCCCTTCAATATAAAATCAACTAATGGTTTTCTAAAACTTACGCTTCAGGGGGTTGGATTTCAGCACGACCGGTACCCTTTTGTTGTAGCCAGGCATATGATTGCACTTGCAGGATTAATTGACCCTGTAGAATTGGTCAACCTGCAAAACAAAATAAAGGAATCCAGATTATTGATATTGGCCATACAAAATCGGATTAACGCCATCCAGACTGAAATAAATGACATTCAGTTACACATAGGCCATGCCATAAATGATATAGACACGGACCTGGCCGGAATAATGATTCAGTTAAATAATCGACTGTTACAGGCCCTTACTGAATTGGGTGTGCCGAATATAGGTGCTGCACTTGGTCATATCAATTTTATAGCAAATACACTGGCTTTGAATATTACCACTGAACTGAACCAGATCAAAGCTGAACTTGCGTTGATAGAAGCAGATAAAACTGCTATTCAAGCCCTTTTGAACAACAATGTACCAGGCGGCATAAACTTTAATAATTCCCTGAATCCGTATGGGTTATTTCGATTGGCAGAAGAGTTGCGTCAACGCATTCAATACATATTTGATAAATTAAAAGTCAATGAAGCAATCAAAGCGGCACTTCCCAAAGAACCCTATACACCGGCAATAAAATTTCTTTCCCTCGACTACACCGCCACCGCAGACATTAATGATATTGACCTGATTCATCTCTACCCGTATACCGGAACCTACAAAACCGAAATAACTACGCAAAATCCATCCCTGCTGCCCACTTTCTGTGATGAAGGAAATTTATTTATCGGGTTGAAGGACCTGGTTCCTGGCAGCAATGTACCCCTGCTATTTCAACTAGCTGAAGCTACCGCCGATTCCGAAGCGCCGCGTGAAAAAATAAACTGGTACTATCTTGAAAACAATACCTGGAAACAACTACGTGCAGGTTTTGAGATACTCAACGACGATACCAACGGCCTCACCACATCGGGTATCATAAAATTCGCCCTCCCTGCAAACATGACGAATGAAAACACGATTCTCACAAAAGGATTGCACTGGATTCGGGCTTCCATTCCTTGCAAAAGCCGCTCAGTAAGCGAAATCATTGCGATTCATACACAAGCCATAAAAGCCAGTTTTACCAACGAAACCGCCAATGATACGCTACGACTGGCACAACCATTACCAGCCGGATCCGTTTCAAAACTGAAAGTGGCCGATTCTTCCGTAAAGAAAATTACCCAACCCTATGCGTCTTTTGGTGGTCGGGTACCGGAAGGGGAAGGTCACTACTATACCCGTGTAAGCGAACTGCTGCGACATAAAAACCGGGCCATTCAGAAAATGGATTATGAATTGATGGTGCTCGAAACCTTCCCGCAACTATTCAAGGTTAAATGTATTAACCATAGTTACTGGCTAGATGCAGGAAAATTTGAAAACGATTTTCCAATGGCGCCCGGTTATGTTCTACTTGCAGTAATTCCCGATCTGAATAAATTAAAAGCCGCTCAAAACTTTGAACCAAAAGCACCTGTTAGTCTACTGGAAGAAATTGAAAGATTCCTCAAAAAACACAGCTCTCCGTTTGTTCGGATTAAAGCCGTTAACCCACGGTACGAGAAAGTGAACCTTTGCGTTGGAGCTAAATTATTGCCAGACAAAGATGCGGTGTATTACAAAGAAAAACTGGCGCAGGATCTACGTGAATTCTTTGCCCCCTGGGCCATTGGTGAATACGACAAACTCAGCTTCGGACAAACCATTAACCGGTCAGATATAATTAAGTTTCTGGAAACCAGGAACTACCTGGATTATATCATTGGTTTGCGTATGCAGCATGAATCTGTGGATGAGTCCATTACCAGCAACCCCAACAGCAAAGACATGCAGGAAATTGCACCTATCAGTCCACGCAGTATTCTTATTGCAGGAAATATAGATGTGTGCATCAACCAGAAAGATTGTGAAAAATGGTGCATTTGCAGAGATGCTGAAAACGGTTGCTGCACGAACAATATGGAAAAACTGAACGATTACTGCGGGCCTAAATAAAAACAGGTTATGCCAAGCGACGAAAAAAAACAGCTTTTCATCAGTAAGAAAAATACCGGGTTCCCGGCTTACCTCGATTTCGACAAAATGCGAAGCGAAGGTATTGCCTACCTGGGAGAGCTGTCTGGTAAAATCTGGACCGACCACAATGTTCATGACCCCGGAATTACCATTTTTGAAACCCTCTGTTATGCATTGCTTGATCTAGGTTATCGTACCAATCTACCCATTGATGACCTGCTTTCCAGGAACCCTGTTGATAAAACACCTGATGATAATTTTTTCACTCCAGCCCAGATACTTTCCAATAACCCTTTAACCATTACAGACTACCGCAAGCTATTGGTGGATATTCCGGAAGTGAAAAATGCCTGGCTGGAAGCCACCACTGATTTAACAGATCTCTGTGCTTCCACAAATCCGGTTCCGACTGACCCGTCAGGTGAGAGCTACAGCCACAAACAAAGCAACCAGCTTTCTGATAAATCAGCAAATTGTCAATCATTCTTAAACGGACTTTACCGGGTATTTATTGAAACAGAAAAAGATCCGGATACTGATTTTCCAAATCCTGATAAAGCACGCAACTACAAAAGGGAAGTAATAGCAGCAGTAAAAAAATCCCTGATGGCGCACCGCAATCTTTGTGAAGATTTTGAAGAAATCTACCTGCTATGCAAATTGCCGGTAGGCCTGTGTGCTTCCATCGAACTTGAGCCGGAGGCTGATGTAGAAACTGTGTATGTGGCTATTATACGTTCGCTACAGGCATTCTTCTCCCCATCACCAGAATTTTATACGCTTCCTGAACTATTGGAAAAAGGAAAAGACATTGCAGATATATATGCAGGCAGGCCATACAGTAAACAAAGTCACGGTTTTGTAGATACCGCTGAGCTTGAAAGAATCACCCTGAAAAAGGAAATTCATCTTTCAGATGTTTATCAGGTTATTTTCAATATTGAAGGCGTTAAAAGGGTATCTAAACTTGAGCTGAATAACTGCAATAAAAATAAATGCGTTCCGGAGGAAGTCCCGAATTCGTGGAAATTTAAATTACCCGAAAATCATATTCCCTCACTCTCCATGAACTGCACGGGTATCTCTTTTTCACGCAATGGAATGAATGTGGAAATCGATTCCGACAAATTTGAAGCGCTTTTTGATCTGAATGTATCTGCAGGAGGCAAAGTACTTTATGAAATGCCTTCTACTAAACTTGATTCAGACATTCCCCGTGGTAATTTACATCCTGCTCTTGAACGTTATATTTCTATTCAGAATGATTTTCCGGCAGTGTATGGAATTGCGGAAGGAGGTCTGCCAAATGATGCATCAGATGAAAGAAAAGCATGGGCACTGCAGTTAAAAGGATATTTGCTTTTTTTCGATCAGTTTCTGGCCAATTACCTTTCCCAATTGAAACATCTGCGGCAACTGTTTGCTTTATCCGGACCGGCAAAGGATACAGACCGGCATACTTATTTTATTAACAGGCTCACGACTGTACCGGAATTGGAAAAATTATTGCGGTTCAATAGCAATAACGATAACCTGTTGGGTAGTGAAGGCGCGATGCTGGTCAGACCAATTAAAAAAACAGCATTTGAACAGGTAAAAATAAATTCAAAATATGCCGAAGACTGGCTCAATTATTTTGAACCCTATTCATTTTCAACCCTCAACGAGTTAGAGGATGCCCTTTCCTTGCTCAGGTACGAATTACAAAACGAAGGAGAAACAACCATTCATACCTGGCAGGCAGCAGATGATTGCTGGTTGTTTACCATAACACCCGCAACCGGCGATTTTATTTTACTGGGTCAAAAAACGATGCCTACCCAAAACGATGCTTTACGGTTGGCCAGTACCGTTGAATATACAGGAGTGTTTGAAGAAAACTATCGTTCCTTTCTTACCCAAACCGACAGGTATACTTTCCAGGTTGAGCTAACTATCAATGACTATACGCAATACCTCTCTTTACTCGCAGAAAACCGCGATCTCTACATTAAGCGCAGAAAGAGCTTTTTATCACATCTCTCTGCCCGCTTTGCGGAACGATTTACCGATCTAGTATTGCTGAACTGGAAATCCGGTCAGGAAATGCAGGGAATCGGAAACACCGAACGATTTTTATCCCAATACGATGATATTAGCCGAAACAGGGGCCGGGCCTATGATTATATTACCAACAACTGGAATACCGATAATAGTTCGGGATTTGAAAAAAAAGTAAAAGCGCTGGCAGGAATAGCTTCCCTGGAAAAAACCGACCTCTGTCATTTTACAGTTGATTTATACGACGAGCAATATATCATCCAGATGGACCAGGCAGGCGCTGCCGCTTTCCGGGTTGCTGAAAAATTCGATCTTAAAGAAGAGGCAGAAGAATCCGTTTCAGAAATAATATCAGCGTTATCCAGGAAAGAAGCATACAGGGTTGATCCATTAGGTAAGCCAGGAACCTATACCATTTACCTCAACTACGGAGGAAAAGCTCCCGCAGTTTACCACCGCAGCTATAGCAACTCAAATGAAGCAGAACAACAGGCAGACTACCTGCACCGGCTTTTTTCCAAAGAACCCCACAAGGATGCCATAACTGAATATTCGTGGATATGGACAGTCCATATAAAAAACGAAGAAGGTGAAAATGTATATACTGCAAAAGAAAAATGGGAAAAGGAAGAAGCCGCCAAAAAAGGAATTCAACAGATCTCCGGAAATATCAACAACCCCAAAAAATGGAACACAGTAGGGAAGGGCATGCAGCATGAGCTTTCTCCAGTGCCGGATATGCCAGACCATTTTGTGGATCTGTCCGCTTTTAGTATAGATATCAACAGCTCTATAATTGGCAAACCTGGAAAATACACCTATGATGCGCTGGATAAAAAAAGCAATACATTTAAACTTTGTCCGGCTATTGAGTTCGACAATACCACCGATGCACATCAACACTGTTGCAACATGCTGTTGCAGGCGATTAATGAAACTAATTACACGGTTCGAATTAATAATGAAACCGGGAAATTCCGCGTATTTCTTGGTACCAATGAAGAACCCGATGCATTCTTTGTTACAGAATACAGCACCAAATCAGCCGCTTTAAAATCCATTAATACGATTACTGCAATCCTACTGAAAAACAGTTACAGACTTGAACTGGAAAAAAAACCGGAAACCTGGAAATTCCGTTTTCCGGTACGCATAGAGGAAGGGCAGGAAATCTGGCTGGATAGTGAATCCGCTTACCCTTCTCCTGAAACAGCCCGGGAAGCAGCGGTACGGTTTTACCAACAAACCGGAAACCTGGTTTTGAATGAAACAAAAACAGCCACCATCCTCGCATCTAAAACCAATAAAGCATCACCAAGGGTATTTGTTACGGCAGACCCAAAAGCTAAAACAGCTATAAAAGAAGCCCTGCTCCGTGAAGAGCAACTGGTAGCAGCCAGTAGCCCTAAACCTGAAAATAGCAGGCGCTACATTGCCGTAGACGGCCCCGGACAGTTCAACACGTTTGTTTATCGGCTGGTAAATAAAATCAGGGTACCAGCTTCTTTAAACAGGGTTTTTGCCACCCGGGAAACAGCATGGGAAGCCCGTAAGTACCTGCTCGGACTAACCCGCAGCCAGGCTTCTGAAATACCCATGATTTGTTATGGTGGCGATATTTTCGAAGAAGTAAAAAACAGTGCAACTATTATTCATTACCGTTACCAGCTAAAACTTCATAGTATAAAAGGATTTGCTTTTAGTGAATTGGTTTTATTCGAAAGCGTAGAAGGATATGCAAGTAAGGAGGATGCGCAGAAAGCATTCGAGGAAAATTATATGCACTTGCTGCGCCATGGTGCCAGGGAGCAGGAATATGGAAATACTATAAGTATTGTACCACTGCCATTACCTGAAGAAATTAAACCGGGGCAAACCGGTGCCCTGGTATTTGTTCCGGCCGCTACCCGAAAATTACTGGAAGAAAATAATATCTCCTGGAAACAGGTAGCAGAATACCTCGACCGATACCCCGTTAAAATGGTGGAAAAAGGATCAGCCGATTTTGCAGGAATATTCTGTACAGAACCCGAAAAAAAGGATACCGATGCCTGCCGGAAAAAGGAAATAACCTGGGTGTATTATTTCCAGCTTGCCCTGTTGGATGGGAAAGCCGGTTCACAAAATGAACCAACCTATTGGTACAGTACAAAATACTTTGAGAAACCTGATGAAGCAAGAGCGGAATTTCAGTATTTCAGCTGGCTGCTGCAATTTGCCGGCAACCTGTATGCAGACTGTGGCTGTATTGCTACGAAGGTCGATGGCAAATGGATAAACAACACCGGATGGAAGATCAGCATTCGTGAAGTACTGGCCCAAAGTATTAACTGGTTTACTTCAGAAAAAGCGGCCTGGGGTAAACAAGGGGTTGAACAATTTATTTGTGCCATACAAAACGGGCAATCAATACACCAGTACCAGAATCCTAAAAACTGTTGCTATTCCTTTTATGTAAGCTGCGGTTCGCCCATGCTGGAACATCCCTGTCTGTATGATACAGCAACAAAAAGAAACCAGGCGCTCGAATTACTATTTACAGGTCTGAGTAAATGGAAGAAGGATCCTCCATTCTGGTACCAGAAAAAAGAAAAGCAGGTTTTACTGCTTACTGGCGAACAGGGTGAACCCTATGCAAGAATGAATCCGGAATTGGTGGAACAAGTACAGGAATGTGCCCTGCTTGCCGCATTGGCTGAAAAAGCAAAAACAGGCCATCCCGGTTTCATAGAATACCATCCGGAAAGCGGTTTGCTGGTACTCACTCAGGAAAACAATGGACCACAATTCTACTCCATCGAAAGCCGGAAAGGCCTCAAAAATGATCGTGACATAAAAATTTGGATCAGCGAGTGGATCAGGTTATGGAAAAAATGGGGCTGCTTTTTTCCCATCACCCGAACCTGTAACGACAATTGTGAGAGCAACCATGAACAGGATAAAAAATACAACTATTGTATCGAAATAAAACTGCCTGGTTTTAATACCTGTAACGAAGATGACGAAATAGGGAAGCCCTGCACCTGTGCAGAGAATGCCCCTGATAAAACATCCGACTGTTATATCGCCTGGAAAAGTCCCTGTTGCTTTGATGAATGTGAGAAAGCCACCCGTTGGTTGCTGGAAGCAATAGAAGTGCTACGTTCTAAAAGCAATTATTATCCGGTATTCGATTGTACCTGTAATTCCTACGGCATTAAACTGCATACACAAAAGCCAACATTATACGACACCCGTGAACTAGAAAATGAACAGAAGCTAACGGAGCGGAATAAAGTAAACAGGAGTCATATTATTGCCCGGAATCCCCAATGTTACCTTACCACCAATGATGTATGCGTTGCCGTGGAAACCGCAGGAAGGCTTGTAAATAGTGAAGGCCTTCACCTCGCCGAACACATCCTGTTACGTCCGCATTGTAAGGAAGATTGCTGCGATGCGCGGATTACGGAATGCACACCCGACTGTACATTCCCCAGTTTTAAATCCGGAATGGACGATCCTTGCAATGATTCACCGGGTGAAATCTGTTTTCAGCCAGGAATCGACCCTTACTCTTTTATTGCAACAGTGGTACTACCTGCATGGTCTGAACGGTTCCGGAATGGAGATAATCGAAGCAAACTCGAAAATTTGCTCTACCGCGAAGCGCCCGCTCATGTATTGCTTCGCATTCTCTGGTTAAAACCGGCCGACTTCTGCTACTTCGAAACAACCTTCAAACAATGGAACCGCTGGCTGGCCTCGAAAAAAGATTGTACAACGTTCGATCCCTGCCAGCTAATCCGGCTCTTTTTCAGGACCCCGTATGATTGTCTGGATGACTGTAGCGATTGTTTACCCTGTGAAGACCCGGAAACAAAAGCTGAAAATCCCTGTGTTCAGAATAAATCAAAACCAAAGAATGCCAAACGCTGTTTCCAGGAACCAAACAGGAATGAGCCTACTATCATATCATATGCGGAGCAATACCCCTTCCTGAATCAGGTAAATAAATATTGGTGCTTTGAACGAATCTGCATACCCCGTCCACAGAAAGGATGGCGTGAACTGAACTGCGAAGCATTAAAGTATGAGGAAGAGCGGGATAAGGCAAAAATTATCAATGCCAGGATGAACCGTTACCGCAACATTCCGGAAAGGTTAATGAAATTAAGGGAAGGGAATGAGTTGGTTGAAAAAGTACATTTCTTCCTGCAAAATCCAGATCCGGATTCGGTTGCACTGGATACAATCATCCAGGAAATTGCACGCAACGAAAAAGCAACCAAAGGGAAACACCTGACAAAAATGCAACAGCAGGATTTAGTCCAGGCTGCTATCTGTTACTACCTCGATAAAATATATTTCAATGAAAAAGGAGAATCCAAAAGTACTGCCCTTAAGCAAATTGCCACCCGGGTAAAAAAATCGGGCTTTGACCTGCAAAAAGTGTACACCTACTGGGATGCAGCCGAAGTGGAAAAATACGCACCTGAAACGGATACCGATTCTGTTCGATTGGTTTTAACCGGCAAAAAGTAGATACCATGCAGCACATCATTAAAAAACAGGTATTCGAAATCAGTTCCACGCGCCGTACTGAAATGTTTTCCATTCAACAGGCAGCCAGCGAATTCTATTACACGGAGATAGTACCGGCATTGGAACAGGTTTTCAACGAACTGGCGGGGGAAGATGAAATACTTTCAATAGGCAGGATGGAAATTGACCTGGGGTTGATTCAATGGCAGCAGCAACAAAAAAAATTATCCATTGACCAGTTGCAGGACACCTTGCGTATGCTTATAAAAAAACAATTGGAAAAGACATCTGCCGATAAAGCCAATGACCCGGTAATTGGAGCACCGCAGCAAACCTCTTTCAAAAAAATACCCCTGCGGTTGCAGATGGCCGAACAATGGTTATACTATATGGAAAAAGGCATCCTGCCATGGGGACTACTACAAATAACAGCCAGCTGGCAAACAAAGGTACTGGAAGCTTTTGCCACCAGCATTGATCATACGGAACGATTGCGAAAAATGCTACGCGAACATCCTGGAACCCTGCTGCGTTTGGTTCAGGAACACGATCAATATTTTCTAACGCAACTGGTAGCCGTTCTTACTGCCACAGAGCAAAGCCGGTTATCCGAATTGACGAAGCAACTGTTGTCCGTTTATGAAATAATCACGAAGCAGCAAAAAGAAGTAACATCTGAGTTATCAAAAAAAATACATCTGTTGATCTGGCAATGGTTGTTGCATATTGCTGCAACAGTCGAATCAGGAACTACCACCGAGCAACTGGTAACAAAAGTTGTTACTAAATGGCTCCAGCAATTTCCGGTCAGCAAGGCGCAGGTAAAAGAGGTAACTACCTATTTTCCAATTGTCGCCACAATAGCAGATTCGTTAGAACCAGGCTCCGAAACTTCGCTTTCAAAAATAAAAACAATACCGTCGTTGGATGAGGAAGCCACTATCCCGGTATTTGATCTGGCAATGATTCCCGATGAAGGCATTTTTGTAGCTCATGCCGGACTAGTACTAATCCATCCGTTTTTACGCTTTCTTTTTAAAAACAGCGGTTTATACAGGGAAGGAACATTTACTTCAACAATGGCAAGGGAAAAAGCGGTTAAACTGGTGCATTACCTTGCCACAGGCTCTGATCAGGGTGAAGAGCATCTGTTGACTGTACCCAAAATATTGTGTGGCTGGCCATTGGAGGAGCCTATGAGGCAGTATGAACAGTTGCAGGCTGTTGAAAAACAGGAAGCCGACGATGTATTAAACGCTGCCATTGCACAATGGACGATTCTGAAAAAAACCAGTGCCGATGGATTGAGAGAAGGGTTTTTACAGCGTGCTGGAAAATTGCATACAAAAAACAACGGCATTTATATTCAGTTAGAAAAATCTTCCATAGATGTATTACTGGATCACCTGCCCTGGAACCTGAGCCTGATAAAACTGCCCTGGTTAAACATATTGATACATGTGGAATGGCGATAAAAAAAGTAATCGAATGAACTAAAGGCAAATGACCAAAGCTGCTGAAACCAAACCGGCGGCAGCAACAGCCGCAAAAAACAACCAACCCTTTTTTAATAAGGGCGGAGGCAGTTCTATGTCGTTCGTGGAGGAAACTATTCCCTCGTTTTTTACAGGCAGTCCCGGCATGATACAGTCCAAACTATCGGTTGGGCATCCAGATGACAAATACGAACAGGAAGCTGATAGGGTGGCAGATCAGGTTGTCCGGCTTCCAACCAAACCCATAAATATCCAGGCTAAATGCGCTGCCTGCGAGGAAGAAGAATTGCAAAAAAGGGAAGAAGAGCAAACAGAGGAAGTGCTTCCTGAAATACAAAAAAACACAATAACAGAAGCAGTTCCTGAGCCACCTGCATCGGATTCAACCGATAACAATCCTCCTTTATCCAGTAATTTTTCTCCAGCTCCTGTACAACTGAAATGCGCCGCCTGTGAAGAAGAAGAAATTCAGGAAAAAGAGAAACAGGGAGAAGAGGAAACCATTCAAACAAAATTAACCATTGGAGCATCCGGTGATCCATATGAAAAAGAAGCTGACGCAGTGGCCGATAAAGTAGTACAACGGTTACAACTTAAACCGGCATTAAATCAACCAGCGGAAAATATACAAAGAAGCAGTTGCCGGGAGTGTGACGAAGGTGAGTATGTATTCCGTAAGCCGGTTGTTTCCTCCTTCCTTCAACTCGATGGAGAGCCTGCCCTCAGGGCCGATGGCAGCCGTGATTCAATTATCGCAGCGGCAAAAACCATGTTGGGAAAGATAGAAGCCAGAAACAATGATGGCGCAGGCAAAAGGGTAGGAGCGAACTATCTGCTGGAAATATTTCATCTCGCAGCACCAGGTGTGTGGGATGATAGTATTATTGAAACGGCTGGTACTGCAATGCCTTCCTGGTGTGGTATTTTCTCGGTTTGGGCGCATAAAAAAGCGGGTAAAGACATTGGCAGCTGGCAAATGGGACGTGGAGTATCGGCTTTTCGCACTTTAACACAAACCACTAATCCACAACCCGGTGATATCGGATATATCGACCAACCCTACCAGCACCATTGTATTATTGTGAAAGTGGAAGGTGATACAGTTTTCAGCATTGATGGCAACAGTGGCAACTATAGTGAAGTAATTGAAAACAGGCGTCCGGTTACTGCCTATTCCGGATTCTTTACGGCCTTTAGTCAGGGTTCATCAGTTCAGCGAAAAGCGGAATCAAACAGTACTGCGCCCTCCTCCATAGAGAACCGGCTTTCAACATCCAGGGGCAGGGGCAGCGCACTTCCCGAAGACACGCGCAGGAATATGGAATCATTCATGGGCGCTGATTTCAGCGAGGTAAAAATTCATACCGATTCCAACGCTGTTCAGATGAGTAAAGATTTACACGCACAGGCATTCACCAATGGCAGCGATATTTATTTTAATAGTGGCAAATTCGACACCTCAAGTACTAAGGGCCAACACCTGTTGGCACATGAACTGACCCATACGGTGCAGCAGGGAGCAGCAGGTGTACAGAAAAAGCCTGTGCCGGAAATCCAAAAAAACGGTGATCCCATAGCTGATGCAGCGGATGCAGTTTATAATGCCCTTGATGGCTGGACCGATTCAGATGACAGCGCATTAATCTGGAGTCATTTTAGAAACAAAGACAAAACAGCTACAGATAGTATCATCAGCAGTGTAGCCTCAAAACAAGGATACACTGTTTATGATACGATAGACTGGATGTATTCCGATCTGGTTACGTCCGACTGGAATCGTCTCTTTGGTCACCTTGTAACAATAAATGCGAATCGCGCAGATCATTTGGTTGCACAACAGGTATACAGTTATCTTTCCGGCTACACTTCAACCAGCAACAGCAATTCTATTTTGGCCATTTACCGAATGGGATCAGGTGTTACCGGCGATTTATTGGGCCGGTCATTAACCGAACTTGAATCCGTTACCGGATATACCCGAAACGACACGATAACCTATCTTTTTGGCGATTTAACCAACCTCGATGCTCATAACCTTTCCTTACATTTTTTTGGATCCGGCAATAGTAAGGCCATCGGTTATGCTGCACACTGGATTGCCAGCAAGATTTATGATCTTCTTTCCGGTTACACCAGTTCATCAGACAGTACTGACATTGTAAATAATTTCACGCGCGTTCCTGAAGGATTACGAAGTGTTGTTTTGTATGAATTGGATATCCTGACGCTGGCTGCCTGGGAACAAACAGCCTCTGCTGCGCTCATGGAAGATATGTGGCAGAGCGATTATGAGCAACTTCGCATATTGATGCCTGGTTTACTCCCGGTCTATAATATTGAATTAAACTGGCTGGAATGGACCTGGGATAAACTTACTGTGGGTTACGATATTCTCGAAGGCCTTGCAGAATATTTGGTATGCGGACTAATTGGCATTATCTGGGGAATCATTACCATAATTATAGACATTGTTGTAGCAGTAGTTGATATTGTAATTGCCATAAAAGATATCCTTGGTCTGGTTATATATTTCATAACGGGCGGCATGTTTTGCCGGGAAAACAAAGAGCGGGTATGGAATTTCTTTAGTGCAATCGGGCAGATGTTTAACGCGCCGGGAGATGCCATCGGATCTATGTGGAACGAAATTACCGCAGAAGCTTCCCTGATTGAAGGTCCTTTCAAACAATGTCAGCAGGCCATATACTGGGTTTCACGGGTAACCAACCTGATTGTTAATCTCCTGCTTATTTTTGCCTGGGGTTATGGAGCTGTAAAAACAGCACTTAAAGGAATTGAGGCCATCATTGCAATGGCAAGGGCCGGAGAACTGATCGCTGCACTTGAAGCACTTCCCGCACGTTTACTTGCCAGTATCAAAAACCTGCCGTCAACTGTAGCAAAAGCTATTCTCACCAGCAGTTCGAAGGTGATTGGCCTGCTCAAAAACCCGGTTGAGATTATTGCTGCTGCAAGAAATACGCTTTCGGCTATTCGAATGGCCGCCGGCGACCAGGGCTACTATACTTTTTTACGACGCCAAATGGGTTATATAGTTGAGGGTGAATCGGCCTTCTGGCGCGAAAGAAGGGCTTTCTGGCAACAAAGAGCTGGCGAAATAGAAACTGGCATTGTAACTACTGAAGGAAAACTGATTCTTGCTGTTGAAGGAACAGCTGAGGATGCTGCAAAGGCGGAAACCCTTTTAACGCAGGCTGAAAGCGAAGCTTTAACACACCGAAATTCCACTAATACTCTAATGGATGATGTGCATCACGGTGGAGTTGCTGATGAGCCTGGTAACACCCGGGTAGTTCCTGGTTCTCCGGCTTCCCAGCGCCTGGCACTTGATTGGGAACGTGGCCTCAATGCTGAAACACGCGCTTTACTGGATGCCGACCCTGATATGCGCAGGTTTTGGCATGAAATGGATCCGGCCATTCGAAGTGCCCTTACCTATTGTAACACCCCTTGCATCCCGCTGGGTGTTTCTCAACAAAACATTCAGCTGATCGGACAGTTAATGCACCGGTTACAAATCCCATCTGACCATAGGGGGCTGCGGGAATATCTGCATATGTTCAGGAATAGCGATGCCGAATTGGAGAATGCCATCCGCGCGCTCAATTCAATTAATACCCTGCAGGATCTGAATGCATTTTTCGATAATGAACTTATCAAATATATTCAAAAAGCACATGGTGTAACCATTCGAAGAGGCGCTGGTGGTTTGTGGGAATATCCAAGAGCTGATGGTAGCGTGGTTCGTGAATTTGAAATTCAAACGCATAGCTTCCTCACCAATAATCGGGGTACGGACAGTTTTTTACAATCGCACCACGGAATTCAGGACGCATGGGCTCAACAAAGGTTCGCCGGCTTAGGTGTGTATTCGCGCGAAGAAGCTAAGGCATTACTACTCCGCAGCCGAAATATGAATGGTGGATCGAGGGGCACTCCGCATGGACTGATTAATGATTTGCAAAGAGGTCGCTCCGGTAGTATTGGTACACGTACTTTCCTTGATGAAAGGGCCAACCTCGTGAGTGATATGAATATTATAGGTGTGCCCCAGGCAGTACAGGTGCAGTACCTGGCTGAAGTAGACGCTTATTTTGGAAATATATATACAATTTTAAGTAACAGGTTAACACCACAACAATTACAGGCAATATTTGGTACATGGCATCCATAAAATATAAACAATGAAGGAACAACTCATTTTACAACTGGAAAAAAATGGCTGGAAAAAAAGAACCCCTGCAACTGAAAAGGAAATTGAATCACTCCAGCTTGCCTTTGGCATAACATTACCGGAAGAGTACCTGGCGATACTCCAATATTCCAATGGTGGAAGTTTATACGGTTTTCAAACTCCATTAATTGTATATGCCATTTCAGAAGTATTGGCATTACATCATGAACACGACCTGTATGAAAGTATTCCTGAATCGCTCATTTTCGGAGGCGACGGTGGAGGTACTATTTACGCTTTCGACCTGCGATCGAAAAATCATCAGGTACTGTTTTTTCGGGAAGACTATACCAGTTACGATAACATTGTTTTTCAGGCTAACCGTTTATCGGAAGTAGTGAAAAAAATTATTGACAATGAAAAAATTAATTAACCACTGCTGAGAACGAGCAGCAAATTCACCGGTTCAATGAAATACCAGCACCAACCTATTCAGGAAGAAAGCAAAAAAAGCCACGCGCCTTTTTTTGAACATCAGCACCTGAATGTTGGTACCTCCTATTCAGATAGCAACCTGACAATCCAGCGCAAATGTGCTGCCTGCGAAAAAGAAGAAGAACTACAGAAAAAAGAAAGTACGGTACAGCGCAAAGAAAATTCCACTACGCCGGTAGCCTCAACCGCTGTGGAAAATAACACACCTGCAAGCGCCACACCATCAACCACCACTTTAAACAATGTTCCCGGTACGCCCACCATTGCACTTTTTATTGTGGAGGATAATGCCCTACCGGAACCTGGCCAAATGCGAAAGTCTGAGATGCTTGCCCGTTTAAAATCTGAAACATGTGCTACTGTAAACCGGGCCATGGCCGGTATGCCCTTTACAGCAGATAATTGTCCTTACATCAATGCAGTATTTGCCCGGCACCAAAACAGCAGCCCTGCACAATTAGAAGCCCTAATTAACAGGTATGAACCTGCAACACGCGCGGCAAAGAATGCCGAAGAGTTGATCCGGCTGATGATGAACCGCGTGTACACCTCCGCTCTTAAATGGGCTTTAAATGGCGGTAATCCGGCTGAAGCTTCCGGTATGTTTGGCAGTATGCTGGGCAATGCAGGGTCGGTAATAGGTTCCATTTCTTCCGGAATGAGCAATTTATTGTTTAAGGAAAATACCGGCGGAGCCAGCGCCACTCATTCCCCGCAGTCAGTTATGCAACAACTTGGAACAGGCCAGCCTCTTGAGAGTAGCACCCGTAGTAAAATGGAAAATGCATTTGGAACCAGTTTTTCAGGAGTTGAACTGCACACAGATAATACTGCCGGACAATTATCAGGCAATATGAATGCACGTGCGTTTACTGTAGGAAATCATATCGCTTTTGCACCTGGGGAATACCAGCCAGGCAATCTGGTTAGCGATGCCTTATTGGCGCATGAACTGGCTCATACCATTCAACAGCAGGAGGGTAGAACAAGAGGTGCTCTGACGAAAGGAGCGGATGAACATAAATTGGAAACAGATGCAGACAACGCAGCAGTAAATGCAGTAGTGTCCGGATTAAGCGGCATTCATTTATCCGGTGAAGAAATTCCCCGCCAGCAGATGCCCAAACTTAAATCAGGCTTAAAGCTTCAATCTTGCAGAAGAACAGTTAAACAATGTCCGCGTGGTTTAAGATGGAGTGTTGTGGGTTTACCCGCAGCCACGGGTCCGGTTTGTGTTTGCACCTGGCGCTGTTTACCTCCCGGCAAAGGATATTCCGTATCATCCTATTCTGCCGGCGATTCATCTGGTCCTTCTATCTCCTGCACAAATAAAGACAGATATGGTCGTTGTCCGGGTGAACCGGATTATGAAACAGTAGGTTCAGATTACGAAATTACAGATGATACGCCGGGTACGGTAATTGGTGTGGGAGCGCATATGTCGCCACTGGGTGAGCAGGCAGCCTGCGGTTGCCTTCCGCTGGATATTGATGGTGACGCTGCTGGTTCTCAACAGGTTCAGGCGCCATTATTACCACCTGGTTTAAGTGTTACCGATTTTTCAGCGGGCATGGGGGCACGAAAAGGGGCACCACCGAGTGCGAAAGATCCGAAACCTAAACCGGCAATAATTGAACCAGCGGTCCCCAGGACACCAACGGTTACAGGGAAACCCCCGGCAGTGGCTCCAGTTCCACCAGCCATAAAACCTCCGGTATCCGGTAAACCGCCAGTTCCTACTACAGCGCCACCACTGCCCAAAACTCCAGTTGCGGGAAAACCTCCTGCCCCTGCTACACAGGTGCCTGCAACAGCCTTGCCACCTTCAACCCCAACACCCGTTGCACCGGGGCCCATTACCAGCGGAGAAGCGCTTACGGTTCCTTATAAAAAATCCATGGCCAGAGCCACTGTTATAGACACCAGTGGAGGGTTTGTAAAAATTAAAATAAAATCAAAAAGCAGCTCCGGCGATATTACCCAGTCAATCCCAACAGCCAGATTTCAGGAAATGCTGAAATCGGGAGAAATCATAAGATGGACGGCGGAAAGACAACGATTAATGGACCGTAGGCCGGATTATGCTCCGGGACAGGAGGAAACAGTATGGCGCGAGGCTGTAAAAAGGAGTCCGGATGGAATCGTGCGCGATCCAAACACCAAGGAAGTGCTTACCTGGGATAAAACAAGGGGCCGCAACGACCAATGGCATATGGGACATAAAAAAGGTGAAAAATACAGCGACCTGGTAGACTCCTATGTTTCAGGTAAAATTTCATGGGATGATTTTATAAAAAAATACCAGGATCCCGCCAACTACAAACCTGAAAAGCCAATTGAAAACATGAGTCATAAACATGAATAAAAAATTATGCCTATACAACAGGAAATATATGATGCCATTACCCTGAATGAACAGGAGGAACTTGAAAACCTGATTACAAAAGACAATGTAAACAATAAGGTTAAAGATGGATATGCCATACACTATGCGGTATTTAAAAACAATCTTCCCATAACCCGGTTTCTAATTGAGACAGGAGCAGATGTTAATGCAAGATTTGAAGATGGTTCAACGCCTTTGATCACTGCGGCTGAATATGGTTATACAGACCTATGCAGGTTACTTTTAAAACATCATGCAAAGGTAAATGAAACCGACTTTTATGGAAACGATGCACTGGTAAAAGCAGTTCTGTACGGGAGAACCGAAATAGTTGAATTGTTGCTGAAGCACGGAGCAGATCCATTTAATAATCGGGTAAAAGGTAAAACAGCAACTGACCTTGCAACTGATATGAACCTGCATCACATTCTGACCTTGTTAGATCAGGAAAAAAAAGCTAACTGATATGACGCCACACCTTCATATAAAACTATTCAGGTTCCGGATCTATTCTTTTCATTTTTTCGGTGTTCTTGGCTTCATCGCGGGCAGTTTGTTGGGTACAGTCCTGGCAAAACCAGCAGGGCTCCATCCTGAAATTGTTCTCCTGTTGTCTGCTGCCGGAGCAGGCACCTTCTTTCTGCTTGCGTTTGCTGCCAAATGGATAACTAAAGAAGAAACAATCGTATACTACCATCATGAAGTTGCTATTCTTCTGGTATGTTCTTTTTTATTGTATTTTCTTCGCCTGCCTGTTTTGCCTTACCTCGATTTAACGCTACTGGGCATTGGTACTTTTCTTGCCTTTGGACGCATTGGCTGTTTTTCGGTGGGTTGTTGCCATGGACGTCCACATAAACACGGTGTTACCTATGGTGATGAACATGTAGATGCAGGGTTTACCTGGTATTACAAAGATGTTCCATTACTGCCTGTTCAGCTAATCGAATCAGGATATGTTTTTCTAATCCTGATTGTCGGAACTATGCTGGTCTATAACCTGGTTCAGCCTGGAACGATAGTAATTGTTTACACCGTGGTGTATGGATTATTCCGGTTTTTGATGGAGTACTATCGTGGCGACCCCGACCGGCCCTCTCTCTATGGTCTAACCGAAGCACAAGTCACCACCCTTGCTCTTACCGGCATTACTTTTTTTATGGGCAAATTTAATTTGCTGCCAGAGTACAACTGGCACGGTGTAATACTGCTGGCAATGTTTGCTGCCTGCGTTTTAACGCTTTTATTCTATCGTAAACATCCTGAATACCTGCTGGTGGCTCCGAAACAATTACCTGAGTTGGCGGAAGGCCTGAATGTATTGGAGGAAGTAAACAATACTACTATCAAACGCAACGCTAACGCCCTACATGTTTTCACAACTAAAAATGGACTTTCACTTTCCTGTGGGTATTTCCCAAATGGCATAAAACACTATACGGTATCCACCCAAAACAATACTTTACTAAACACGGTAACTGCAAAAAAAATTGCGGAACAGATACAGTTACTAAACCACCATGGACAATACAAACTGATATCGAAACCGAATAATGTAGTTCATATTCTATTTTCAGAAGCACCTGAAAGCAGCAGTTCATAAACTGAAAAGAAAAAAACAAAACCTATGTCATTCGATTCCTCCAAACCCATCGCACTACATTGGAACCAGTTAACACTGGACGCGATTGCATACACCAGAACATCACCCCCGGTGGCTGCCCGCGCACTTGCCATGGTTCATACCGCCATGTATGATGCCTGGAGTATCTATAACGAATCAGCCATCAGCTCATCAACCGCCCGATACATAAAGGCGCCAAAAGATCAATGCAATAAAGAAAATGTACGCAAAGCCTTTAGCTATGCTGCCTACCGGGTGCTTACCGAACTGGCCTGCCTTGTATTGCCTTCGGAACATAAGAATATGTTCCGCGACTTTATGTGCACGTTAGGCTATAACCCGGATGATTCGCAACTAAATATCCAGACTCCATCCGGAATCGGAAACCTGGTTGCGCGATTGGTAATCGAATGCCATAGGGGCGACCGTAGCAATGCCTATGGCAGTTTACTTATGCCCGCCTATGCTGACTTTACCGGCTATATACCTATAAATACTCCCGAACAGATAAATGACATCAGCAAATGGGTGCCCCTCAAAAAACAAAGCTCAACTGGTGAGCGTACGGTACAAAAGTTTTTACTTCCACATTGGGGATTGGTAAAGCCGTTTGCCTTAAAACATGTTGGCCAGTTTCGCCCCGAACCTCCACTGCAGGAATGCGATAAAGGATTTAAAGAACAGGCACAGGAAATAATTGACATCAGCGCCTGCTTAACCGACCAACAAAAGGCCATCGCAGAATACTGGGCTGATGGGCCTGGCACCTACACTCCACCCGGACATTGGTTCGAAATTGCTCAGTATGTGCTGCGCAACGAAAAAAAGAACACTCCCTGTATCCTGTTGTTTTTTGCTTTGTCCAACGCCCTGCTCGATGCCTCCATTGTCTGCTGGGAATGCAAGCACTATTATCAATCGGTACGACCTGTATCTGCCATCCGCTATTTGTTCGAAAACGAAGAGATACAGTCCTGGGCAGGTCCCTGCAAAGGAACAAAAACCATTAAAGGCAAAGACTGGAATCCTTATATTGAAACACCCGCCTTCCCTGAACATGTTTCGGGCCATAGTTTATTCAGCCGCACTGCCGCCACAATTCTCAAAAACTTTACCGGCAGCGATAAATTTGGCGGCTGTACAATTGTAAAAAAAGGTTCTTCAAAGATTGAACCCGGATGTTCCCTGCCATGTACAGATATCACCCTCGATTGGCCCACTTTTACGTTTGCGGCCGAAGAAGCTGGTATGTCGCGGCTCTACGGCGGCATCCATTTTAAAAATGGTAATGAATCCGGACAAAAACTCGGTGTACTGGTAGGCACGCAGGCATGGGAAAAAGCGCTGACCTATTTTAACCAGGAAAAATACATACCAGCATGTCCGTAATATCCATTGCTATACAAAAAGGTGGTTCAGGTAAAACCACCACTGCTATCAACCTCGCCGCTGCACTGCACCGAAAAGGTAAAAAGGTGTTGCTGATCGATGCCGATCCCCAGGCCAACCTCTCACAATCTCTCGGCATTAATGAAGAACCTTCACAAAATTTATTTAGCGCATTGAAAAAAGAAATCAGCGGTGAAGGTGGTAATCTGGCGGAAGCAGTTATACAAACGACCAGCGGTTTGGCACTGGTGCCTTCCTCTATTGAACTGGCCGGAGCCGAACTGGAATTGGTTAGCGTTTACGGCCGCGAACAAATGTTCAACTGGATGCTGGAACACCTGAAAACAACCTACGATTTTGTTTTAATCGATTGTCCCCCTGCAGTTGGCATGCTTACGGTTAACGCATTGACGGCCAGTGATTATGTTCTGATGCCATTGCAGGCGGAATTCCTGCCCTTAAAAGGATTGCGTAGCTTTATGATTCACTTCAGATCCATTAAAAATAAGCTGAACAAAAATATCCGGCTCCTCGGCATTGTTTTAACGCGGTACGATGAACGAAAAACCATGAACCGCCAGGTATTGCATGAACTGGAATCAGAATTTGGCGAACAGGTATTCCACACCCGGATTCGAACGAATATACAGCTTGCCCGTGCTCAGGAAATGGGAATAGATGTTTTTTCACTCGACAAACAGAGTAACGGCGCAGAAGATTATGCCTCCCTTGCCGATGAATTATTGCGAAGGTTATGAGTGTGTTCACAACAAAAAACAACTAAACTATGTCCCCCGAATTTCAATATCTCTTTCAGTTAATACAATACCGTCTGCAAACTTACCTGCCGGATGCCGAACCTGTTGTTGAACCTGTAATGCCCGGATTAGAACAATGGCAACTTCCCCTTCGCGATTTTGTTTATAAAAATAAACTCAGCATCGGCGAAGCAACGGTAGTACTGGCAGCACTCGCACCGCATGTACAACCTGATTTGTTTGATACGGCCATCGCTTCCCGGCTGAAAGAAAGCGGGGATTTCCCCAAACTGGGTGGTGCCCGTGGTAAAAACACACGCGTCTTCCTGCCCACTGGAGAAACGGTGCTTTTTTTGCTGGCGGATGAAGACTGGAATACCCGCCTGCTGGTGCAACAGATATTTGCATCCAATCATTTGTTTTCACAAAAAAAAATCCTCTGGCTGGAAGATTTGCCAGGTGGTGAACCTGTTATGAGTGGGCGGCTGATTATGTCGCAGGACTATATCGATACGTTTACGCTGGGTCGGCCTACACCACCGCATTTTAGTATGAACTTCCCTGCAAAGAAAATATCCGAATCACGAGGATGGGAGGCACTGGTAATTAACGGGGAACTTGAAGCACAGATCGAGGAAATTCGCACCTGGCTGAAGTACAATGATCAGCTGCTCGACACCTGGGGCATGTCTGACCGGATAAAAAAAGGCTTTCGGGTATTGTTTTATGGCCCACCGGGTACGGGCAAAACCCTTACCGCCGGTATACTGGCCAATGAAATCGGGAAAGATTTGTATAAGATAGATTTATCCATGGTTGTATCGAAATACATAGGTGAAACCGAAAAAAACCTCGAACTCCTTTTTGCCCGTGCAGAGGACAAAGGGTGGATTCTTTTTTTCGACGAAGCTGATGCCCTGTTTGGCAAACGCACCAATGTACGAGATGCGCATGATAAATATGCCAACCAGGAAGTATCCTATCTGCTGCAACGCATAGAAGATTTCAATGGCCTGATCATACTGGCAACCAATATGAAAAGTAATATTGACGATGCTTTTATGCGCCGCTTCAATGCCATCCTTCGTTTTCCTTTTCCTGATGCAAAAGAACGGGTACGCATCTGGCAAAAATCCTTCCCGGCCGGAGCTGTATTTGTACAGACTGATGGCTCAGCAAACAGCAGTTTGAAAAAAGAATTAGTAGATATCCCGGAAATAGTTAAAAAACACGAACTGGCCGGCGGCAGCATCATCAATGTGGTACATTACGCCAGCATCAGGGCAATTGAACGAAGGTTGGGTGGTTCTCCCGGTAATGAGCAACCGAATTTCAGCGAAAACGAAGCGGTCAATCTGGAAATTTATCTGGATGATGTGCTGCAGGGTATAAGACGCGAGATGAATAAAGAAGGAAAACCTTTTATGGGGTAATTTTAACAGAAAAATCAGGCTTACGTTAAAGTAGTTATAAGGTTAAATAGTGACGCAACTCTGGTGCCCCATTTGCATCTCAAGACTGTACAATAAAACGTCAGACTATGATAACTGTGACCAGAAAAATCTCCCTTTTATTTCTTTCCGCAGCAATGGGATTAGGATTGGTATCCTGTATGAAAAATAACAATGATCAGCCGGATATTCCCAGCGCCGGCCTCATGGCTTTTAACCTGGCACCGGATCAGGATGGTATTTTTGTTCGCCTGTCGGGTAATACACTGAGCAATCAGGCATTTGGCTATTCTAATTTTACAGGTGGCTACCTGCCTGTTTTTACCGGCAATCGGGATGTTAAAGCAATTAATGCACTTACCGGAACGGAAATCAGTACTACCGGCGGCTTCAATTTTGAACCCAGTAAGTACTATACTGTTTTTGTAACCGGTGCCGACAGCGTTTATACCAATCTCATTGTGAACGATCACCTGGATACCCTGCTTCCCGCATCGGGTGAGGCTCTGGTACGCTTTGTACAGGCCATTCCGGATTCGGCTGCTTATTCAGTAACACTGAAAGCAGGCAGTAAAGAAGTTCCTGCGGATGCGCCTTTTAATACGGTCAGTGAATTCAGTTCCCTGCCGGCCGGCGATCTGAGCATTACCGCTTCCAACAGCAATGGAAGTCCTTTACAGCGAACCATTCAGGTGGAAGCCAATAAGGCGTACACCATTCTCATTATCGGTGATCCTGCTGCCACGGATGATACCCGCAAGCCGCAGATCAAATTCATCGTAAATGGTACGGTAACACCAGATGACAAAGAATAAGTCCACCGGACTGAACCAAAAAGGCAGGCAATCCGTAATTATGGAATGCCTGCCTTTCTTTTTTTATCCAGACTAACCTTCTGGCTGCTGACCACCGGTTGTCTATTGACGGCCTGTTCCAGAACTGGCAATCCACCGGCAGCAGCAGCTCCGGTAACAACACCCATTGTGGTGAACCCGCCCTTGCCTTTACCTGATTCACTCTCTTTTCTTGCACTGGGCGATTCCTATACAATTGGTCAGTCTGTGCCTCCGGCAGACCGGTTCCCGATGATAACGGCGGAACTCCTGCGTGCAAAAGGATTTAAACTAAAAAACCCGGAGATCATTGCACGTACCGGCTGGACCACTGCCGAATTATTACAGGAACTAACCGATCGGACTATCCCGAAGAATTTTCAACTGGTAACCCTGCTGATCGGAGTAAACAATCAATACCGTCGTCAACCCCTTTCCCAATACGAAGCGGAATTCAGGCAATTATTGCAGTTAGCGGTACAGTTTGCTGCGGGCAATCCCAAACAGGTAATCGTGCTGTCCATCCCGGATTATTCCGTTACCCCTTTTGCCCGTTCTTCCAACCGCGATCTGATAAAACGGGAAATCGATTTATTCAATGAAAAGAACTTGAGTATTACTGCCAGTTCAGGGATTTCCTATATCGAAATCACCACGTTATCAAGAGAAGCAGCTTACGACAGGAGTCTGCTTACCTATGATAGTTTGCACTATTCAAGAAAATATTATGAACAGGTTGCTGCCCGTGTAAGTGAGTTGGCAAAAGAAAAACTAAAGTGATCCTTTCCGGCTCATTTTAAGGAACCGCGCAATCAGAAAAAGGGAAGCGAAGGTTAGTCCCGCTATGAGTCCTATCCACATACCCCTTGCACCCATATCAAAATAAAACCCTAACAGATAGCCCAATGGGATACCAATTACCCAATAAGCGATTGCAATCAGCAGGGTGGGGGTTTTTACATCTTTGATACCTCTCAGCAAGCCGGCTCCGATTGCCTGGGTACTGTCGGAAATCTGAAACAATCCGGCGAATAGGAGGAGGGAAGCGGCCAGCGCCACAACATCTTCGTTTTTATTAAACAGTAAAGGAATATAGTTTCGGAATACAACAAAGGAAACTGCACAGATACATCCATATATAAGCGCTGTCAGAAGGGTTGAACGTCCAATCAGGGAAATTTTGGTCCAGTTCCTTCGACCATAAGCATTACTCACCCGGATGGATCCTGCCTGTGCGAGTCCCATGGAAACCATAAACGTAAAAGAAGCTGTACTCAACGCGATCTGGTGACTGGCTTGTGCCACTGCCCCCATGGTTCCGATGATGATGCCCGATACCGCAAATGCACCCGCTTCCATACCCACCTGTAAACTGCTGGGTATGCCGATGTACAGCAATTCCCGAAGCGTCTGGCTTTTCAGTTTCCATTGTTTGCTGCTAACGGCTATGTACCTGCGAAAAGTTTTATGTCGCAGTATTACAAGGGCCAGAATAATAAATAAAATGGAACGGGTGATAAGTGTAGACCACCCTGCTCCCAATAATTCCAACCGCGGAAAACCCCAGTTTCCATAGATCAGTAACCAGTTCAGAAAAATATTGAGGGGCATACCGGCCAGCGACAAAAGCATGGCCGTTTTCGTGTATTCAAGACCGTCAGTAAACTGTTTCAGCGTCATAAAAAGCAGCATGGGAATGATCGACAATCCCATCAGTTTCATAAAGGGCAGTGCATATTCCACTACTTCCGGATCCTGGCCCAAATGATGCAGGATACCACGCCCGCCAATTAACACAAAAGAAATGATCAGGGCGGTCAATGCACAGAGAAAAAATCCGTTGTAGAGATAATGCGATACCAGTTGGGAATCCCTTCGTCCATGCGCCATGGATACCATCTGCGATACCGAGATGGTCATTCCGATACCAATCACAAAAGGAATACCCATTGCGTTGATTACCAGGGAAGCGGCCGCCAGTTGTTTATAACTGATGGCGCCCACCATCGCAGTATCAATGATATGCAATGCCATCTGTGCCAGTTCACCTATTACGATAGGGAATGCCAGTTGTATGGTTTGTTTCGCTTCCTGCCGCATCATGGTCTTCTTTTTCGGGGGCACAAATCTACGGGGAAAAACCACGACCTTTGAGCGTTATTTACAGGAAGGTTATGCGATTTGAACAATATCATATCTCAGAAGATATAAAGGAAAGTTTGGCTGAACTGGGCTTTAAACGCCCTACAGACATACAATACAAAGCAATTCCCAGTATTCTGAAAGGAGAGGATGTGCTGGCCATAGCCCAAACCGGAACCGGTAAAACAGCCGCATTTGCCATTCCCATCCTGCACCTGCTGCAACGGGAACAGGAGCGAAGGCGCAAACCCAAACACCTGCTCCAATGCCTGGTGATGGTACCCACCCGCGAACTGGCGATCCAGATTGCGGGCGTGTTTCAGCAGATCGGTCAATTCACGGACCTGAGTACCGTGGCATTGGTTGGAGGTGTTGACCAGGATCAGCAAATCAGGTCGCTCAAAAAAGGAGCAGATATTGTAGTGGCTACGCCCGGCCGCTTGTTTGACCTTCACCACCAGCAGGTGCTCGATCTTCAATATGTATGGTTACTGGTACTGGATGAAGCAGATCATATGCTGGACCTGGGTTTCAATAAGGATATCGTTGATATCAAAAAACGACTTCCCAAGAAACACCAGACCCTTTTCTTTTCTGCAACCATTGATACCCGCATCAAGGACCTGGCCTATGCGATGGTGCACAATCCAATCCGCATCCAGGTATCACCGCAAGACCCGGTTTCCAAAAATATCAATCATGCGGTTACCTATATAGCCATGGATGATAAACGCTTCTTCCTGGAGCGGCTCGTGAAAGAATTAACCGGACAAAAAATCCTGGTCTTTACAAGAACCAAAGTGCGTGCTGAAAGAGTGCAGGCTGCCTTGAAAAGAGTCGGGATTGAAAGCCTGGTGATGCATGGGGGGAAGGAGCAGGACGACCGGCTGCAGGTAATGGATCAGTTCCGTGAGGGCGGCATTCCCCTGTTGATTACGACAGATGTAAATGCCCGTGGAATTGATATTCCGGATGTGGATTATGTGGTCAATTATGATTTGCCGGAGGAACCTGATAAATATGTACACCGGGTGGGACGAACCGGCAGGGGCATGAAAAAAGGACAGGCAATCAGTTTCTGCAGTGAAGAAGAAAAACCATTGCTGGAAGCCATCGAAACCTATACCGGCAATAAAATAAAGGAGCGGATCATCGGATCAGCGGAATACCGCGAAACCGTTGCGCTCTCGGAAGATTTGCCCAATGAAAACTGGAAAGAACTGCTCAAACAGGCAGAGCAGGAAGCAACGAAAAAGAAACGCAAAAAGAAATAACCTATTCAAACAAACGGGAGAAATGATTTTCAAGGTGATTGCGCATCGCATTGCGGAACATCTCCGGACTTCCATTTTCAATAATATCTACAAGCCCTTTATGGGATACATAACGCTTCACACTGACCTGCTTTTTCAGCAGGCCGCTATGATGAACGTAATCAAAGACCGGCAATAACATACGCTGAAATTTTTTCAGGGTTTCATTGCCGGTTATTTCATAAAGCTTACCATGAAAAGCAATCTCGTGGTCAATATTAAAGAGATAGTCCTGTGTGGCATCGGGCTCTTTGCTGACGATTTTTTTTAACTCCTTTATATCGGTAGGGGTTATGCGCTGAAAGATAAAATCTGCCATCCCTATTTCAAGAATCAGGCGGAGTTCAAACATTTCCTTCAAAGTTGACTGATCCAGGATATGAGGATTTACACTTTTGCTGATAATGCCAAAAATATCCGGACTCGTAATTACAGCCCCCTTCTTCTTTTTTGATTCAATCAAACCCATTACACGCAGCCGAAGCAGCGCTTCCCGGATAACCGTACGGCTCACCCCCAATCGTTCAGCTAATTCCAGCTCCTTTGGGATGCTGTCGCCCACATTCAGCTTCTGGTCTTTCAGGAGCTGAACCAATTTCGCCTCTACTTTATCCACCAGGGAACTGGTATCCAGCGAACTGAAATCTTCCATTAAGGAATTGATTGCCATACGATTATTATGTATTACTAAATTCCGACAAAGCTAGGGAATTCCGATTTATTCACAGAAGCCGCCAGGCGGCAGGGAAAATTTTCTTGCCAGTTTCAAGTTAATTGTTATTTTTATTATGTCATACATAATGCATAACATCTTTAATTATGAGAAAAACGATTCACTACCGGCATTTGCTCATTTTGCTGGTAACACTGCTTGGTTCCATTCAACTTTTTGCGCAATCCCGGGTGGTTACCGGTAGCGTACGTTCCGGAGAAGATGGGAGACCAATTCCCGGAGCATCTGTTCTGGTAAAGGGCAGTACCCAGGGAACCCAAACCGATGAAGCTGGAAGTTTTACTATTTCAGTAGAACCCGGATCCATGTTGGTGATCAGCTCGCTGGGTTTTGAAACCCTGGAACTAAATCCGGGAAATCAGACAATCCTGAGCATTTCGTTACAACCTGCTCAAAGCAAGATGGATGAAGTAGTGGTTGTAGGATATGGAACCATCAAACGTTCAAAAGTCACATCCTCCATTTCAAAACTGGACAACAAGGTATTGGAAACCGGTATCCGTTCCAATCCGGC
>CAZJNY010000010.1:1346-39672 GCA_964547405.1 uncultured Flavihumibacter sp. | reverse complement strand
AAACCGCGACCTGAAAGTGGAGGCGGTGAGGGCGCTGATTACAAATTCTCAGTAAAACGCTATGATATTTTACGCTTATAGAGTACATTAGACGGCAATCGTAGCAGAAATAATGAAGATCTGGATCTTTTTTCTCTTAATAACCTTATTCTATCCAGCTTTAAGCAGGGCGCAATCTACAGGTTGCCCGGTTATTGCTGATTTTGAAATTCAGGTTGACTCTTTAACTGATGTAACGGGAGGTGTATCGGTTCATCGAATCATAAACACAAGTAAAAACTTTACATCCTTCAAAACAAACACTTCACAGTACCCGGAGATATTCTACGATAACTTTCAGCCTATTGGAATTCTAAAAGCTGGATACCATTATTTTACGCTGATTGCAACCAATGGAGTATGCAGTGACACGGTAACAAAAATGATATTCAAACCTGGAAGGATTCCTGTCGGGAAGCCAAATATGGGCGCCTGGGTGGGAAACAATTACGGATATCATTTACCCAGGTCCATATCCAATACGGCAGACAAAGGATACCTTCTTGCATCACGTAATAAAGTGGCTTTTGAACAGTCCTTGCTGGTAAATATTACCAAAGAGGGCTGTGTGAATTGGGGATTTAAGACCGATCATGCACAGGAAATAGCCTATGTCAAGAGTTCAGGAAATGGTATAAATATAGGTGCCTTTCTAGGGAGTGATGAAGCTGGGGGATGTGGTATATTCAAACTATTGGATGATGGTAGTAAAATCTGGGCGAAACGGTTGAGTCAGAATGGTCAGTTTTTATATCCTTTGAAAACTACCATTTTGGCGGATGATTCTTTTATTCAATTATCCAGTAATGACGCGACCAAAGGAACAGTAATTACAAGATTCAGTACGAATGGAGATGTTATTTGGAACAAACAGCTCCGGTTAACGGATTTATACAATCTTGATTACAAGTTTATTTATGATCCCACTGTAATTGGCAATTCTATCTTTATTCCAATCCTTTTCGGTGGTTCTGATTTTGAATCACCAACTTTAAGAAGTGTTTCGGTACTGGTACGAATTAATATTTCCACTGGGGCAGTAGATTGGATCAAGCGATTTGGAAATGAAACGGACTTTCTACAAGTGTTCAGTATCGCAAAAATGGGTGACCGCTTGCTTATGAGTGGCACTTACAACAAATCTCCCGAACCGTACTACCTAACCACAATTGCTTTTTTAGATACCGATGCAAATATTGGAAAATCCGTTCGCCTGCGAGATGTATATGAAAAATATTTCCCAAGTCAATTTGGGGTAAGAGTAATTGATGATAACGAGTTTTATGTTCAGCATGAAAATATGAATATCGGCTTTCCTAATATTGATCGGACCACTTCTTTCGTATTTAAATTTGATAAAGACTTTAAACTTCTCTGGGATCGTACCAAATATACTATTGGAATCACCCAGGGAATGGGGGCAGTTGGAACAGACGGTTCCCTGATGATTATGGGCAGTTCAGGAGGAGACGGACTGGATCCATTTGCTTCCGATAATAAAATGACCATTCAGCGATTTGATCCTGATTTCGATCAGGATACTAAAATTTGTAATTATACTCCGGGTAAATACGAAGTAGTGGAAACCGTCATTCCCAAAGCAACGGATTTTATTAATTATGAATATTCCAATTCTCCCATTTCTGCAGATAATTCAACGTTGGTTTTGATTGAAGAATATCCCCAGGTAAGATACTTCGATAAGGAATGCAGAGATTATCTGGATTCCTGCAGTTTTATTAATATAAGAGGTCCTGAAACTTTTTGTAACCTGTCAGGTATTTACACCTACACAGCAGATAGAAACGAAAATTGTGTGCAAACTATTTCCTGGGATTTACCGGATGGTGCTGAAGAGGTGGGCCGGACAGACAACACCATCTCAGTTCGATTCACGCAACTGGAAGAACAAAAAATATTCGCTTTTTTGAAAGGAACCTGTGTTCCAATCATTGACTCATTTGTCACCAGGCCGGTGGGTGAACTCCCCCCAATGCTCGAACTTGGACCTGATACCAGTATTTGTGAGGGAAGCACGTTGACGCTTGAAGTACCCGGCAATTATAAATCTCTTTCCTGGTCTACAGGTGAAAAATCGGCCACGATTTCGATTAAGTCGGGTGGAAAATATTGGGTTGCTGGAGTTGACTATTGTAATAATTATCAAACTGATACTATTGTTGTTGATATCAGATCTGCATTAAGAATTGATTTTGCTAAAGACACGGTTGTCTGCGTTGGAACAAATTTGAGTTTTTTTGCACCTGACAGTCTGCAAAAGTTTACCTGGCTTGATTTAAATAGTAATTTGGTTGGAAACACATCTACCTTTTCAATAAAAGTAATCGAGCCGGGTGAATATTATTTTACCGGCGTCTCCGGTAGTGGGTGCACCTATCAGGATCAATTGTCAATTGCAATTCACCCTCAGCCCATACTTTCTATTGGTGAGGATACTGTAATCTGTGAAGGACAGGAAGTAGTTTTTAGTGCCGATAATTCATTTGATAAATACCAGTGGAGTACCGGTTCTTTTGAAAAAAATATTATTGCCAAATCAGCTGGTACTTATATCCTTCGTGCAACAGATAGAAATGGTTGCGAGGTAGCAGATTCTGCTACTATTCTGAATGTATTTGGAAAGCCCCGGCCTGTCCTGAATAAAAATTCCATCCTTTGTGAAGGAGAAGAAAGAATGCTAACCCCGGGAGCTGGATTTATACAATACACCTGGCAGGATAATTCCGGTTCAAATTCTTTGCTGGTAAATAGTCCAGGAAAATATTGGGTTTCTGTACAGGATCAGAATGGATGTTGGGGGTCTGATACAACCATAATAACCAATGTGGTTTCTGTACCTAATGGGTTTTTGGGAGAGGATACCAGCATTTGTCAATACCAGGAAATAGTACTCTTACCCGATGGAGAATACAAATCATATTCATGGAACACCGGAAGTAACAGCAGCAATATCACTGTTAACAAATCTGGAACTTATCATTTAACTGTTACGGATTTTAATAATTGTACTGGCACAGATACTATTTCTATAGTTCAGAAACAGTGCATGTTTGGTTTGTATGTTCCAAATGCATTCTCACCCAACCGGGATGGGCGAAACGATCTCTTCCGTCCGCTGCTTTATGGAGAAGTAACTTATTATTCACTTCAAATCTTCAATAGATTCGGACAGAGAATATTCAGCACCAATAACCCATCTTCCGCATGGGATGGCTTAGTGAATGGAATTGAACAAAACAGCGGGACTTATCTTTTTAATATACAGTATCAGCTCAATGGCCAATCCATGATGCAGCATAAGGGGAGTTTTTTACTTATTCGCTAAATCAATTATTTAAAAAGGCAGAGTACATCCAAACCAGTTTTTCCTGGGCCCGGATATAATCGCTCATCAGTGCGTTGGTGCCCTCATCATTTGCATCTTCAGAAATTTTCAATAACTCACGCTGCAGGCCTATGATTGTTTGAAAAGAAGCCAGGATATTTTCCACCGCCTTCATACCATCTGCTACTTCCCTGCTTTCTTTAATTGTGGCCATAGTATGATAATCGGAATAATTATGTGCCGGTGAAAATCCAAGCGTGAGTATGCGCTCCGCGATCTCATCAATTTTTAGAAGCAGGTCGTTGTATAATTCTTCAAATTTTACATGCAGCTCAAAGAATTTTTCGCCTCTTATATTCCAGTGATACCCACGTGTATTTTGGTAAAAGATGGAATAGTTGGCGAGTAAGGTATTCAGTCTTCCGGCCAGATCAGCCGCTTTGGCTTCATCCAGTCCGATTGCGTTTAACTTTGCCATTGTAGTATTGTTTTAAAATGATGGTATCCAAAACCATTCCGGCCTGTAACCAACTGCCAGTTTGCCCCACTCTTGATCGATACCCAATACTCTGGCAGGATATAAGGAAGCCATACGTACTGCTTCCTCTATTGAAATTCCGACTTTTTTAACACAAAACTGCACAGCCGACAACATGGTCAACGCAGAACCAGACAGCGTTCCATCCGGTAATGTGTAATGATCTCCACGAAGTTGGTGCAAATAATTCCCGGTATTGCTCTCCGTAACTGCATCTGTTATAATGAACAATCTCTCCCCCGTTAACTGTTTGGCCATTTTTATAACCACCGCATCCACATGGTAACCATCGGGAACAATGCTGGAGGCAACTGCCGGATGTGAAAGGATGGCGCCAACCAATCCAGGGGCACGGTGTTGCAGGGGCGACATCGCATTAAATAAATGAGTGCAGGTGGTAATTCCCTGTTCAAATCCTTTATTAGCCTCCTCAAAACTTGCATTTGAATGGCCTGCGGATAGAATGATGCCCGCATCTTTCAAATATTGGAGCTGTTCCGGTTCAAAAAGCTCCGGAGCGATGGTCATCATTTTTACAATACCGCGTCCAGGTTCAACCAGAGCGCGCAGTCTTTCCATGGTGGGTGATTGAATCTTCTCCAGAACGTGAGCGCCGCGCTTAACAGGATTCAAAAAAGGTCCTTCCAGGTGCAGCCCGAATACACCGGTACCTCCCTGATTCAGGTATTCCCGCACTGCTTCGATGGCGGCCAATGCCACAGAGTTATCATTAGTGGCAACAGTTGGCAGGATCAAATGGGCTCCCCCTCTTCGCGAATATTCCACTGTAGCACGGATGGCTTCCACGGAAGGATGGACCCCAAAAAGCTGGCCATCCCCTCCATACAATTGCACATCGATAAAAGCTGGTACAAGCAGCCCACCCTGCAAATCCTTCCACCGGTCGGGTGGCACCCGACCGGTGGCACCCGACCGGTGAGCGGAAATTTCTGTTATCCTGTCTCCCTCAACTGTGATGAAAGCTTCGGTTAACCAGGATTCGCCGGTAAAAATGCGGCCATTGACAAAGTGGTGGATGGTTGGTTCAGGCATCGGGTGATTCATTTAACAGGGTGAATGCATCGGCATCGCGAAGAAAAGGAAGCTGCTCCCGGATTTTATCGAGATTGGATTTATCCAGGGTTAGCGTATGAATCTCTTCTCCGTGTTCTTTCTGGTACAGAGGCGTTCCCAGGGGGTCCAGGATCATCGAGTCGCCACTGTGATAAATCCCGTTACCATCTTCTCCAACCCGGTTTACACCTACAACATAACATTGATTTTCAATAGCTCTTGCGGCGAGCAGGGTTTTCCAGGCATGATTGCGCCGCTCCGGCCAATTGGCGACTGTAATCAGTAAATCATACTCACCCGACCGGTGGTACCCGACCGGTGGCACCCGACCGGTGGCACCCGACCGGTGAGTTTGCTGGCGGCTCCAGACCGGAAAACGCAGGTCGTAGCAGACCTGAAGAAATATACGCCAACCTTTGACGGATGCTATAAAGCGCCGGTTTCCGGCACTGAAATGCTGGTCCTCACCTGCATAGGCAAAACGATGTCGTTTGTCATAATGACCCACCTGTCCGTTTGGTAAAACCCAGAGCAGTCTGTTGAAATACTGACCCTCTTCCTGTATAAAAACTGATCCGGTAAGAACAATTCGTTTCCGCGCAGCCAGTTCTTTCATCCAGGCCAGGGTGGGGCCCTCCATGGTTTCAGCCAGTTTTTCGGGCTGCATGGAAAAGCCGGTGGTAAAGGCTTCCGGCAAAATAACCAGTTCCATTTTTTCTGAAACCGACTCAATTTTTTCTTCGAACATCCGGCGATTTGCCTCCGGATCCTCCCAATGAAGCGAAGACTGAATAGTGGTTATGGTAAGGGTAGACATACCCGAAATTACTTTATTCGCCGGATGCTTGTCCCGATTGCAGGTCTTTCATCACCTCTTTTATCAACTCCCACTCATATCCTTTATACAGCAGGTGATCCTGTGTTTTTCGTAGCCGCGATAATTTATCCTCTGCTTTCAGGCTTTCCCAGCGGTTTCGGGCCATTTTCTCAATCGTTTCCCGGTACACCGTTTCAGGAATTTCCTTCATTGCCTTTTTGATACAGTAGTCGCTTACCTGCCGTTGCTGCAATTCATTTTTGATCCGGCCCCTGCCCCAGCCCTTCATCCTGAATTTTCCGCCGGCAAACTGGATGGCAAATCGTTCCTCATTCAAATAATCCTCTTCAATAAGGGTAGCAATCAGGTTATCCACTTCCTGGCGGTTCAGGCCGAAGCTGAATAATTTATTCTTCACTTCCTGATGACAACGTTCCTGGTACCCACAAAAATGACGCGCCTTCTGTAAGGCCTGATCCGGAGTCAGTCTTTTTCCCTGCAACATTTTATAAAGTTCCGCATTACAGTAATGAGGAAAAAACCCAATTTCAAAGAATCCCCGAAAATAAGCTGCCCCCTTTCCAATCTTCCCCAGATCCCAATCTTAGAATGCCCGGAATTCCTTAGTTTCGTCCCTTATAAATCGCAACCGTTTTATGAAGTTCATCGTTAGCTCATCGGCTTTACTGAAACAGCTCCAACAGATCAGTGGTGTTATCAATGCAAATACAGTTTTACCCATCCTGGAAGATTTCCTGTTTGAAATTGATAAAAACAAATTGAATGTGGTGGCCACCGACCTGGAAACGGTAATGCGGGTACAGATGGACATCGAAGCCAAAGAAAATGGACGGGTTTGTATTCCTGCGAAAATTCTGATTGATTCCCTCAAGAATATTCCTGACCAGCCGCTTACGTTCAATATCGATAAGAATTACGGCATTGAAATGACCAGCGATAATGGTAAGTACAAGGTGATGGGTGAAAATCCCGACAATTTCCCGAAGGAACCATCTGCTGACGATACCACTTCTTTTGAAATGACCAGCAGTGCGCTGGTTACCGGAATTAATAAAACCCTATTTGCTGTGAGCAGTGATGATCTGCGTCCGGCTATGACGGGAGTGTATTTTGAGCTGGATAAAAACTTTGTTCAGTTCGTGGCTACCGATGCGCACCGCCTGGTTCGCTACAAGCGCACCGATGTAAAATGCCCCAAAGGGGATTCCTTCATCGTTCCGAAAAAGCCGCTGAACATCCTGAAATCAGCACTTCCTGACAATGACGATGTAATTACGGTTAGCTATAACAGCAATCACCTGTTTGTTACACATGGTAATACGCAGATGAGCTGTCGCCTGATTGATGCCCGTTTCCCGGATTATAAAGTGGTGATCCCGGCCGACAACCCCTACAAAATGATTGTCAGCAAATCAGATTTCCAGGGTGCCCTTCGCCGGGTTAGTGTATTCTCCAATAAAAGCACCAACCAGGTGGTACTGAATATCTCCGGCAGTGAACTGCAACTGGCTGCGCAGGATATTGATTTCAGCTTCGAGGGTAACGAGCGTATGAAGTGTCAGTATGATGGCGAAGATCTTTCCATCGCTTTCAATGCCCGTTTCCTGATTGAAATGCTGAATGCAGCCGAGAGCGATGAGGTTCGGATGGAATTATCCACCCCCACCAAAGCCGGTATCATTCGCCCTATGGAGGCCGATGAATACGAAGAGCTCCTGATGCTGGTGATGCCACTGATGCTGAATGCCTGATCCTGATTTTTCTTCATGCATTTTGTACAGATCCGTTCATACGACAATTATATCCAGGCAAATATTCAGCTGAACCTGCTCAAAGAGCATGGGATCAATTGTCATCTGAAGGATGAAAATACCGTTACCATAGATCCATTTTTGAGTCCGGCTATTGGCGGGATGAAACTCATGGTATTAAATGATGACCTCTCCAAAGCGATCTCCCTGCTGGATGCGGCAACCGATGCATATTTAGAGACCTTGTCCTGCCCGGCCTGCGGTGCAAAAGCATTGGAACGACGCACCCATGTAACTTCCCTCAACTGGTGGAATCGCTGGATTGCCCGGATGAGAGGCAATTCAGAAACGGTGTTTACTTCGGAAGTGATCTGCCGGTCCTGCAGTAACCGGGTTACAGATCTGGGTTTCAGCTGAAGTAGGAACGATCCGGCATGATTTGGGTCAAGATTCTTCTACACCTGTTCCAAACCTGTTTCCGCTTTGGTAAATTGTAGGAACAATTGCCTGCACATGGATAGTTTTTTCACTTATTGGGAGACCATCCCTTCAGCTCATCGAATTCTGTTCCTGATGGGCGGAATGATTTTTTTCTGGTTGCTGGAAGGATATTATCCACTTTTCAAGTTTCAGTTTAACCGAACCCGGCATGCGGGTGTGAACCTGGTTTTCCTGGGTACCACCCTGGTCCTTAATCTGATTTTTGGCCTGGTAACAATCTGGTTTTGCAGTCTCGCTGTTTCCAATGAGTTCGGATTGCTGCAATGGATTCCAATGCCGGGCTGGATGCAGATTTTTATCGGCCTGCTTTTCATGGATTTGTTTGGCCAGTACATTCCACACTGGCTGATGCACAAGGTGAAGTTCATGTGGAAATTTCACATGGTCCACCATAGTGATACCAAGGTGGATGTTACTACCGGAACCCGGCATCATCCTGGAGAATGGTTGTTCCGGGAAACCAGCACCATTATTGGTATCCTGGTCATTGGAACACCGGTTTGGCTGTATTTTTTATACCGCGGATCTGCGGCGCTTTTCACTCATTTCAACCATGCCAATATTCGCTTACCGCGTTGGCTGGATTATCCGATCAGCCTGGTTTTTGTTTCCCCCAATATGCATAAGGCGCATCATCATTTTGAGCGACCGCTAACGGATACCAATTATGGAAATATTTTCTCCATGTGGGACCGGCTTTTTGGAACCTTCCGGTATGTGGATCCGGCGAAATTAAAATATGGATTGGATGTACTGGACGACCGCACCGATGAAGATCTCCGCTATCAGTTCAGGATTCCATTTGATAAGAAGATCAAGACCGATTATTGATGCATCTTTGCGAACAAATTAGCAACTGATGGGGAAAACCATTGCCATGATACCGGCACGATATGATGCCACGCGATTTCCGGGAAAACTGATGAAGCCACTGGGTGATTCTACTGTCATTCGGAAAGTGTATGAAAATACGCTGGCTACCGGATTGTTTGATGAAGTGAGTGTGGTAACCGACAGTGATGTCATCGATGCTGAGATTGCAGCCATTGGTGGAAAAGTGTATCGCAGTCAGCGTTCTCATGAAAGCGGAAGCGACCGGATTGCGGAAATCGTGGAGAACATGGAGGTGGATATCATTCTGAATGTGCAGGGAGATATGCCCTTTGTGAAAAGAGCGCCGCTGGAAAAATTACTGGCCTCCTTTCAGGACCCTGCTGTTCAGGTGGGATCACTAATGCAGGAAATGCACGATGCGGAAGCAGTGAAGAATCCGAACGTGGTAAAAGTGGTAGTAGACAAATTCAGTAATTCCTTGTTGTTCAGTCGCAGCCCGATTCCATATCCCCGCAGTACAGATCAGCCTGTAACCTGGTATGAGCATGTTGGTGTGTATGCTTATCGCAAGCAGGCCCTGATGAATTTCACTGCCTGGGCGATGACGCCATTGGAAGCAGCAGAAAAAATTGAATGCCTGCGTTATTTGGAAAATGGCATTCCGCTCAAAATGGTGATAACCGAATACCTTGGTGTTAATATAGATACACCGGAAGATCTGGAAAAAGCCGCAGCTTTTTTAAAAAGTCAGCGTTCTCTATAATTTACGTTTGTAGACCGGAACAGTGGAGCAGGGTTCTCCGTACATGATTGATTTTGCGACGGGTAGCAGCATCCGGGTGATTTCAAAGTAGGCATATTCACCAATGGGCTGATCTCCGCACCCTTTGATTACAATCCGTTTATCAATGAATTCGGTTGTATCAATACCAGCGATCCTGTTCAGAAAGAGCTGCTTACGAAATTCGGCCGCTGTTCCCTGGTAAACGGCTTCCGCCAGCGGCTGCAGGTAAGTAACCACCAGCATATAAGCCCACATGGGAATAATGGCATCCGCTGAACAGGTAACTGCCACCAGTTTCCCGCGATACTCTTCCCAGTTGTATTGTTTCATGGCTTCTCGAAAATCCTTTTCTTTCAGAATTAGGCCCATGAAGAGATGGTTTGCCAGGTCAAATTCCACTATTACCTGTGATGGAAGATAGGTTTCCAGGTCCAGTGTAATCAATCCGCTTTCGGCCACTTTATTCACCAGCTGATCTGTCATTTCATTTCATTTACATAATTAACAGGCAACGCCCTGTAAAGTTAGTAAATAAAAAAGGGGACACCCGAAAGCATCCCCTTTAAAGAATTATATCCTTGTATTAAAGCACTTTGGATCGTTCATCTTTCACATCAGCTGCTTTACGCAATGCATCCACTGCGCGGAAACCAGCCGACTGACGCATTTGCTGCATCATTGTTTTGCGCTGTTCTTCTGCATTGATACCACCGTCTGCTACTGCTGAAATGGCTTCGGTTTTCAGAACAAAAACACCGCCATTTCCTGTGATAGGAGCAGAAACTGCAGACTGGTAGGCTTTATTAAAGGCAGCACCAATCACTTTAGGTTCCTGTCCAACATTAGGAATAAAAGGAGATGAAAACCGTACACTGTCTGCACTCAACACAGATTGCTGGGTAGCTGCAGCCACCGCATCCAGGGTAGAAGCTGTTCCTATTTTCTTTTTTATGACTTCGGCTTTTTTCTGATTCCGTACCTGGAATTCAACCAGGTTCCGGGCTTTTACAGCAGACATCAGCCCTTCTTTGTTTACTTCTGTCAGAACCGCTACAATATATTTGTCATCAATCGTGAAGGGTTCGGATACATCTCCTATAGATGCTTCATTTATCCAACGCACCAGTTGACGGCTGGATCCAAGTCCGGGTATCATTATATCATTCGGCTTGATTTCCTGTGCAATCAGTTTGGTGAGGTTCTTTTTGGTGGCATTGGCATCGAAGGATTTGGCATCCCTGCTTTCACCCGCGAACTGGTTAGCTGCGCCGGAAGCAGTGTTTTCTGTTTGCTGACTTGCGATAATCGGGCGACTCAGGTAGGCTACTTTATAGGCCTGCTCAAATCCTTTCTGATTCAGGATCTCAATGTAGTGATAGCCAAAATCCGTTTTTACTACTTTCTTTTCACCGGTAGTACCATAAAATATAAAATCTGCAAACTCTTTGGCAAGGTTGCCCATCTGCTGGCTGCCAAAATCATATTCTCCGCCATTTTCTTTACTTCCCGGGTCTTCACTGAATTGAGCTGCCATCGATGCAAAACTTGCACCTCCGCGAATAGCTCCAACGATGGAATCAATCCGTGCTTTGGCAACACTATCGGGAGTGGCTTGTGTACTGAGCAGTATATGGCGACATTTTACACTGTCTGGCAGGGAGCGTTTTCCCAACATTTTAGCAACTACAAAATTTCCACCATCGAGATAGGGGCCATAAATGGCACCATCTGAAAGTTCACGGATGGTATCTGCATTGGGAACCTGCAATTTGGATTTTAGTACATATCCATCAAACAGGGGCACATCACTATTATTCCTGGTGAGGAACTGGGCAACTTCTGTGGTGTTGCTGAATTCAGCGCGCAGGTTTTCAAGATTGGTCCGTACCACTGCTGTATCTTCTGCAGTTGGTGCCGCGCTGAAACTTACATAACTGATGCTGCGGGAAGGTTCCTGTTTGAATTCTTCTTTTCTTTTAGAAATATAGGAAGTGATGTCTTCATCTGTCACTTTAATTTCAGGCAGACTATCACTTATTGTTGTATAAGGAACTCCCACAAATTTGATGGCGGCGATCTGGCTATTTTCTGCAGCCGTTTTTTCGGCCATCCATTTTGGTATATAATAGGTGTTCGCGAGTAAGGCTGTATATTTTTCACGAAGGCGGAAGCTGGCAAGAGCGGGAAGGTACTGCTCCGTGAAGTTTTTCGCCATCGGATCATTCTTCTGCTTTTTCAATGCATCCACCGCCTGTTTTGCCTTGTTCGCATCATACTGACCATTCTCATTGGTGAATTGCTGGCGGAAATCTGCAGGAGGATTATCTCCAAAAAGGATATCATTGAGTTCCTGACCGCTAACTGCGAGTCCGAGTTTTTTATACTCCGCTTCCAGCACATTTTCTTCAATGAACTGGTTCCATACCTGTTCCTGGATATTCTGACGCATCATTTCATTGATGGGGTAACCCTGCTGCTGGAATTGGTTTTCCTGCATTTGGAGTCTTTTCTGGAATTCTACATAATCAATATCCTGCCCGTTAACGGAACCTAATGAAGATTGGTTACCACCAAAAATTCCACGTCCCCGTGCACCCGAAACAGAATCCATTAATAAAAATCCAAGCAAACTCAAAGCGATGATGATGAATACAAGCCAGGCCGCCTTATCCCTGATGTTTTGAATGATCGACATGTTGCGATTTAATTATACTATTATAATGAACACAAAAAATGAGGAGCGAAAATAAGGAATTCCAACGTATGAACAAATTGTGGAAAAACCCGTAAATACGCTTCAATTCTGCCTTTCAGGCCAGACGGGTGGAAAGAGTTCAGGGAAATACAGTAATTAATATTAAAATCTATACTTATATTAATTATTAATATTGTTTCACGGAATAAAATGTCATTACTATTACCAGGACCATTGATTTTATTAGGTTTTCAGGCTAAAAAGCAGGTTTGTGAAACTTAAATTAACATCTGTTTGTGGATGATTGATAAAAATGGTGGATAAGCCCGGTTTTTGCAATTATCAAACGTGGATAGTATTGGAACAAGTTGGAGTGAAGATGTTGAGCAGACCGGAGGAGTGGAACAAGTACTGATTTATTCAATTTCAACTAACAGGAAGGTAGTAGTTTTGTTATACAGTGGATTAGTAATCCACTGCTGTTGAAAAACAGTCGAAATGGCTATGGTGAGAAGGATTCAATAGGTTTGTAACTTGTGGATTACTGTGGAAAAGCTGGTTCTTTTGATAATTCCAACTACTTTAAAAGATCTTATCCCCATATCCACAGCCCTAATAGTAATAGGTTATTTTTTTAAAAATATTATATATTATATACTATGGCAGTTATTAACATGGAAGAAGCGAGAAAAAATGTTTCGCGTGTCGGGTTTCTGGATATTGAAATTGATCCGGCCTTGGATCTTTTCCATGAAATTGAGCGCCTGAAGAAAGAGAAGAATGCAATCCTGCTGGCGCATTATTACCAGGAGCCGGACATTCAGGATGTAGCGGATTATATTGGTGATAGTCTGGGTTTGGCGCAGCAGGCTGAAAAAACAACTGCGGATATCATCGTATTTGCCGGGGTGCATTTTATGGCGGAGACTGCTAAAATTCTGAATCCAACCAAAAAAGTGTTGCTGCCTGATTTGAATGCGGGATGTTCACTGGCCGATTCTGCTCCGGCTGATCGCTTTAGTGCGTTTAAGAAGCAGCATCCCAACCATGTTGTGATATCGTACATAAACTGTACAGCGGATATAAAGGCATTGAGTGATATCATTTGTACCAGTAGCAATGCAGAAAAGATCATTGAAAGTTTGCCTGCAGATCAGCCGATCATTTTTGCACCGGATAAAAACCTGGGTGCTTATCTCAATAAAAAATCAGGCAGGAACATGGTTTTATGGGATGGTGCCTGTATGGTTCATGAAATATTCAGCCTGGAAAAGATTACAAGGTTAAAAGTGCGGCATCCGGAAGCAAAACTGATTGCGCATCCGGAATGTGAGGATCCTTTGCTTCAGATAGCTGATTTTATAGGCAGTACTACCCAGCTGCTGAAATACACGCAGCAGGATTCTTCCAATGCCTATATCGTGGCTACCGAGACAGGAATTCTGCATCAGATGCAGAAAGCGAGTCCGGAAAAAACGTTCATACCTGCCCCTCCGGAAAACAATTGTGCCTGCAATGATTGTCCGTATATGAAGTTGAATACACTGGAAAAACTCTATCTGTGTATGGAATATGAAACCCCTGAAATACTGATGGATGAGCAACTGAGACTGGCAGCTAAAAAGCCGATTGAGCGGATGCTGGAAATTAGTAAAGCGGCGGGTTTGGGTGGGTGATAAATAATTTAACAGCTTAAGATGCAGTAAATCAATATCTTTGCTGTTCTTATTCTCGTTTCCGCTATTGCGAATTCTTCTCCTACTCGTGCTGGTTGGTTCGTTTCTAAGACGTTACAGGCTTGAGTCAGCCTATTTTTATTATTAAATTTATTTAAGTGAGTTTTTCGCAATTAGCTATTTCGGGCTCTATTATGAGTGCCCTAAACGATTTGGGATATACGAATCCCACCCCTATTCAGAGTAAAGCAATTCCCATTATACGGCAGCGTAAGGACCTTTTAGGTTGTGCGCAAACTGGTACCGGTAAAACTGCAGGTTTTGCGATTCCGGTTTTGGAATTAATGGAAGAAGACAAAAAGACTGGTACAAACAGGCAGGGTATACAGGTATTGATTTTAACGCCAACCCGTGAACTGGCAATCCAGGTATTGGAAAGTTTCCGTGATTATGGAAAATACCTTCCTTTCAGAAGTGTTGCCTTGTTTGGTGGTGTATCGCAGGTACCTCAGGTGCAGGAACTGCAACGTGGTGTTGATATCCTGGTTGCCACGCCAGGGCGTTTATTAGACCTTTTACAGCAGGGTTTATTGTCGTTGAATACCATTCGCTACTTTGTACTGGATGAGGCCGACAGAATGCTTGATATGGGTTTTGTGCATGATGTAAAGCGTATTGTACGTTTACTGCCTGTAAAACGTCAGACCCTTTTCTTTTCGGCTACGATGCCATTAGAAATTAAAAGACTGGCTGACAGTATGTTACATGAGCCGGAAACGGTAGCAGTGCATCCTGTTTCTTCCACCACAGAACTGGTACGCCAGGAAGTTCTCTTTATGGATAAGGATGCTAAAAAGGATTTACTGATTCCTATTTTAAAGGAAGAGAAAAATGAGCGGGTTTTGATTTTCACCCGTACGAAATATGGTGCAGACAAATTATCGAAGCACCTGCATAAGTACGGAATTAAGTCTGCGGCCATTCATGGTGATAAAACGCAGGGGGCCCGTCAGCGTGCGTTGTCTGAGTTCAAGGAAGGAAAGATAACAGCTTTGGTTGCAACTGATATTGCTGCCAGGGGGATTGATATTGATGAACTAAGTTTCGTTGTAAATTTTGAGATACCCAATATTCCGGAAACCTATGTTCACCGTATTGGAAGAACGGGTAGAGCTGGTCGCAATGGATTTGCATTATCCTTTTGTGATTCCAGTGAGCGGACCTATTTGAAAGATATTGAAAAGCTGATCGGTAAAAAGATACCTGTCAGAAAAGCGGAGTTAGTATAAATTGATTCAAACTTTTAACCCTCTTTTTGTATTATA
The DNA here is from genome assembly GCA_964547405.1 of uncultured Flavihumibacter sp. GTDB lineage: Bacteria > Bacteroidota > Bacteroidia > Chitinophagales > Chitinophagaceae > Flavihumibacter. Next base: position 24,271 of record CAZJNY010000010.1, on the reverse strand, counting down.
TAATTTTATAATACAAAAAGAGGGTTTTTTTATCTGCCCATATATACCATCAGAATTTGGACATCACTTGGATTGATCCCACTGATTCTGCTGGCTTGTCCGAGTGTTCTTGGTCTTATTCTTTTCAGCTTCTCTCTGGCTTCGTTGCTGATGGCGGCAACTTTTGTATAATCAAATGTTTCCGGAATTTCCAGGTTTTCCATTTGATTCATGCGTCCGACCAGTTCTTTTTCTTTCTCAATATAGACATCGTATTTCAATTGGATTTCGGCTTGTTCCAATGCTTCGGTTCTGAACTTGTTCATTGCCTGTTCCAACCTTGGTACAGCTTTCATCAGGTCTTGCAGGGATATATTGGGACGAAGTAAAACCTGGGCTGCTTTTTGTTTTTGCTGGATGGTAGCTGATTGAATGGATTCGAGGTAGGAATTAAGTTCGGCTGGTTCAATGGAAAATTCCTGAAGTGATTTTTTTATTTGTTCGGTTTGTTCTCGTTTCATTAAAACGCCATCCATTCTTTCCTGGCTGGCAAGCCCCATTCTAAAGCTGGCTTCTGTCAGGCGGAGATCTGCATTATCCTGTCGCAGCAGGGTTCTGAATTCTGCCCTGCTGGTAAACATGCGATAGGGCTCTTCCGTACCTTTTGAAATTAGATCATCAATCAGCACACCAATATAGGCATCGCTTCTTTTGAGGATGAAGGGAGCTTCCTCTTTTACTTTGAGGTGGGCATTGATGCCGGCCATCAAACCCTGGCAGGCAGCTTCCTCATATCCGGTAGTTCCGTTGATTTGTCCGGCAAAAAAAAGGTTCTGTATTTTTTTAGTTTCCAGGCTATAGGTTAGCTGGGTAGGTGGAAAGTAATCGTATTCAATCGCATAACCCGGACGGAACATTTTAGCTTTTTCAAAACCCGGTATGGAGGTAAGTGCTTTGTACTGTACATCCTCGGGTAATGAAGTGGAGAATCCATTGACATAAATTTCAACGGTATTCCATCCTTCCGGTTCTACAAAAATCTGGTGTCTTTCCCTGTCTGCAAAGCGATTGATTTTATCCTCGATGCTGGGACAGTAGCGTGGACCAACTCCTTCAATGCGACCGGTAAACATGGGACTTCTGTCGAATCCGGTTTTCAGCAGCTCATGGGTTTGATTATTTGTATAGGTTATAAAGCAACTTCTTTGTGCTGATGGTTCAAGTAAAGGTTGGGTGAGGTAGCTAAAGCCTACAATTGTGTCGTCCCCTTTTTGTTCTTCCATTCGGGAATAATCAAGGCTTCTTCCATCAATCCTGGGCGGGGTACCAGTCTTAAGGCGGTCCGCTTCAAAGCCTAATTCTACCAGTTGTTCGGTAATTCCGGTGGCTGCTTTTTCAGCTACTCTCCCACCACCGAATGTTTTTTCCCCGATATGGATAATGCCATTGAGAAAGGTTCCACTGGTAACTACAACTGCTTTGGAAGAAATGGAATGTCCTAGTCCGGTTATTACACCTGCAGCCTTACCGTTTTTTATGAGTAAGCCTTTGACCATGTCCTGGTAGAAATCTACGTTTTTGGTTTGCTCCAACAGTTCGCGCCAGGTTGCTGCGAAAAGCATCCGGTCGTTTTGTGCACGGGGACTCCACATAGCAGGACCTTTGGAACGGTTTAACATCCGGAATTGGATGGTAGAACGATCCGTAACGATTCCGGAATAACCACCGAGTGCATCTATTTCCCGCACGATTTGCCCTTTTGCAATTCCTCCCATGGCAGGATTACAACTCATTTGGGCGATGGTTTGCATATTCATGGTCACCAATAAAACGGAACTACCCATATTGGCTGCTGCCGCCGCTGCTTCACAACCAGCATGTCCTGCCCCTACTACAATAACATCATACTCAGAAAACATTCGACTTAATTAAGTTGCAAAAATACAGACTTAGCGCCAGCACCCGGTATTTAATCTGTTTATGTTCCACGTGGAACAAAGAAGCGTTAATCCCTGTGATAGACCCCTTTAGACAATAACATAAGCTGAGCGTAAGCTGATTTTATTAATTCAAGAATTTCAATACTTGAGGCAAACGGTACTGTGGCTAACTTGTTGACTGGTTTTTAAGCAGACTTATCCAGCAGCTATAAAAGTGATCAGGCTGGTCCCGAAAACCTTAATCGGTAAAGCCAGCTTGCGAAATACAAACAAATACATTCTTACCTACCGGGGTTGCGAGAACCCCATAGGTGAAGCAACCTCCAACGTGTAAAGTATCTATAGATGAAATGGTTTCACTGAGATACATTTCTAAGAATCAGGTGAATCCTTTTGAAGAAGATTAAGTAGGTCTTTTCTGGGAAATTAATTAGTCCATTTCACCCGCATGAAACAATGTTATTGGGGAAATGAATAAGGCAGGTGTTCAAATCTTCCCGATTGTTCCACGTGGAACATGTCACCTTTTGAAATAGAGATCGAGGTATTCATTTTCCTTTTTACGCATTAGCTGACTTTCCTTTTCCGATTTATCCCGGTAACCGCAAAGATGCAAGGCACCATGAAACAAAACCCTGTGCAACTCCCGTTGGAAACTCTCCCCTACTTCTTTGGCATTCTCTTTTACCCGGTCAATACTGATATAAATTTCTCCCATTGATGGCTGTCCTTTTTCAGCCATCTCGAAACTGATTATATCGGTGTAATAATCATGTTGTAAAAAGTTTCGATTGATATCCAGGAGGTATTCATCAGAGCAAAAAATATAGTGGAGCTCTTCCAGTTCCTGCCGCTCTTTTTTGAAGAGAGTTGAGAGGAAGGATTTGAGCTGGTTACGGTTGGGGAACTTAAATCCCTGTTGCTGGTAGTGAAAGGAGATATTATCGGTAGCTTTGTTCATCATTTCCATAATTCGTAAAACAAATTTAATGGCCGATCGTAGTTTTGGAGAAGGAAATATGAAACGATTATCAGAAATAGGAATCGGCCGTACGGTCGTAATCAAGAGTTTTGAGAATAATGAAATTTTTCTCAAGTTGATGGAAATGGGATGTGTACCGGGTGAAAAAATCAGGATTGAACAGATTGCTCCATTGGGTGATCCCATAGCAATCACAGTTTCGGGTTATAACCTGAGCCTCCGCCTGGATGAGGCGCGTAATATATTCGTTGAAGAACTTTAGTATTGGTGTATGAAAATCGGTTTGTATTTCGGTTCCTTTAACCCCATTCATACAGGCCACTGTATTGTAGCCCATCAGATGGCGTATCAAACTGATCTTCAACAGGTTTGGTTGGTTGTTTCTCCTCAGAACCCATTTAAACCATCCAATGGATTATTAAATGAATACCACCGCCTCCATTTGGCAAAGCTGGCTATTCAGGGCATGGATCGGTTACGGGCTACCGATATAGAGTTTCATTTACCCCGACCCTCCTATACCATTGACACCCTGATTTACCTGGAAGAGAAATTTCCCCAACATGAATTCTGTATCGTGATGGGCAGTGATGGTTTGCAAAACCTGCATAAATGGAAGAATGCAGAAACCCTGGTACAGCGAGCCGATTTCTATGTTTATCCAAGGCCCGGGTTTCCGGTAAGCACTTCTCTGGATGCCACTATTGTTGAGGTAAAAGCCCCCCTGCTCGATATTTCTGCCACTTTTATCCGGGACCAGATAAAAGCCGGAAAAGATATTCATTACCTGGTTCCGGAACCAGTAAGGGAAGAAATTGAAAAAAATGGATATTATCGCTAAGTCCTCCCTTTAATTGTATACCATGTTTACCAGATTTTATAGCTTTCTGCTAATTATTTGTATTTCAATTAGTTCTGTAGCTCAGAAAACAGACAGGAAACTGGAGCAGCAGCTGCGCCAGCTGACGGCGGATTTCAGGGGTGATGTGGGTATTTATGTCAAACACCTTAAAACGGGCAAAACAGTGGCTATTCGGGCAGATAGCATTTTCCCAACTGCCAGCATGGTAAAGATTCCTATTCTGGTGGGTATCATGGACAAACTCAACAAAAAGGAGTTACTGTATCACCAGCCCCTGATCTACAAAGACTCCCTACTATATGAAGGAGAGGATATACTGGGCTCATTCAAGGATGGTGAAAGCATTCAATTGGCGAAAATCATGATGCTGATGATGACGACCAGTGATAACACCGCCAGTTTATGGCTGCAATCTCTGGCTGGAACCGGAACCCGTATCAATGAACTGATGGCTTCACTTGGATTGGAGCATACCAGGGTGAACTCGAGAACGCCCGGAAGAAAGGAGAATCAGCAGATATACGGATGGGGACAAACCACTCCGCGTGAAATGGTAACCCTGATGGAAATGATTTATCGGGGAGAAGTAATCGATAAAGCCTCCTCTGACCGGATGCTTCGTATTATGGGAAGAAATTTCTGGGATGAAGAAGCCATTTCCATCCACCCGCCCACTGTTTTTATTGCCTCCAAAAATGGTGCGGTAAATGCTTCCAGAAGTGAAACCCTGCTGGTGATGGCGCCCAAGGGTCCTTATATCTTCTCCATAATCACCAAAAATCAGCAGGATCAAAGCTGGGAACCTGACAACGAAGGCTGGGTGCTGGCCAGGAAACTGGCTGCTTTGCTTTGGGAGCAGTATGGAAGGTGAGATGTGAGAGGTGAGATGTGAGACGAAGAATCAGGTGTGGCTGGGCAGGCTGATGCCATGCAGGTTCTTGTACAATTCCATCGCGTAGGAATCGGTCATGCCTGCAATGAAATCAACCACATTTAATGCCTTGCCATAAGGACCTGCTCCCTGCTCGCGGTACTGATCCGGTAATAACTGTAATACTTTCTTTTCCCGGTGACTGGCTCGCTGGTTCAAAACAGCCGGAATAAAATGACTCAGGAGAGAATGCATTACTTCATATCCTGCCAGTTCAATTTTTACTACCGTTTCATGATTGTAAATGCGCTTCACCGTTATACTGTTGATTTCTTTCAAAGCCGCTCCCATAGCGGGTTCTACATCGTCCAGTAAAGATCGGTTATACATTCCTGTTAGTAATGCTGATTCGTTTTTCATGAAGTTCCGGACAGCCGTTTCAACAAGCAGATTGATCGACATGGCCCTAAGAAAAGCCAGTTGTTCACGGGAATCTCCTTTTAACTTATCCAGTGTGGCATAGATACGATCCATGCGTTCTTCAGTTCCTGTTTTCAGCAGATTCACCAGGGCCTCTACCGCTGTTCTGCTATCCAGTATACCTATGCGATGTGCGTCTTCCCAATCAATTACCCTGTAACAGATATCATCTGCCGCCTCTACCAGGTATACGAAGGGATGCCTCCGGAAAACCAGTGGGTTCTCCTGCTCAGCCTCCATGCCCAGGGTTTCCGCCACTTTTCTGAAACTCTCCTGTTCTGATTGGAAAAAACCATATTTCTTCCGGTGAACCGCTGATCCATCAGCAGCCAGGGAGGCACATGGATATTTGGCAATCGCCGCCAGGGTACTATAGGTTAACTGATAACCACCCTGCTGGCGATTCGCATAATGATGTGTGAGTATGCGGAAGGAATTGGCATTGCCTTCAAAATGTGTCAGGTCCTGCCATTCCGCTTCATTGAAATGTTCACGAAGCGAAATCCCATTTAAGGTTTCTGCTGCCGCATCAGTAAAATAAGCAGATATGGCAGACTCACCGGAATGTCCGAATGCAGGATTACCAATATCATGAGCGAGGCAGGCTGCAGCTATCACACTCGACAAATCTGCCTGGTAAAATTCCCGCGCAGCCGGATCTGCCAGTTCCGCCAGTTCCTGTCCCACTAGTTTACCCAATGACCGACCCACACTCGCTACTTCCAGTGAATGCGTAAGCCGGTTGTGAACAAGTACGGGTCCGGGTAATGGAAATACCTGTGTTTTGTCCTGCAACCGACGAAAGGCAGCAGAAAAGATAAGACGGTCGAAATCTCGCTCATACGCAGTTCTGGCCTGGGCCGACCGGTATTCCTGACCAAATCTTGCATTTGTAAAACAGGTATTCCAATTCATCATGCTGCAAATGTAGGGTCCCTTTTAGCAATTATCGATAAGTTTGGGCAGCTTAACTCCGCTTCATGTTAAACAGCGCCCCTCTCCATATTTACAGAGCTTCGGCAGGATCAGGAAAAACATTTTTACTCGCCTCTGAATACCTCTGTCTCTTGTTTGAAAACCCGTATAAATACCGGGAAATTCTTGCCGTCACCTTTACCAATAAGGCGACAGAAGAAATGAAAGAAAGGATCCTGGGGGAGTTAAAAAAAATCGCTACCGGTGCTTCCACACCGTATAGCCGGATTATTCAGCAAAGATTTCCTGCATTACAGGATGGGATGGCCCTTCAGTCTGCGGCTGATAAAATTTACAGAACTATCCTGCACGACTATGCGAAATTTTCTGTTTCCACTATTGATAGTTTTGTGCAGCAGGTTATCCGGTCCTTTGCGTTTGAAATCGGTCTGGATGCCGGCTTCGAACTGCAGTTGAACCAGGATATTGTAAAAGAAGAATTGGCGAATCGTTTGTTTGAATTACTGGAATCCAGCCAGGAGTTGCTCGACTGGATCCGATCCATCGCCATCGACAGAATTGAAACGGGACAAAACTGGGATTTCAGATCAGAGCTGCTCTCCCTGGCCAGTGAAATTTTTCAGGAACGCTTTTACCGGTTTGAAGAGAATATGCGTAACCTGGAAAACCCCAATGCGGCCTTTGATGCATTGAAAAAATCGATGCAGGATATTGTCAAAAAGGTGGAAGAAACCATGCGGAATTTCGGACAGCAGGGAAATAACATAATTCAACAAGCAGGCCTCGATGCTTCATTCTTTTCCGGAGGTACCAGGAGTTTTATTAACTATTTCACTAAAATTCAAAAAAAGGATTTTGAGTCAAAAGTTACCGTACTGAATGCTCGTGACAACCTCGACAAATGGACCACCGCAAAAGCAGCTCCGGAAGTTAAAGAAGCTGTTGCCAGTATCTACCCGGCGCTCAATTCCTGCCTTTCACAGGCACTTGATTTTTATGAAGAGATGGCTTTTTCCTATCAGACTGCCAAAGCCATTCTTCGCCAACTGAACAACCTCAGTTTATTGCGTATACTCGCAGACCAGCTGGGTGATTACCGCCGCGATAACAATGTGTTGCTGATTTCCGATACCCAACAATTATTAAGAGAACTGGTGAAAGACAATGAGGTTCCTTTTATTTATGAAAAAATCGGAAACCGCTATCAGCACTTTTTGCTGGATGAATTCCAGGATACCAGCCGTTTTCAATGGGATAATTTCAAACCCTTACTGGAACAGTCAGTGGCAGTTGGTGCCTATAACCTCGTAGTTGGTGATGTAAAGCAATCTATTTACCGATGGAGAAATGGCGACTGGCGATTGCTTCAATCCCAGGTCAAACAGGATATCGGTTCTCAACAGGTGCAGGAAGCCAGCCTGCAGGAAAATTACCGTAGCAGAGCTTCTGTAATCGATTTTAACAACAGCTTATTCAGCCGTATCCCTGCATTACTGCAACAGGATTTTTCAAGGGAAATGGACCAGGTGCAGGATCCATCCATTCAGGAGCGCCTTCGACAGAATTCCTATTTCACGATAATCGAAGATGCATATAAAGATGTGCTGCAGGAAAAACCAGTTAGCTGCCAGCCAGGCGGCAGCGTGGACATTCGATTTTTTGAAAAAGAAAATTCTCAGGCGCCCAGTTCCTGGAAACCGGCAGCAGAAGCACGCCTTTGCGAACTGATTGATGAATTGCTGCTCCAGAAAAAACTGAAGCCGGAGCAACTGGCCATCCTCACCCGTAACAATGCGGATGCACGGAAAATCATCAGTGTACTGCTGGAACACAAACAAAAATCAGGGAACAGCCATGATTATAAACTGGTATCCTCAGATGCCTTGCTGATCAGCGCCTCCCCTGCCATTCAATTGTTACTGGCTGCATTCCGATACCTCCTGAATGAAAAGGATGATATCGCAAGAGTGGAACTGGTACAGGCGAATGCCATACGCCAACAGGTATCCATATCCGAAAAATCCCTGTATCGGAGAGATATCAATCACCAGTTTTCATTGTTACCACCGGCACTAGTAAAAGAAAAGAACCGGATATCACAGTCATCCTTATACGAAGCAACAGAACTCCTGATTGCGATTTTTGAACTGGATGCCTGGGAAAATGAGCAACCCTATATTCTTGCCTTCCGCGACCTGGTCAATTCCTTCAGTACCAAAGGCAAACCATCCATCCGGGATTTTATAAAGTGGTGGAAAGATGATGGGCAGAATAAAGCCCTTCCACTTTCATCTGCATCCAATGCCATACAGATACTTACGATTCACAAATCCAAGGGACTAGCATTTGATGTCGTGTTAATGCCATATACTGATTGGAAATTGAAACCTGATAAAGGGTTGTTATGGTGCGACTGGAAGGATGATGCATCAGCACTCGATGTATTGCCCGTAGACATAAAATCCTCCCTGGCTGAAACAGCCTTTGCCTATGAGTATTTTGAAGAAATGCTGATGGGCAGAATGGATGCCCTTAACCTCCTGTATGTTGCACTTACCCGTGCCCGTCAGGGAATTTATATACTAGCACCACTTCCTTCTTCGAAAGAAGATAAAGCAATGACCACGATTGCCGACCTGATTTATGAGGGCATCCATAAAACAAACCCGTTTATTGTAGCGGGCGAACTGGAACGGGATCTTAGCAAACCGGATAAGGATGACGAACTGCTGCTTCCCAGTACACCATCAAGTCTCCGGCAGGTTAGCCTGTTACGGGAACCTGCCATGGAAGAGCAGCTCTTACGTTTGCAACCATCAGAACAACAGAAAATCGGCCAGCTGGCTCACCTCGTATTGTCAGGAATTTCAGCAGCGGAAGAGCTGACTCCCTGCCTGCAGCGAATGCAACTGGAGGGCAGTATCAATTCCGCCCAACTGGAACAGGTGAAAGCTTATGTACAGCAGGTATTTGAACAGGACCAGCTGGGGAAATGGTTAAGCGGCTCCTATAAGGTGCTGAATGAGAAGGCGATTCTTTTACCTGGTGGTGCAGTAAGAAGACCGGATAAAATTCTTGCTGGAGAAAAAGAAACCATACTGCTCGATTTTAAGTTTACGCAGGAATCCAGCGCTTCACATGCGCGGCAGTTAAAGGAATACCGCGACTTACTGGAACAGATGGGTTTTCCTTCTGTTCAGGCCTATGTTTATTATGGTTATAACAAATCCCTGGTACCACTTAAGGCGCTGCCGCACCAACAGGGGAAATTATTCGGTTAATGGTTAATACATCAGTATGAGTTTTCTTAAATCAGTTGCTTCTCATTTATATGAACAATTCGGAAACAATATTGCAGATTGTGCAATCATTTTTCCGAATAAACGTCCGGCTATTTATTTCAGACAACACCTCGGACAACTCGTAAACACACCCATCTGGAGCCCGGATTTATTCACCATTCATGAATTCATTCAGGAATCTGCCAGCCGCTTACCTGCCGACCGCCTGTTATGTTCCTTCTTATTGTATGAATCGTACTCTACCATTCTGGAAGAGCAGGGACTACTACCGGTCACCTATGAACGCTTTTATCCATTAGGAGAAGTGTTGCTGAATGATTTTACCGAACTGGAATCAAATGCGGTATCAATCAAAGATATCTACAGTAACCTGGCTGAGCTGGCAGCCATTGATCAGGGACTTGATTATTTAACGGAAGAGCAGCTCGATTATTTAGAACGTTTCTGGAAGAATTTTTCGGTTGACCGGCTCAGCAAACAAAAGGAACGCTTCCTGCAATTGTGGAAACAGCTTCCCGCCATCTTTGAATTATTTCAAACATTGCTGGCGCAAAGAGGATTGATAACAACCGGCATGATCTACCGTAGCCTGGTTACCGAAACATACGACAGGAAAGAATTTCCTTCCCGATGGAAACGTCTGGTTTTTGTAGGCTTTAATGCGTTGAACAGAGCCGAGTTACAGGTATTTAAGAAATGGGAGGAGCAGGGCATCGCGCTGTTTTATTTTGATACGGATACACATTATATGGAGGATGAACTCCAGGAAGCCGGCCGCTTCTTACGGAGAAATCTAACTCTTTTCACCAACCAGTTACCAACGGATAACAGTATACGAAGATCAGATCGTTCCGTTCAACTGATAGCTGCGGAAGGAAATGCGGCACAGATCAGGATGTTGCCTTCACTCCTTGAAACCATTCCCGGTATACAGGAGGAACCGGAGCAAACCGCCATTTTACTGGCAGATGAAAATCAGTTGCTACCTGTTTTGCACGCCTTACCCGAGTGGGCAGATAAGGTAAATATAACAATGGGATATGGCCTGTTGCAATCACCCCTGTATTCACTGATACAAACCATTCTACGGATACAGGAATCACTCTGGCAAAATAAAGGGCGTTCCGTATATTATCAACCGCTATTGCAGTTGGTGCAACATCCCTATCTGTACCAGCTTCCGGAAGCTGCTGAAATTGCCACAACTGTTTTGCAAAAGGCGCTGGTAAGTATTCCCGCAATAAGTTGGGCAAACCTGGAGGAACCCCGCCTGAAAAAATGCCTTACTGTAATTGAGCAACCCATTGAAATTATTACCCTGATCAGGGAAATGCTGGAAGAGCATCTGGCAACATTTGTGAGTGGTGAAGCCACCGATCTGGATGCACAATTGATACATGCGGCACATGCACAACTAAACCGGCTTGAAGACTTACTGCTGGAAAGAAAAGAAACACTCAGTCTGTCTTTTATTGCCGAATTGATTTTGCAGGTCATGCGCTCCCAATCTGTACCTCTGGAAGGTGAGCCCCTCAGAGGCTTGCAGATAATGGGATTATTAGAAAGTCGCGCGCTGGATTTTAAACACATCATCCTGCTGAATGTAAACGAAGGCATCCTGCCAAAAAAAGCAGTAGCACCTACTCTGATACCTGACAGTATCCGGAGAGCATATGGATTAAGTGTGCTTGAAAACCAGGATGCAATTTTTGCCTATGTATTTTATCGCCTCCTACAAAGAAGCCAATCTGTTTCCTGCCTCTACAATACTGCAGTGGATGAAAAAGGAATGGCGGAGCAGAGTCGTTTTTTGACGCAGATAGAATATGAAACCGGTATCCCCATTGTCCGCAAATCGGTGAAGATGGATATCAATCCAAAAGCGAAGGATCCGATTGTAATTGAAAAGGATGAGGCAGTCATGCGCACCCTGAATAAATACACCGGGGAAGAAGTGATTTTAAGTCCGTCTGCTTTAAATACCTATCTCGATTGCCGCCTGCGGTTTTATTTTCAGAATATCCAGGGCATTCGAGAGCCGGAAGAACGGGAAGAAGAAATTTCACCCCGGGTACTGGGAAATTTTCTGCATCGGGCAATGGAGTTTTTATATAAGGGATTGGAAGAAAAAAAGGGTAATAAATGGGTGGAACCCGGAGATTTTGAATGGCTCAGGAGCCAGACAGATCGGTACCTAAAAGAAGCACTGGGACAGGAACTGGCAAAGGACCGCAATCATGTGGTGGATTATACCGGAACACTTCGCATAGTTGAAGAAGTGGTGAAGATTTATATGGAAGAGGTTTTGAAGCAGGATAAAAACTGGGCTCCTTTTGAGATGGTGGACCAGGAATGGAAAATTGCGCATCCGGTTCAACTGGAACTGGAGGGCAGAAGAATTACGATTCGGTTGGGGGGCTATATTGACCGGCTTGACAAAAAAGATGGTGTATACCGGATCATAGATTACAAAACGGGTGGTGATAAAAAAGATTTTCGATCCATACAGGATTTGGTAACCAGGGAGCGGACAGACAGAAACAAGGCAGCCTTTCAAACCCTGCTGTATGCGGAATTACTGGCAAGGCAGTTGGAACAGGTTCCGAAATCCGGAAGCGCTCCAGCCTGGATGCAGGCACATGTGGGAACTGCAAGGGTTGCCGCTGGTTTGTATGATGTTCGCCAGATGCGCAAGGATGGAAAGGAATTCGACTGGCAATTGTCAGAGAGTTCTACCAAATCCAAAATGAAGGAGGATCGGATCCGGGAGACGGGACCTGAGCTAATGGATTCGATCCGGGAGCTGCTGGCTGAAATATTTAACCGGGATCAGCCCTTTGATCAGACAGCGCGTCGGGAAAAATGCGAATATTGTCCTTATCAAACAATTTGTGGCCGATAAATTAAAATCTGCATGGCATTGGTCCGGCATATTCCTTTTCTGAAAGCGGTTTTACTGCATAGCCTCACTGCTTTTGGGGGGCCGCAGGGTCATTTCGGAATGATGCTGAAAACCTTTGTGCATGAACGTAAGGACATCTCTCATGAAGAGCTGCTGGATTACAACGCTTTCTGCCAAATGCTGCCAGGGGCTTCTTCCACGCAGGTTTTAACGCTTGTAGGATATAAGCGCGGAGGCATTTCTCTGGCCGTCCTTACCCTGTTGGTATGGATTCTGCCCGCAAGTTTATTGATGGGTGGGCTCTCTTTCCTCCTGCGTTATTTCCATAACAAAGAACTGCAGCATGATGTATTTAAGTATGTGGCACCGATGACCATTGGGTTTCTCGCATATGCCTCCACGGTAGCTTTTCGGTTGGCCATTCACAATACCATTACAAGGGTCATTCTGGTTGCCAGCGCCACACTGAGTTTTGCATTCTTCAAAATTCCCTGGATGATTCCGCTGCTGATTGTTGTAGGCGGGTTTGTAACCAACCTGAGCGACCGGCGTTATCCACAGGCAGAAGAGAACCGGAAAAAAATTAAATGGGCCAATATCTGGCTCTTTGCCATGGTATTCCTGGTGGCGGGTTTACTTTCAGAAACAGCCCGTAAAAATGATTGGCAGAACCGCCGGCCCATTAACCTTTTTGAAAACACCTATCGCTTTGGCAGTATTGTTTTTGGTGGAGGCCAGGTATTGGTTGCGATGATGTACGAACAGTTTGTAGTACGTCCGGAATCTGAAAAAGTAATGCAGCGAAATCCGAATGTGGTACGAATCACGCGGGATGATTTTTATACGGGAGCGGGTATTGTTCGGGCCATGCCCGGACCGGTATTCAGTATTTCCAGTTACATGGGTGGCATTGCCATGAGCGATCGGGGTACGGCCTGGCAAATACTGGGCTGCCTGATCGGAACAATCGCCATTTTTTTACCCAGTTTATTATTGGTACTGTTTTTCTTTCCTATCTGGAATAACCTTAAAAAATACGCCATCGTATTTCGCGCGCTTGAAGGGATTAATGCTACAGTGGTTGGATTTCTCGTGGCGTCTACGCTATATATGCTGAAGGATATTCCTATTCCGGAATGGGCGGATCATGGCTGGATGAACCTGGCTGTAATTGTAGTTACCTGGCTGACGCTTCATTACTCCAGGATCCCCTCCCCTGTTATTGTGGTAAGCTGTCTGCTATTGGGACTGGTGGTATAAAAAAAGTGCCCCTCCTGGAAAAGAGGGGCCACACCCAAAAAACCAACCTTGCGGTTTGAGAAAAATATATGTCTTTATTCAGCTTTAGTCTGTCCTTTTCCTTCTTCAATCCATTTTTTCAGGATATCTGCGAACTTCTGTGCATCACCATTATCAGGCTGTACTTCCAGAATTTTTTCGAACCAGCCTAAGGCTGCAGGATAATCTTTGGAAACATTAGCTTCGTATGCACCAAGGTATCCATAAGCCTGAATCAGCAGACTCTTGTTCTTTTCTTTATCAGTTGCCGCGATCTCCGCAACTTTTTTATAATCGTTGATTGCCAGTCCCTGTTCCATGGTAGTATCAATCTGTGCAAGACTCTTGGCTCTCCAGTAGTAACCGTAAACCTGGTCGGGATACTTCTCTGTATACTTACCAAATACACTGTCTGCCTGCGTAAATTCAGATGCCGCATAGTGGGCCAGTCCCCAGTTGTAGAGATCCAGGTTATTAGGATCTTTTTTGGTTTCAAAAATTTTACCGAGCCATTTAGCTTCACTGCTGCGATCATCATTTTCCTTGAAAAGCTGGGCCATTTGCTGCATGTATTCCAGTTTGTAATTCTCAACTGTATCCATGGCAACTGCTTTTTCCCAGGCAAGTACGGCCAGCGAATCCTGGTCCATCTTTTTGTACAGTTTAGCCTGAAGATCATAGTCCTTGGCTACCAGGTTGCTGTCAATCTCGCGGGAAAAATAGGTGTTCAGCATTTCAAAAGCCCTGGCGGAATCACCTTTCGCATCGTAACTGTAAGCGAGTAATTTATACAAACGCGGTTTTGCGGATTCTCCCTCTTTTTCCAGGATGGCATTGGCACCGGAAATGGCTTCATCGTATTTCGCAGAAGCATACATGAGATCCATTTTCATATACTGATGCTCCATGCTGGGGTCTGTGTTCGCAATGTAGAGATCCAGGTATTCTTTTGCCTTGTTCACATCGCGGAAATAGTAATAGTAGTACAGTTCATAATAAGCTGCAGCGAATTTCGGATCAGCCGCGATCGACTGATTGAAATATTTCAGAAACATATCACTGTTCTGCTGGGTTAAATAAATTTTTCCCAGGTTGTAAGCCGCCTGTGCGTATTTTTCATCTTTCACCAGGGCTTCCATATAGGCTTTGGCTGCTTCACTACCCTGATTGAGTTTACGATAGGCATCACCACGAAGAGTGATGGCTTCAGCATCCAGGTTTTTTTCTTTGATCTGGCTGATAAGGTTCAGCGCCATATTGGCATCACCCGCCTTGTTTTCAACCTGTGCACGGGCAATTGCTTTCAATACAGCTTCTTCAGTTTTGCGATTGGCATCTTTCAGTGCCGCGTCAAACTGTGCTTTCGCTTCCGCTGTTTTATTTTCTGCGAGTAATACGCTACCGTAGGCAACTTTATTCAGGGGGTGTGCACTTAAAATATCTGAATTCGAATTCAGTAAAGATTTTGCTTTGTCTACCTTATTATCTTCCAGGTACACTTCAGTAAGCCAGTAATAGGCTTCCTTATCCTGTGATAATACCTGTTGCAAAACCTGCTCAGCACTTTGCAACCTGTCATGATAAAGGTGTTGTTTGGCCTCTTCAATTGACTGCCCCATGGCAGAGCAGGCCAAAACCGACAATCCAGCGATCAAAATAGTTCTCATTGTTACTTTGTTTTGTATTTTATACAGCCATCACCGGAATCCGTGAGGCTGAGAATAAAAAGCGTGAAAAAATATTGTTTAAAACTCCGGGCAACTCGGCTTCCTTTCCGGGTTGCACCACGATGAGATCGGCATTCACCATTTCTGCATATTGCAAGGTGGTGTCAGCAATGTTCTCACCGGTTACAGGGTGGCATTCAATGGCCAGGTCTGTATTATCTCTCAGGAGCTGATACGATTTATAGAGGAAGGAGTTGTCTTTTTCGGATTCTCCTTCACTATTTTCTTTTAATGCTACAAGATGAATTCTTGCATCATGGTATTGCGCCAGGTAACTGGCAAACATGATTTTTCTCAGGGGCAATACATTGGTAACCGGCAACACAATATTTCTTATATGATGTATCTGTGCCGATTCCGGTATATTCAATACAGGACATTGAATTTTTCGTGTCAGCCGGTTGATATTAATCCGGCTCAGCCATTTGCTCCAGGCAAACCGGCGCCGGTGTGTAATGATTACCAGATCAATTTCATGGCGCATGGTAAAATTCCGGATGCTGCGCTCGATACTGCCCTCCATTACATGGCTGTAAATAAACCGACCCTTGTCCATTTGTGGGATGTATTCGCCCTGCATGGTCATCATCCGGCTGGTAGCAAAAGCCGTCTGATCAGACTTTACAGCAATGATCTGACTGGCATTGATGGTAAATGGTAAAACAGATGGCTGTACAACATACAACAGGTGAATATCACATTTCAGCTCGTTCGCCATCGGCAGGATGCTATCCAAAACCTGGCGACTCTTCTCTGAAAAGTCAACGACAACCAATAACTGTTTTAATAATTTTTCCATAATTCTGCTTAGTTAGCGAACTGCAGCACTTTCGAAAAGGCCGGTTCGGTAATTTCACCATCTGCCACAAAACGGAGGAGTTCATTTGTGGTACAGAAGGCAATCCCAACACCAGCCTGCTCAATTATGCAGAGATCATTTTCACCATCAGCTACAACCACTGAATTTTCCAGTGGAATTTCATAGCGGGTGGAAAGATGTCTCAACGCATTGGTTTTGCAAATCGGGTGTGAGCAGCTGCTATCTTCGTTATGATAGAAATAGGAAGGAATGCGTACCTCACCGGTAGCTTTTCCTTCAAAATATTCCAGTTGATTGGAGAGATGAAAATCAGCACCAATCCTGTTCTTTACAAATTCTGTAATCAGATGATAACTTTCACTTACAATTCCAACCAGGTATCCTCTCTGCTTCAACATCGCAACTACAGATTGAATGTCATCAATCATCGGAATATCGGATGCGGTCTGTAACAGCTCATCCATACTGATGCCTTTCAACAGTAATGATACCCGTTTGGTAAAGGCAGATGCATCTTTTTCATGCTTTCTGATCTGATCATATTCCTTGCGGAATCCAAATTTATCAGCGCAGCTCTCAATAAAACTTCCTTTTAAAATGGTATTGTCCATATCAAAGACCACCATCTTCTTTAACTGGATCACCTGGTCTTCCATCACTGATTTCATTTCTGAAGAAATGAGATTTACCAGTTCCAGTTCATTCAGGTTCACGAGTTCATTTTTCTGCCGCATGGCCTTCATAATGATGGCTCTTGTTACTTCCCGGCTCATTTTGCCCAGCGCATGCCAGGGCTTACTCTTGTTCTCAATATGTCCGATGGCTACTTCACTGATTCTTGCCCGCATCAGAAACATATCGATCAGAATGCCAATATCAACTCCATAATCCTGAAAGAATTCAATTTTTGCAAAGAACTGCTTACGACCGGCGATCATACCACTCAGTGGCTGGCTAAAATGTGCCAATCCGGGATAAAAAATACTCAGCAGGGGTTTGGCAACCAATTCAGTAACCCTGCCTGCATTCCTGGAAAAAGTAGCTTTCACGAAATCTGCTTCATCTTCCAGCAATGGTTTTGACAGCAGGTCTAAGGTATCATCGGGATAATCGATATCACCATCCAGAAAAATAAGATGTTCATTACGGGCAGCCTGAATGCCTTCCTTCATGGAAATTCCTTTTCCACGGGCAGCGCTGATAATAATTTCTGCTCCTGCTGCTCTGGCAATGGAAACAGTATCGTCCACTGATTGGTCATCCACTACGATAACCTGCGAAACAACCGGCTTGGAGAGACAATAGCCCACCACCTGGCCAATTGTTTGCGCTTCATTTAAAGCGGGTATAATTACTGTTACCATATTCACACAATTCTAGTCTTCAAATATGCGTGTGAGGTATTAATACCCGATTAAACACAGATTAAAAGGAAATTAAAAGGGAGAAGTTTACCGAAACATGGAGGCTGCGGGAAAGCTAACGCGGAAGATGGTACCCTGCTTTTCAGTGCTCATTACTTCCAGCTGGCCTTTATGCAGGCTGATGATGCGTTTGGCGAGTGCCAGTCCCAGTCCAAATCCTTTCTGGTGGGCATTGTGCGGGGAGCGATAGAAAGGCAGAAAAATATGCTCAATTTCCTCCTGGGCAATGATATCACCCTGGTTGGAAATTTCAGTGATCAATTCCTTATCGGTAAATTTCAACTTCACCAAGCTGGTATGATCAGGAGAATATTTGCATCCGTTTTCAACAATATTCTTAAGTGCGCTGAATAACAGGTCTGCATTTCCGAATACCATACACTTGCTTTCATCATCCGGAAATTCTTCAAAATTCAGTTGCACCTGGTAGCTGGAAGATAATTTCTGCACAGCACCGGTAACTTTTAACAGGACTTCATCCAGCCGGATTTCATTCAGTTCAATACTACCCTTATGTCCTGTTTTGGCAATTTCCAGGAGGCTCTTGGTAAGGTGTCGCATTTGCTGCACATCTTCCTGAATGGATAGCATCACTTTTCTGTATTCCTCATCGGAGCGGGGCTTCTGAAGTGCAACCTCCAATTGGGAGGAGATGGAAGTGAGCGGTGTGGACAATTCATGTGAGGCATTGGAAATAAACCGGCGCTGAATGGTGAAGGACTCCTGCATCCGGTCGAGCAGTTCATTAAACGTGCGGGCCAGCTGGAATAGTTCATCCTGTCCGCTTCCCGCATCGATGCGTTGAGAAAGATTATGGGTTGAAATATTATCTACTTCCTCAATGATGTTGGAAATGGGTTTGATGAGCTGACGCGAAAAAATTGTTCCAATCAGCATACTAAACAGGATGCTGGCCAGCATGGTAAGGGCCAGTATTTTTTTAAGATCGGAAAGCCATTTATGCCCATCCGCATCATAGGCTGTTACAATGATAACAATGGGCTGCCGGGTGGTTCTCACATATTGTCCGAAAGCATCCCGGTCTCCCAGCTTAAACGCCAGTTCTTTTTTACTGATAATATTGTCAATGATTTCATTACCTACATTGAAATCATCCTGAGGATTTGTGTTAAATACATAGAGCGGTTCTTTTTTAACTGAAAAAATCCGGATTGATTTCCGGGAAAAAAACCGCGCATTACTGGCATCAATTTTCTTTAATAAGGCCTGGCTGGTATCTCCCAGGATGGAGAATAACTGGGAGGCATTGTGCGCGCGGCCGGACAATCGTTGTTTAAAAACTGTTGATCGTTCCAGGGAGGAAAAATAATAAACAGAAAAGGAAGTGGCCAATAACAATACTGTTACCAGGATCGAAAACAGCAGGGTTATTTTGGTGCGAATGGTCAATTCAGGAATTTTCTTTTAGCACATAGCCCATGCCCACCTGTGTGTGAATGAGTTTCTGTTCATAATCGCGATCAATCTTTTTACGAAGGAAATTTACATAAACATCGATAACATTCGTGCCGGTATCAAAATCAATATCCCAAACGTTCAGGGCGATATCTGCTCTTGAAACAACCCGGTTCTTGTTCCGGATCATATATTCCAGCAGTTGAAACTCTTTGGCGGTGAGCTGGATGGGTTTGCCGGCGCGGGAAACCTCCTTACTGTCGAGGTTGATGAGCAGATCGTTAACCCGCAGACTTTTACCCATGGGTGCTGCCTGCTGCGCACGTTTGATCAGGGCCCGGATGCGGACCACCAGTTCTGCAAAATCAAAAGGTTTTACGATGTAGTCGTCTGCTCCGGAATTGAAGCCTTCGATCTTGTCTTCCGTACTGCTGAGCGCAGTTAACATGAGTACCGGCACCTGTTGGTTGACGCCCCGGATATGTTGGAGCAATTCGTAGCCATTCATGCCCGGCAGGTTGATATCCAGCAGGATCAGGTCGTAATTCCGGTTATCAAATAACAGACGCCCGGTATCTCCATCGGTGGCGATTTCAACCTGGTATTGTTGCTCTTCAAGCCCCATTTTGAGGGTCTCGGCTATTTTCTTTTCGTCTTCGACCAAGAGAATACTGATATCATGCATAATCCAAGCGGAACTTATTCACCTGTAAAATTAAGCAGATTCAGGGGCGGGGTTCATCTAACCCAATTATAAATTGATTAAAAAGGGGCTGCTCAGGGGAGTTCTGGCTCCGAGATCAGCTTGAAGGTTTTGGTTTTGAGTCTGGCTTCCAGCCAGTTACGAATCTGTTTTGCTTCCTGTGTACTAAGCTTTCGGGAAAACTCCAGGTAAACCAGCGGCAAGGTGTCTGTTTTGTTATCCGGCTTTTCAAAGATGGTTTTCTCCAGCGCCAGACTGCTGATTTTAGGTTGAATAGACCGGGCTTCAAGGAACATATTCTTTCTTTCCAGTTCCGACTCCTGGTAGGTTTTGATCTGGTTTTCCAGTTCCTGAATGCGTTCTGCATTGGCCTTGGTGAGTTCGGTGCCCTGTTCTTCTTTGGTTAAACTCGCTTTCAGTTGTGCAATTCGGGCGCTATCTGTGATTCCGATTTGGCGGATGCGGATATCGGTTCCGGATAATTGGTATTTAGGCAGCTCCTGTTTCCGGACATCAATGATACTGTCCGGAACCATGATGCCCACGTACACCAATTCGAGACTGTGTTTATCCGCATCAATTTTCTGCCGTAAGAGGGTGGCCTCGTTAAACTGCAATTCCTGGTCGATAAAGCGCTGCGCATTTTTCTGGTAAATATTCATCTGAACCTGGCGGTAGGCGAAATAGATACTGGGTAGCAGCGTCAGGAGTGTAATGATCCAGATATAGTTCCGGACCCGTATTCTTTCCCGGGCATTGATATAACTAACTCTTGGGAAATTCAGAAACCGAACGATCAGCAATACCGACAGGCTGATAAATACGCTGTTGATAATGAAGAGATAAAAGGCTCCCAGGAAATAACCCCATTGTCCGGATGCGATTCCATATCCCGCTGTGCACAAAGGAGGCATCAGTGCAGTAGCGATGGCAACGCCTGGAATGACATTGCTTTTTTCTTTACGCGTGCCGGCAACCACTCCTGCCAATCCGCCGAAAAAGGCAATTAAAACATCATACAGATTGGGGGAGGTTCTGGCCAGTAATTCCGATTGTGCATCACTAAGCGGACTCAGCCAGAAATATAACGTAGAGGTACAGATACTGATGAATACCGCGATGGCAAGATTGCGGAGGGCTCTTTTTACCAGTTGAAAATCATTGATACTGATACCCAGACCAAATCCCATAATGGGTCCCATCAAAGGAGATATCAACATGGCTCCAATGATAACCGCGGTTGAATTTACATTTAGTCCGATGGAGGCAATGAAAATAGCGAAGATCAGGATCCATAAATTGGTTCCCTTGAAATCAACATTTCTTTTGAACGACTCGATACTGTCCTCTGCTGTGGCCGCATCTCCATGAAGATTAAACCGATCCCACAGAAACCATTTTATAAACCTCGTCGCTTTATTCATGTTGCCTGAGTTTAATTTGAGTCTTCGACTTTCGGGGTTCCTTTTTCACCTTTCACTTTTCACTTTTCACCTGAGACGTGAAACGTCTCACGTATACAGATCCGCCTGGTTTGCCAGTGCCTCCCGGTATTTCTCAAATATGATGGCTTTGGATAAGAAGCCGAGAAATAGCTTGTCTGCATTTACAACCGGCAGGTACCAGCTTTGCGTTATGTCCATCTTCTCCATCACTTTCTTCATTGGTTCATCGGGAGTAATCAGTGCCGGTGCTTTCTTTACATAGGCCTGGATTTTTGCCTGTGTCAATCCGGTAGGATCAAATAACCGGCCTTTCAGATCGTTTAATTCCACAATACCAACAAATCGGTTGTCCTTGTCCGTTACTGCGAACAAATTTTTATTTACGGTATTGATCAGCCCTACCAGGTCGGCCAGGCTCTGGCTGGTTTGAATGGTACCATAGTATTCCAGCCTGAAATCAGCTACTTTCAGTTGGCTGAGGATATTGTCTTCTTTCCGGTGGGTAAAGATGCGGCCTTCCATAGCGAGCTGTTTGGTTTCCATGGAATAGGGCTCAAAATGTTTTACAATAAAGAAGGAAATGGCGGAAACCAGCATCAATGGAATAAAGAGTTCATACCCGTTGGTGATTTCTGCAATCAGGAAGATGGCAGTAAGCGGACAGTACATTACGCCGCTCAGTACGCCGGCCATTCCGACCAGGCTGAAGTTAGCTTCGGGCAGGGTCAGCCATTTGGTATTATTGGCAAGTCGGGAGACAAAAAAACCGAGGTATGCTCCAACAAAAAGTGAGGGTGCAAAATTGCCTCCGTTACCACCGCCACCGAGTGTAATTCCTGCTGCTACCGGTTTCAATAAAAAGATTGCGCCTGCAAAGAGCAGCAGTCCCCATTCGTTGATATAATCCTGCGCGATAAATTTTTCCACTACGCCCTGGGGGTTCCCATTGGCAAGTAAGCTAATGGTGTTATACCCTTCACCAAAAAGTGGCGGAAAGAGGAACATCAGCATTACCAGAAAAAATCCTGCAATGATTGCACGCTGGTAGGGGCGCTGGCTGATTCCCAGTACTTTCTTCTCCGTGCTTTTAAACACGCGGGCATAATACAGTGAAATAAAACCCGACGCAAATCCAAGGAGTATATAAAAGGGAACATTATAATAATCGAATGCTTCCCGCAGGCGGAAATTAAAAAGAATGGATTCCTGAAGGATAATACGAGAGCAAAGAGCACCTGTAACCGCAGCAATCATCAGCGGAATAAAATAACTGACGATGGTTTCTGTCAACAGAATTTCAATTGCAAAAATAACACCGGCAATAGGTGCATTGAATACTGCAGCAATTCCAGCTGCAGCTCCGCATGCGATCAGGAGGGTTCTTTCCCTGTATTCCATTCCATGGATGCGGCCAGTATTGGAGCCAATGGCAGCTCCTGTTGAAACGATGGGAGCTTCCAATCCGGCTGAACCTCCCAGTCCCACTGTGAAGGCACTTGTTACGATATGTTTATAGGTATCGGAAAGCGGGATGAAGGAGCTTTTACCGGCAATACTTCTTAATACCATGGCCACTCCTTTTTCTATGTATCCGTAAAAGAAACGATTCTTCAGATAAACAACAATCAGCAATCCGAGTATCGGGAATAACAGATAGATGTAGTCGTTTTTTACCGGCCGGTTAATCCATTCCTGCAGGAAATGCACAAAGGTTTTGAGCAGTACAGCAGCGAGTCCGGCAATCAGTCCGGTGATCACCGCTACAAACATCATGTATTGAAGCCGGTTCAACCTGTGCCGCAAATAGGTCAGCAGGTACTTGTATAGTTGTACAATTTTTTTCACGTTTCATTTTTTC
>CAZJNY010000010.1:0-1246 GCA_964547405.1 uncultured Flavihumibacter sp. | reverse complement strand
TTGTCTCCTGTCTCCCTTGCCTCCCCTCTCCCATTCACACCCTGCTTAATTTTTCCACTGCTGCTTCCAGTGTTTCTTTCTTTTTGGCGAAGCAAAAGCGGATGAATGGGCTTGGTTTGTCATCCTGGTAAAAGGCAGATACCGGTATCGTGGCAACGCCATGATCGCGGGTGAGTTGAAATGCGAATTCCAGGTCGGGCAACTCACTGATGCGCTCATATCCTGCGCAACAAAAATAACTACCTTTTGAGGGCAGCAAATTAAAACGGGTGGATTTCATCAGCTCCGCAAAATAATCCCGCTTCTCCTGCAAAAAAGAAGCAAGTGCCAGGTAGGAAGAGGGATCTTTTAAAACTGTGGCGATACCCACCTGTGAGGGTGTATGTACGCTGAAGCAATTGTACTGGTGAATTTTTCTGAAGCCCTGCATCAGCTCTTTTGGTGCAACACAGTAGCCGATTTTCCAACCGGTACAATGAAAGGTTTTTCCAAAAGAAAAGCAGGCAAAACTGCGTTTGAACAGTTCCGGATACCGAAGTACGGACTGGTGTTTTTCTCCATCGTATACAAGATGTTCATACACTTCATCACTGATAACATACAACTGATGCGCAACAACGAGTTCCTGCAATTTCAACAGGTCTTCTGCAGACCAGGTAGTTCCGGTCGGGTTATGTGGGGTATTGATGATAATCGCTCTTGTACCAGGATTAACTGCCGCATAGATTTTATCCCAGGGTATTGAAAAATCCGGATGATTCAGCGGAATGAGTATGGGACGTGCATGGTTGGTAAGAATATTGGGCACATAACTGTCGTAGGCGGGTTCCAGTACAATCACTTCATCACCGGGACGAAGAATGGAACTGAGTGCCGTATAAATAGCATAGGTACCACCAGGTGTGATGGTAATCTCTTCATCGGGATGGAGCGAACGCTCATAGAGGAATGCCACTTTTTCGGCTATCGTTTCCCGTAAGGGCAGCCATCCCGCCATAGGCGCATATTGATTATAACCAGCATGCATAGCCGTACTGACCGCCTCCGTTAAGGTTGGGTCCATCGGGAAATCAGGAAATCCCTGTCCCAGGTTAATGGCTTTGAATTCCTGTGCGAGTGCGCTCATGGTAGTGAAGATGGTAGTACCCTGCATTCGCCAAAGATAGGGGACAAAAAAAATAGAGTCCCGTGAAGGACTCTATAAGGACCACCCTAAAACCTGCATGAAGAAGAGGTTTTGCAATCC
>CAZJNY010000009.1:35217-41034 GCA_964547405.1 uncultured Flavihumibacter sp. | reverse complement strand
CATTAAACTTCTTGTTGCGCTTGAGGTGGTTGATACAGGTATGCACCATGATTCTCCGGATCCAGCCTTCCAGTGCACCCTGGGAGCGGAAGGTGTGAATCTGTGAGAACACTTTAATGAAACCTTCCTGCAGCATATCTTCCGCATCCTCCCGGTAATGGGCGAAACGGTAACAAACCGCCAGCATCTTTGAACTGTACTTCTGGTACAATTCTTTTTGCGCCATGGGCTCGTTATTTACACAGGCCTGCAGGAGAGCTTCTTCCGTCATATGAGGAGTTATACTATCGTAATTTAGGGAATTTTTCTTGTTCCAACACTATGTTCAAAAAAGAAGGCGGGACCTGAATCCCGCCTTCCACAAGGGTTTTATGGTGTACACGTTAAAAGGATGCCCGCAGACTGGCCACCAGGTTAGAGCCGGCGGCTACAATCCCGCTGGAATAAGGGCGGTACCGTTGATTGGTCATATTTTCCCATCCCAGTGACAATACCACTGCCGGTGTTACCCTGTAGCTTCCTTTCAGGTTCAGGGTATACCAGCCCGGACTATACGGATTGCCATTCTTGTCAAGAGCGTATATATCCCTTTTGGCCTGTTCGGAGGGGGCCAGGTTTTCTGCACGAATGGTGCTGTTATAAACCAGGTTGGCCTCCAGTAAAACGGCAGACCGGCTGTACTGAATGGCAACATTCCCGAAGAAGGGTGGGGCATGTCTCAGCGGAACCTGTTTGTCTGATCCCGGAGCATCGTCTGTTTCCCGGCCCCAGGTATAATTGGCATTCATTCGCAGGACCCACCATTTCTGAACCGGCAATAACAGGGCAGCCTGCATGCCCCATACGGTAGCTTTTGACAGGTTCTGTAACGCATTCACCTGGCTCGGGGTTCCATCAAAAAGAATGGAATCCTGCCCGTTGAACCGGTAAGGCCGCAAAGCGATAGCATCTTCCAGGATTGTGTAAAAACCGGTCAGTTCCAGTCTGCCTGCCGGTCGGTTTTCCTGAATGGCAGGAATATCATAGGCTACTCCTATCTCCATATTCCAGGCATATTCCGGTTGCAGTCCGGGGTTGGGTACCGTAACATTTCCCGGAGCCGATTCAAAGAGTTTGCCGATATCATCAATATTGGGCATCCGGTATCCACTGGATACATGAGCATGTACCTGCCAGTTGGTTGCCGGTCTGTACACGGTGCCGAGATTGAAGATAAAGGCTCCTTTTTCAATTGCAGCTTTTTCATACGGGAAGGGTATAAAGCGGTTGTCAAAACGGGCATTGAGTCCGTTATAGCTATACCGTATACCTGATGTAAGTGTAAGATCTTTGTGCAGGTTGATCTTATAACTTCCATACAATCCAGCCGTATACCAGTTGCTGTTATCCGGATACCGGCTTACGGAGGTCACGGTTTCTCCAGTTCCGATATCTGTTGTACTACCGGTAGAGCCTATTTTATTGTAAACATATTCAGCTCCCCAGAACAGCTGTCCTTTCCCGATTGCTTTAACGGCATCCAGATTGGTGGAGATCGCATCCACCAGTTCTTCCTGCCGGTTCCGGCTGGATCTGTTGAAGCTGCGGTCAAGCCGGCTTTCCGCATAATTCTGGTAACCAGCCGTAATTCTCAGGTTATCATAAACGGCTGTTTTTTGATTGCTGAGAAAATGCAGGGTGTGCATGCGCCAGAGCATTGGCCCATAGTTCCATTCCGCAAAACGAAGGTTGCCCGATCGGTACTGAATCAGCCGGTCATAACGGGGATGGGTACCCGTTCCGCCATAAATAAAACTGTATTGCAGTTTCATTTTGTCATTGATCCGGTAATTCAATTTCTGCATCAGGTTCCATTGTTCATACCCTGAGAAACGCTGTACTCTAGGATCTTCATTGGTCAGAACCGTGTCTTTGTTTTGTTGCCGGATTACATATTCCGGCCGTAAATACCGGTCCTGTCCGCCATGTTTGCCCATACGCAGGTCATCGAATCTGCTGTAGGTAATGGAAGAGAGCCAGGAAAGTTTTTTTCCGGCAATATTCCAGTCGGCATGGATGGTGTTTTCATTGTTGGCACTGGAATAGCGCGCCTGGGCACTGCCTCTGATCAGCCAGCCCGAATCCGAACCGAAGCGGGGTTCGAGCGTATGAAAATCCATTACGCCACCGATGGCATCGGATCCATAGATCAGGCTACCCGGACCAAAAACTACTTCTGCGGCTTCCAGGGCAAGCGGATCAATACTGATCACGTTTTGCAGGTTGCCACTTCTGTAGATGGCATTGTTCATGCGTACTCCGTCAACTACCAGTAATACCCGGTTGGTGGCGAATCCGCGAATCATGGGACTTCCTCCACCCAGCTGACTTTTTTGAATAAAAACCGAACCGCTTTGTGCAAGCATGTCTGCCGCTGTCTGGGGCTGCTGCAACTGGATCTGTGCCCGGTTGATTTTGGTGATTTTATTGGGTACTTCATTTAACTGCTGTTCCCATTTATTGTAGGAGATCACCACTTCTCCGAGTTCCTGAATTTCTTCTGTACTGTCTTTTGATTGTTGTGCAATAACCGGCTGGATAAATAACAGACTTACTCCCTGCACTATAACGTACAGGAAGAACCGAAAGATTCCTCCAGCTTCTTGTGCGCTGTGATCTTTCATTTACTTTTTTTAAAATGAACAAACTTATAAGCTGTAGCGAGAGGTCTGCCAGGGCGGCGGGTTGTCTGTTGGAATATTCTGATCCGGTATGGTAAATAGATAACTTGTGAATGATACAGGTATTTCTGTAGCAGTTGGCACTACTATTTTCCATTCCTGGGGCAGTAGCCCGCATTGTATCCAGTGACCAGCAATTGTCTGTAAGTTCCGGTCTTCATCATCCTGTTCTTTATGGAGAAGGCGAATCAGTTTCATGTGCAGTTTGGTGTCTTCCGGATCATACAGGCCAAATACTTTCCAGGGAGTTTGACTTGAGTCAATGGAGAGCACATCAAAAAAACTATTGTGCAGCCAGATTTCTTTTCCGGGTTTTATCCATTGTAGTTCTTCCCGCTTAAGCAATACCGTTGTAAGCGTTGTGCCCTTAAGCGCAACCTGCATTTTTTGCTTTACGGATTGCTGAACCAGCATATGATGCACAGAGAGCAGGAGCGGTAATGAGAGAATAATCAGTCCGGCTGCGGCAATCCATCTTGATATGGATGGAGTGGGTATCAATGCTTCATTTTTTGATCAGGCTATCCAGGGGATATTTTGCCTTCATATCAGCCATGAGTTTTTCTGACCAGCTGATCAGCTGCTGTCTTTGTTCCGTTGAAAGATCCGCGTCTTTGTGGATCCATGTGTAACTGTTCAGGGGCATTTCTTTTTCCTTCACCATTTCTACTACTTCCTCAAGTTTGTGGTATTGTTTCCTGAGCGGGTACGTGGTGAACTCATCGAAATTGAGTTCTTTTTTTCCTTCGTTCACATGGTCGTCGAGCCACCAGCCAACCGGTTGTACATGGGCATACCAGGGATAGACGGTAGTATTGCTATGGCAATCATAACAACTACTCTTCAATAGCTGACCGGTTTCATCCGGAATAGTTGTGATGGTAGCGATAGAATGCGCAGTGGACCCGGAGTTGTTGTCCAGTTTTGGACGGATCAACTGCATTATGATCAAAACTACCAGCAGGAATAAAAGAATTTTCCTGATCATATCTGATTGTTTAAGGTTTGGCCAAACAGTTGCCGGTCATCTCGGCCGGTATAGGTATTCCCATAAAAGTCAGGATGGTAGGAGCGATATCGCCCAGTTTACCCGGACTCACCTCACCTCTCCATTCGTTATCAATTATGAATAAAGGAACCGGGTTAAGGGTGTGTGCGGTATTGGGTGTGCCATCTTCATTGACCATGTAATCAGCATTGCCATGGTCGGCGGTCAGAAATACGGTATACCCATGATTGAGTGCTGCAGTTACTACACGCTCTACACATTTATCAACAGTTTCTACGGCTCTGATGGCTGCGGGGAAAATGCCGGTATGTCCAACCATATCTGCGTTGGCATAAT
This sequence comes from uncultured Flavihumibacter sp., assembly GCA_964547405.1. Taxonomy (GTDB): domain Bacteria; phylum Bacteroidota; class Bacteroidia; order Chitinophagales; family Chitinophagaceae; genus Flavihumibacter. Next base: position 36,969 of record CAZJNY010000009.1, on the reverse strand, counting down.
TAAGACAGATGAAATCTGCTGTTTCGGCATTGATTTCCGGAACAAGAGCATCGGTTAGGTCAAATGCGCTCATTTCCGGTTGCAAATCATAGGTAGCAACTTTGGGCGAAGGTTTTAAAATCCGGGATTCACCTTCAAAGGGCAATTCGCGGCCGCCACTGAAGAAAAAGGTTACGTGCGGGTATTTTTCGGTTTCTGCAATACGAATCTGCTTTCTGCCATGTGCCGCCAATACTTCACCGAGGGTATTATTGAGGTTATCGGTTTCGAAAATCACCTTCACATTGTCGAAGGTTTTATCGTATTCCGTCATGGTCGTATAATGGAGTTGTAGCGCATGCATACCATGTTCAGGGAAGTTTTTCTGGCAGAGCGCTTCCGTAATTTCACGGCAGCGATCGGTCCGGAAATTGAAACAGATAACAGCATCACCCGACTGAATCGTTGCCAGTGGCAATCCTTTTTCATTTCGGATAATGGTAGGTTTCAGAAATTCGTCTGTGATATTGGCATCATAGGAGGCCTGAACGGCGGAGAGCGCGTTGGTTGCTGATTCTCCGATTCCCCGTACAAGGGCATCGTATGCAAGTTTTACCCGCTCCCAGCGTTTATCGCGATCCATTGCATAATAGCGTCCGCTAACGGTGGCGATTTTGCCGGTGGTCTGGTCGAGGTGCGCCTGCAGTCCGGTTAAATAAGCGAGACCGCTTTTTGGATCCGTATCCCGACCATCTGTAAAGGCATGGATGAAAACATTTTCAAGTCCCTCCTGTTTACAAACACTGACAATTGATTTGAGGTGGTTGGTGTGGGAATGGACGCCGCCATCACTAACCAGTCCCAGCAGGTGGAGGGGTTTGTTATTTTCTTTGGCATAGCGGATTGAATTCAGGAGAATGGGGTTTTGCTGAAATTGTCCGTCCCGAACTGCAACATTAATGCGCTGTAATTCCTGATAAACGATTCTTCCGGCACCGAGATTAAGGTGCCCTACTTCACTGTTTCCCATTTGTCCGTCTGGCAGGCCAACGGCTTCTCCGCAGGTAATGACTGTGGTATGTGGGTATTTCTTATACAAACTGGAGACAAAAGGTACATGAGCATGCTGAATGGCATCGCTGGAAGCTACTTTACCAAGCCCCCATCCGTCCATGATTATAAGGATTGCTTTTTTCATTGATTGATCTGTTCTGCTTGTTTCTTGATCGTAAAACTAGGTAAAAATCAGGCATCTGGAGGGGTGGAAGGGGGAATTTGCAAGTTGGCACACTTTTGGGTAATAGTTTGATAACCATTATTCCTCCGATCCCCTCTGAAATACTGCGACCGTTAAACGTTCAGGTATGAAATCATTTTACACAATTATCCTATTGAGTGTCCTTGTTTTAGTATCTGCTTTTAAAAATGAAGCTGAACTGGATTCCGTGCTCGTGGCATTGAAATCAGGGAATGCCAGCCAGCTTTCCCAGCATTTTGATTCCCGGGTAGACATCACATTGCCTGAGAAAAGCGACAATTACAGCCGTAGTCAGGCGGTGATGGTGATCAAGGATTTTTTCAGTTCTACCGGCGGGGTTAAGACATTTGAACTGAAACATCACGGTGAGAACAACGGGTCCAATTTCCTTATTGGTGTACTTCAGACCCATAATGGCCGGTTCCGGACCACGTTATTCCTGAAACAGAAAGGGGATAAAGCCTATCTGCAGGAGATGCGGTTTATGGAAGAATGAAGGGAATGGAGAGTTAAGA
>CAZJNY010000009.1:18408-35117 GCA_964547405.1 uncultured Flavihumibacter sp. | reverse complement strand
TTAAGATTTAAGAATTAAGATTTAAGAATTAAGAATTAAGATTTGGGCATCCGGAAATAAGTAGATACAATATTCTGATTGAAAGCTGTGATCCTCGCTTCGTGCGGGGATTTTTTTTGCTTTTTCCCCTCACCCGACCGGTGCCACCCGACCGGTGGCACCGGTCGGGTGAGGAAGTTCCTATCTTTGGCATCATGGAAAATTTTGATTCATTATTAGAAAAGCTGGTTAAAGATGCTTTGCAGGAAGATATCGGCACCGGTGATCATTCAACACTGTGCTGTATTCCTCCCGGGGAAAAGGGAACTGCCGTATTGAAAATAAAGGAAGACGGTGTTTTGGCTGGCATGGAAGCAGCAGAGCGTATTTTTAAACTGGTAGAACCCGATGCGGTTTTCAGATCTTTTAAGAAAGACGGAGATAGCATGAAGCAGGGTGAAATCGCTTTTGAAGTGGATGCCCGTGTGCATACCATTCTTCAATGTGAGCGGCTCGTATTAAACTGTATGCAGCGAATGAGCGGCATTGCCGGATTAACCAGGCAGTATACAGATCAATTGGAGGGCTATCATACTAAAATACTCGATACCCGAAAAACAACGCCTAATTTCAGGTTGTTTGAAAAATGGGCAGTTGCGATTGGTGGGGGTGTTAACCACCGGTTTGCGTTGTATGATATGATTATGCTGAAGGATAACCATATTGATTATTGCGGCGGAATTACAAAGGCCGTTGAAAAAGCCTGGCAATATGTGCAGGAGAAAGCACCCGGGTTGCGAATTGAAGTTGAGACCAGGAGCCTGGCAGATGTGAAAGAACTGGTAGCCTGCGGGAAGGGAAAAGTATTCCGCATCATGCTGGATAATTTTACGCCGGAGATGATCCGGGAAGCACTGCCTATAATCGGTGAAGATTTTGAAACCGAAGCCAGTGGCGGTATTAATCTTACTAACTTGCTGGAGTATGCGAAAACGGGTGTTGATTATGTAAGTGTGGGTGCGTTGATTCATCAGGCGAGGAGTGTGGATCTGAGTTTAAAGGCGAGGATGACGTGAGACGTGAGACGAAAAAACAGTTGATATGAGTAAAAAAAATAAGGGAGATAAATACGGATTTGTGTATTCAACGGATCCGAATTTCAGAATGGAAGAGGAGTCTGCGGCACAGGAAACCCTTCTGCCTGCCCAGCAGGTATTGCGCGTGCGCCTTGAAACCAAACAGCGTGGCGGAAAGGCGGTAACGGTTGTTGCCGGGTTTATTGGAACGGAAGAGGATCTTGAAGGTTTGGGTAAGCAGTTGAAAAATCATTGTGGAACCGGTGGTTCCGCCAAGGATGGGGAGATTCTCGTGCAGGGTGATCAGCGTGATAAAGTGTTGGCCTGGCTGCTAAAAAACGGGTATGCAAAAACAAAAAAAATGGGCGGGTAAGAACAGTCTGCCGCTTTTGAATTTTTTTCATGAATACACTTAAGATACTATTACTGGATGCAGGCGGGGCTGCATGGGGTTTGTACCAGTTGATCTTCGTTTGTGCTGTCCTGTTATCACTTTACAGTGGTTATACCTGGTATGAAGGTCGCCGTGATAAAAATCCGCTAACAGAAAGAAGAGGTCGTCTCTTGCTTCTGCTAGCGGTTATTACAATGATTGCAACCTCCTTTGTTTCCTATGGGATTACCAGGAAGTTGCCGTTCTGACAACACCGGATCTGTTATTCAATTGAAAGAGTTAAATACTCATTTTCAACTCTTCCATTTGCATATAATTTTAAGATGGCATAACCTGGAGGAGTTTCCTGGTAGAAATAGGGTTGTGCAGATCGTCCATCACCCTTACCCCACCAGAAGCCACTCATAGCGCCGTTACAGAAATAATGTACGCCATTGTACCAGGCCCGGTCCAGTAGGTGCTGATGGCCACTTAAACAAACTTTAACCTGATCTTTGTATTGGTAAAATAATTTCTTCAATTCTTTATGATCTTTATGCTGTCCTCCTTCAAAGGTTCCTGTTACGGTTAAAATTGGATAGTGCGACATCAATAAGGCAAATTCTCCTTTTTTTATTTCACTTAATTTAAGCCTAAGCCATTCCATTTGTTCGGGATCCAGCGTGATACCCGGATTATTTCCATCCAGCACTATAAAATGCCAGTTTTTCTTTTGGAAATGATAATAACGATGCGGCATACCCACCCGTTTGGCTGCATAGGCTACACCATACATGGGATCATCTTTTGTAGGAGCTGCCCACCAGGGATCATGATTCCCGATACAACTGTAAACCTCGTATGCTTTTATAGCACTCATACAGTCATCCCAGGTTTCCCACTGTTCAAGGACGCGATCTCTTGTTATATCGCTGTAATCAGCTGCATGAATAGAATCACCAGTATTGAGGAAAAAATCGATCCGGTGTTTTTTTATAGTTTCAAGGCAGCGGAGGAAACGATTGGGTACATCATCATCCGGACGGATATGCACATCTGTAATATGAGCGATGGTTAATACCGGTTTGGATTCACTGGAAAGGGAATTCGCTAATCCGGTAGTTGGAATCCCTGCCAGGGATAATGGAGCCAGGGATAAAAAACTTCTTCTTTTCATTTTATCTGAAATTAAAACAGCGCTAAGATTTAAAAGAACGAAGCCCGCGCCAATTAAGGTCGGCTTCGTTCGTAATCAAAACTAACTGCTAACTGCTCATTGCCAACCAGCCGGTTGGGAAAGATTTTTATTTAATATGGTTTGTTCCTGTGGTATGGGAAAATAATAGTATTTAGGTTCAATAAAATTTCTTGGCTGCTGCCGGTCTTTTCCAAAAAGAATGGCACCGGAATCCGTGTTTTCAAGATAAAAGCTTTGATCGGTCAGATAGAATTTGATGAGTTTACTTTTGATTTCCGAAGGAAGATGATTTATGGGATCTTCTGCACCCTGTTCTTTCAGAATGGCAATATCTTCTTTTCCGTCTCCGGTAACATCATAGGCGCCCAATGCAGGCAGGTACATTCCTTTGGAATGAATACCCAGCAAACGGCCTGCTTTCCATCTGTACAGGTCATCAAAACGGAATCCTTCACAGGCCAGTTCAATTCTGCGTTCTCTTCTGATTTCAAGAAGAACCCCTTTATTGCTTCCACTAACTAAAGGGTATTTCTGTGCCTGGTAAGGATCGGGTGCAGCATTTGATGTTGCCATGCTGAGATCGGGCATGGCTACCCGGCGTCGAAGCCGGTTTACGGTTTGATCAAGGTCAGTTTGGGTGAGTGTTCCCAATTCAGCTTTAGCCTCTGCATTGTTCAATAATACTTCGGCATAGCGATATATTGGAAGATCGGTATAATTCAATCCCCAGCCTGCGCGAAGGGCGGGATCTCTTGGGAAGAATTTGATCTGCAAATAACCACCAAAATTGGGCTTGATTACAAAGGGTGCATTAGCTGGTGCGGTTGAGAATCCTGGTGGCATAATTGTTTCCCGCAGTCTAGGGTCTCTATTTTCAAAAACTTCAACAAAAGGCTTTTTGTCATAATCAGGAAGACTGGTAAATGCGCTGCCATCACTCATCAGAAAATCATTCATCAGATCAGCACTTAAGGCCCATTGCCAATCCAACACCACATGGGTATTATTGGCTACTCCTTCATCTTTATTGTTTTTCTGTAGAAAAACAACTTCTTTATTCGCTGATAGATTATTGCTTGAAAACAAGGCACGATAGTCTGCCGCATTGGCACCGGTAGAATAAATAGTGAAACCTCCATTTGTCATAATTTCCTGAGAAGCGGATGCTGCTATTTCCAAAAACCTGGTGGCAGTGGACTCCAGTCCCAGTTCATCATGATATTTTCTATACGTGCCTTCATGCAGGGCAATTCTGGATAACAATTGAAGTGCAGCCCAACGGGTCAGCTGCGTGTTGTTGGTGAGTGATGGGAGGATATTTGCTGCGGCAAATTCCAGGTCATTCATAATGGAATCAACCACCAGTTCCCGACTGTCTTTGGGTTTATAAAGCAGTTCTTCATCGCTGGTGCCGATTACTGAACCATACCAGGGAACATCGCCATAGCGCTTTACCATAGTATAATAAAAATTGGCTCGGAACATGCGGGCAATACCGATATAATGATTGATCGTTGTTTGATCACCGGTTGTTTTGTCAACATTCTGTAGCATGAAATTAATGCTGCGCAGTGTTCCCCAGTTATTCCATCCGCCTACTGTTGCCGGTGTTATTCCTCCCCTTAAGAGATTATCAACCTCACTGGAACCAGTATAAACTGAAATGTTATCGGAATACAGATCATCCCATCTGGAACGGATCTGGCTATAAAAACCATTTGTATAGGTTTGAAGATCTGTTGGTGTATTGAAGAAATCTTCTTTGGTGATGGATGTTTGTGGTATTCGTTGTAGAAAGTCTTTTTCGCAGGATGCTAAAAACAATCCCAGCACGAAACAAAAACGGATTGTATATTTCATGGTTCTGTTCGCTTAATGATTAATAATTCAAGTTCAGGCCGATGGAGTATGTGCGTTGGAAAGGGTAAGCTGCCCCTGAACTGCTTCCGGAAGTAAGTGATTCAGGGTCCAGTTTTACTTTCACTTTACTTATTTCAAACGCATTTTCTGCGCTCAGGTAAAAACGGATTTTGTTGAATTTTAACCGCTTTAACCAGGCAGAAGGCAGGGTGTATCCCAAGGTGATATTTTTCATGCGCATATAGGCCGCATTTTGCATGTAGCGCTTATTGGGAATTCCCAGTTGGGCCATATTATCTTCTGCAGCATAGGCACGTACAGCAGGGAAGTAGGCATTTGGGTTTTCAGGTGTCCAATGATCGAGGTTCTGCTTGGTTACATTGGTCCAGGGTTGCGCAAAAATGCCCCAGAAATAAACATTGGAGGCTCCTGGATACCAGTCTCTTTTGGCGATACCCTGAAAAAACAAACGCATATCAAATCCTTTCCAACCACCGGAAAGGTCAACACCAAAGGGATATCGCGCCCTGCTGTTACCAACTTTGAAAAGATCTCCCGGATTATCTACTGTTCTTTCTCCCATATCAACAATACCATCTTTGTTGCGGTCTGCAAATTTGGGATCCCCAACAAAAAACTGGTAACCCTGATCATCGGTACCCATGGCACGTTGATTGGGATGTTTGGTCAGTTCCTCTTCGTTCTGGAAAAATCCTTCAATTTCCGCTCCCCAGATTTCTCCAATTTCCTGTCCCACATAATAATTGTTTAGCAGTTTTCTGGGGTTGTCGAAGCGCGTAATCCAGGACCGGTTATCCGCCAGCGTAAAGGTGAAATTGTAATAAAAAGGCGATCCGGCCAGCATTCCGTTATCCCGCCAGCCTAAGCGCAGTTCCCAGCCTTTTGTTTTCAAATCACCCGAGTTTTCTCGTGGTACACCAGTGCCAAAAACCGCAGGTAACGCCTTGCCCGGGATCAGCATATCATTGGTGTAACGGGTATACTTATCGAAGTTAAGTTGCAGGCGGTTTTGGAAGAATGCCATATCAACTCCAAAATTGACTGTGCTGATTTTTTCCCAGCTAAAATTATCAGAAACCGCACCTGGCGCATACACTGCCATTGGGCGACCGCTTCCCAGAATATAACTTACCTGTCCGTTTGACATGGTAGGTATATACGCATATTCACTTACTGAAGCCTGGTTGCCAAGCATCCCATAGGACCCCCTGATCTTTAAATGATCCAGCCGCAATGACTGATTGATGCCTTTGAAAAAGGATTCTTCTGAAACTACCCAGCCTGCTGAGGCCGATGGGAAAAATCCCCAGCGCTTATCCTCTGGGAAGCGGGAAGAGCCATCATAACGGCCATTGAATTCAAGCAGGTATTTAGAGCTATATTGGTAGCCGAGCCGGTAAAAAACCCCTTGTACCGCCCAGTCAGTTATTGACTCGGTTTGGTTCATGGTACCGGTACTCAAACCGATAGAGGGTAAGGAGGTTGAAATAATGTTATTTCGTGTAGCACTGAATTGCTCATTAATCCGGTATTCCTGGTTATAACCAACCAAAGCAGAAAGGTCATGCCTGCCAAATTCCTTATGAAAATCGGTATACAAGTTTACTACATTGTATTGAGTGGTACTGTTCTGGCTTCTTGCCCAACTGGTAGTAGCTCCGGTATAAGCGACAGGGTTATTGGGTCCGTTTTTATAAGGAATGGGTATGTCGTAGGAGCGGGTCGTACCGGAACCTCTGCGAATGCTGTAATCTGCTTTAATATTCCAAATGTTCTTAATAATCGCAGCATTGGCAGAAAAAGTTGTCTGGAATTCATTCAGACGGGTATTTGCACGCCCACCTGATTGTAAACTCCCAAGAATCGAAGCTCCTGCTGAAGTCCAGGTGCCATCCGGATTTTTCGGTACATCCAGCGGATTGGTACGGTTCACATTCCAGAAGAAATTACCATCCAGAAAAACCGGTGCTTCGTATTGTGAACTTGTAATAAGTGTATTATTGGAAAAAGTCAACCAGTCTGTTAGCTTCAGATCGGCCTTGCCACGCATATTATAGCGTTTGAAGATATCATTTCCATATTTCAGCAAGCCGTCCTGCTGATAGTAATCTCCCGATAAATAATAACTCAGCTTTTCTGTTTTTTGAGAAAGACTAAGGTTTGTATTATAGGTTGGTGCATTGTTCATATATGCTTCATCCAACCAGTTGGTGGAACCGAAGTAAGCCCAGTTTTCCGGGTTAGCCGGACTTGGAATTACAGCCGGAAGAGAAGGGTTTTCGGATCGTTGTTTTGCATACTCCCGTACTGCTTCCGGATACAAATTATACAACGGAACTGCAGCTTTATGTTTGAGATCCATTACTGTATATGGATCAGTAACCAGCTCCGGTAATTTTCCCACTGTACGAAAGGCGACCATCGAATTGAGACTTACATTGAGTTTGCTGCCTTTGGCTGATTTCGTGGTAATCAATACAACACCAAAAGCAGCTCTTGCTCCATATATTGCAGCCGACGAAGCGTCTTTCAAAACGGTTACAGTTTCTATATCATTAGGATTGATGCGTGCAACTTCATCGGAAGTAAAGGGCACATTATCAACCACAATAAGCGGATCTCCGCCATTCAGACTGGTAAAGCCACGGATATTAAAGGCCGGATTGCTGGTAGCCCGTCCATTTGACTGTGTAATATTCAGGTTGGGAATCAAGCCCTGCAAGCCGGCACCAACGTTCGCAATTGGACGGCTTTCCAACTGTTTTGACGTGATCATATCCACAGCTCCGGTCAGGTTCACTTTTTTCTGAATGCCAAAACCTACCATCACCACTTCTTCGAGATTTTTATCACCAGGAATCAAGCGAATCTCCAGCTCATTGGTTCCCTGAATCCGGATTTCTTGCGAGATATAACCGATATAGGAGATTTCCAGAATAGTATTATCAGTAGCCTCAATTTCAAATTGTCCCTGGTTGTTGGTATAAGTGCCGGAGTTGGAATTTTTTATCCGCACACTTACATTTGATAAAGGCTGACCATTTTCATCCGTGATTTTTCCCTTTATTAGCCTGCTTTCCACATCTTTATCTTCCCTTACTACAATCAGATTATTGTTAAGCAGTTTATATCTGAGTCGGGTATTACGTAATACTTTTTCCAGAATAACATGTATGGATTCATTTTCGACATCAAGATTTACGGTGAAATCGGATGGTAGTTTACCGTCTTCATACAAAAATCGATAATTGGTTTTTTTCTGAAGCAGGTTAAAGAATTTTTTAAGTTCGAGATTTTTAACTGACACTGTGACTTCCTGCTGGGAGTAGCCTGTAGCAGAAGCGTGCAGACAAATACCGATTAAAAGGATAGCTGTTAGTTTCATAATTACCAGCAGTTTGCGGAAGTTCTGGTGGATACCCCAATAAGATAGGGGTATACGATTTTTTTGCATAATTTTGGAATCTTACGTTTAAAGATGGGCATAGCTGTCCGCTCAAAGAGAGCCGATGCCTTTTTTGACTAAGTTGTAAGAGAGATGTGACCGCATCTCTCTTTTTTGTTTGTTTTGAATGATTACATAAGCAGCAGGTTTAGTGAATATTCAGGGTGGTTATTCAATATTTATTTCTCTTCCGTTAATGGTGTAATTAAAATCATTAAGGAGTTGTAATGCCTTCAATGCTTCCTCAATATTTTCTTTTTCAAGAATGCCGGATACCTGTTTCGATGCAATTTTGTGGTTCTTCAGATGAATGTCAACAGAATACCATTTTTCCATTTTTTCCAGTACTTCAGTCAGTGCTTCATTGTCAAATACCAGCCTGTTCTCTATCCAGGATACCTCAGGAATAACCGCAGCAAGTGAGCTCTCTTTTAATGAATCAATTGTGTAGGTGGTTGAAGCTGATAACACTGGTTTTTTAACCGATCCTGGATTTTGTGTGGAATTTATCTCAGGTACTTCGAATGTTATTTTTTCATTCGGGTGCAATTGGATTTTCCTGCCAGGAAGGGTTGTGCTTGATAACTCTACCAATCCCCTAAGTAAGGAAGTTTGAACTTTTTCCGTTCCAGGATAACTGCGTACATTAAAAGCTGTTCCCTTTACGAGGATATCAACAGTTTTAGCATGGACAATAAAGGGGATGTCTTCATTATGGGTAACATCAAAAAAAGCCTCACCGGAAAGTGTTACTTCTCTTTTTGCTTGTCCAAAATCAGCATTATAATGTATCGTGCTTTCGCTGTTCAGCCAAACCGTGGTTCCATCCGGCAAAATCGTTTTTGATCTGGTGCCCGCCATGGTGGCAAACTGATTGATAGATTGATCAGATAAGTTGAAGTTTTTGTTGTTGTAATAATAATATAGTGAAGAGCCAACGGTAACAAGTAAAGCAATGGCTGCTATTGTTTTCCATCTTTGTAGCAGGAAGGAAATGTTTTGTCCGGTAGATTTCCGTTCAAGTGCGCCAGGTAGATTTTCCGGAGCAACCTCTCCAAACTCTTTTTCAAACCTGTTATTTAACCGGCTCAAAGCTTGTAATTTCTTATCAGATTTTTTTTGTTCTTCTATTTCAGGATGAATAAAATATTGAGCGTACAGCTCGGCTTTATAAGCCAATTCCGGATCATTTTTCAGCCTTCGTTCCAGCTCTTCCAATTCCTGGGAGCTGGCTTCAGAGGAAAGCTTTCTGGCAATTAAATAGTAAATTCTGTTGTCTGATTTCAATTGTACAGCATTAGTGCTGCCAACAGGATCCGGTTTTTGGAAATATCACCTAAAAAGAAGGATTATTTTTTTACAGAAAGTTTAAGCGATTCAATGATTTTCTTTGATGCGATCGCCATTTGCGCATCAATTGTTTTGACGGAAATGCTTAATAACTGTGCAATTTCCTTGTATTTCAATCCATCTTCCCGCACCAGCTTGAAAATAAGTTTGCATTTTGGTGGTAATGATTCAATAGCCAGTTGAATGGTGTAAAATAATTCTTTAGTAACAAGCATATCTTCCGGATTCTGAGTTGTAGATCCAATCTGTTCAATCAGATAATCGTCCAGCAGGTAATTGAAGCGGCCTTTGTTTTTCCGGATATGCCGCAAGGACAAATTTTTTACCGAAACATAGAGATAGATTTTTATGTTCTCTATTTCTAACAAACGCAAACGATTGCGCCAAATATTTAAAAATGTATCAGAAACGATTTCTTCTGCTGATTTTTCATCTTTCAGTAATGAGTAGGAGAATTTGTAGAGATAATCGTAATAGTGCAGGTATAGTTTTTCAAATGCTTGATGATCACCGAATAGTGCAATTTGTTCAACCCAATATTGTACTTCAGGTGATTTTGACATGGCCTTAATAATGTTGCTTTTCAAAATAATTATACAACAATTTTAGAAAATCAACATAAACTGAAGGTTAAGCTGGGTTATTTAAAATGTGTGCGTTTAAACGTATTTCAATAAAAATGCCGGCTCAATCGAACCGGCATTTTTCCCTTTCTCCTTCTCTCCCGTCTCCTCGTTTCCTGTCTCCTTTGTCTCCCGTCTCCTTTGTCTCCTTTGTCTCCCGTCTCCTTTATTGCCCCTGCGCTAAACTATATGCTTTCTTGTCTCCCCACATATTCAGGAGCTCAGAGGAGCAGACTTTGAAATCACTTGTCAGGCGTTTGTACAACTCGAGGATATCGGTTTGAGTAACTGCGGCATCACCAATGCTTTCAAAACGGCAACTGTATTGATTCACCAGGTTGGTGAAGGAGGAGCCTTTAGGCCATACCTGGGTACCCCGATTGGCTAGGGTAACCAGTTTGAACAGGTCTCCGGTATGCTTCAGACATTTCTCGGCAACAGCATTTGGCTGTTCGTAAGTTTCAATAAAGAAATCTGCGCCTATGATAATTTCATCGTCCTGTTCCTTGGACATAATAACCGGATTTTCCGATAATTTGAACGAGGTAGGTGTAACTGGTTTGTTGGGGATTAAGGGTCTTGCCAGGCGCGATGGCTGTTTGCCTAAATTGGCAATAATCGCGTCAGCAAATTCTGTGGTATTTACTGAGGGAATGGATTTGTCGCCAAAGTCACCGGTATGCACACCTGATTCCAGGGTATAAAGTAAGGAGTTTTCAATAACGGCTGCATTTTCCATCAAACCCAGGTGGCGTAACATCGCAATACCACTCAGCAGTAATGCCGTTGGATTGGCGATATTTTTTCCGGCGATATCCGGAGCGGTACCATGAACGGCTTCGAATATGCAGATATGGTCTCCAATATTGGCGGAAGGAGCGAATCCGAGTCCACCAACCAGTCCGGCGCATAAATCACTTACAATATCTCCCTGGAGGTTGGTTAGTACTACTACATCAAACTCATTAGGGCGACTTACGAGTTTCATACAGAGATCATCTACGATAACATCATCTGCTTTGAGGTGCGGATATTCTTTGGCCACTTCATAAAAAACTTCCAGGAACAACCCGTCGGTGATTTTCATGATATTCGCCTTATGACCGCAGGTAATACGCCGGGCGCCATTTTTACTGGCCATTTCGAAGGCATATTTAATTACCTGTAAGCTTCCGGGCCTGGTAATAAAACGACGGCTAAGCGCCACATCATGGGTAAGCATGTGTTCGATACCTCCATAGGTATCTTCAATATTTTCACGAACAATGGTCAGATCAATCGGAATGCCGGCTTTGCTGAAAACCGTATCAACGCCGTGCAGGGTTTGGAAAGCCCTTTTGTTTGCATAGGTATTCCAGGTTTTGCGGGCGGTTACATTCACACTTTTAACACCTTTTCCTTTGGGGGTTTCCATCGGGCCCTTAAAAAGGATAGACAGGTTTTCGATCGTTTGCTGGGCCTCCGGTGTCATTCCGTTGGAAAATCCCTTGTCAAAGACCCATTTACCCATTTCAACAAAATCATATTCGAGGGGTACCTGGTTGGCATCAAAAATCCGTAATACGGCATCCATGATTTCCGGACCAATTCCATCACCTTTGGCTACAGCTATTTTCATATGTTTATTGTTAGGTGGCGCAAAGGTACGTTCGGCAGGGCAGGAATTTGCTATTAATTGAACAAAAACTGGCTATGGCGGTTGATTTTATATACCTTTAAACAAATTCTTCGGAATGAACAGTATAACCACACAGGGTATTGAGGTGAGTGTGGAAACGTTTTATCAGCCCGATTATTCGAATCCGATGTCGGGCGAATACATGTTCGCCTACCGCATTACCATTGAAAATCATAATAGTTTTCCTGTTAAACTGCACCGCCGGCATTGGTTCATTTTTGATTCCAATGGTGAGCATAGGGAAGTGGAAGGAGAAGGTGTGGTGGGTGTTCAGCCCGTTCTGTATCCGGGAGACCGCTACCAATATGTTAGTGGCTGTAATCTCCGCTCCGAAATGGGCCGCATGTCCGGTACCTACCAGATGGAAAACCTGGATAACCGCAAGAATTTCTCCGTTGATATTCCCGCGTTTGAGATGATTGTGCCGTTTAAGAATAATTAGGGAAATTTAAGAATTAAGATGTAAGATTTAAGATTTAGGATTTTCCGAACGCGAGGCTTTGGTCCTGCAGGTAATTAATGTCCTGGTAAAAATAGCTGTAAGTTCATGCGCTTCATTTTTTAAAGTAGCTAGCTCATTTGAATGGTTATTTATATCGCACAGGAGGTCCAGCCAAAACCAGCTTTCATCTGCTTCTTCTACAACGATTCCTAATTTGGATATGAATTCTTTATAAGATCGTGATTTTAAAGCTGCCCTGTAATTGGCAGCCATTCCAGTGGCTGATCTACCCACCTGATTGATAATAATCCGATTGGCATTGGTTCTGTTTATTTCATTCGTAAGCACTAAAATTTTTATTGCAAAAGCTTTGGTGCGTTGCTTTAATTCTTCTGATGTCATTAATTAAAAATAATGATCAGGTTCAATCAAGGCAACCCGCTTTTTCACCCAAATCTTAAATCTTAAATCTTACATCTTAATTCTTCTCGTGCATCATCTTCTGCAATTTCTTTGTTAAGCCAAACAGGATCAGCGATGCAATTCCGGCCATTCCTACGAAGAGTAGGAAGAAATCGTAATTGTTGGTGATTTCATAGCCGAGGAAATAGGTGCTTTTGCCATCGGGATAGAGGGCGCTGAGTACACCTGCAAATTTGTTGGCCACTGCATTCGCGAGGAACCAGACAGCCATCAGCAGGCTCGCATATTTTAAGGGGGCCAGTTTATTCACCAGGCTGAGGCCGATTGGGGAAAGGCAGAGTTCTCCCCAGGTATGCATGGCATACATGCCCAATAACCAGATCATACTCACTTTTACTCCGGGTTGTACCCCGTCTACTCCCTGCGCAATCCAGAAATAACCAATTGCCAGTAAAAGGAGACCAATGGCCATTTTGGTAGGTGAGGAGGGTTCGCGTTTACCTAATTTTATCCATAGCCAGGCGAATACGGGCGCAAAGGTCACAACATAAATAGAGTTCAGGGATGCAAATGCGCTGGCAGGAATAGTGCCGATAAAAATCGAGGAAGTTCCGTTAGTAGCTACCTGGAATAACATATAAAGGAGCACGGCAATGGCCGCGGCCAGTAAAAACTGAACGGTTAATCGTAACTGCCGGTCAAATTCACCCGCCAGGGAAGCGGTTGCTTTTTTCAATAACAGTCCGAGGTAGACAATCAATCCCAATCCCAGTACGTAAATAAGCCATTTGGGGATATCCCAGTTCAGGTCGCGATTGGTTTGTTCATCCGCGAAGAACGTAAGAGACGCACCGGCCTGTTCAAATGCACTCCAGAAAAATATCACAAAGAAGGAAACGATCAGGATCACGATCACTCGTTCTTTTTCAATTTTGGTAAGGGTTTTATCCGACAGAATAAACACAATAATGAAAACGGCTGAAGCAAGCAGCAGGTAGGTCAGAAAGGAAAATTTGGTGGCATCAATGTACAGCAACCCGATCATCAGGGCTGAGAGCAGTGCCAGTCCGGTTCCTACCAGCAGTGGATTGGAAAAGGATTTGGGTGAGTCAGCGGGGACCATTCCCAATGATTTGCCCTGTGGATCCACCACATATTTTTCCTGGAATATCCATTGAACGATTACACTTAACAACATAGCGATACCGCCGGCAAGGAATGCCCATTTGAAATCGGCGGGATCACCGGTGTCTCCGAGGAAGGCACATACAATTGGACCGAGTGCACCACCAACGTTGATGCCCATATAAAAAATGGTATAGGCAGCATCCTTACGCCGATCGCCATCGGGATACAATTGTCCTACCAGTGAAGAAATATTGGGTTTGAAAAATCCATTACCAGCGATCATAAATCCTAGTCCGGAGAAAAAGAAAACACTGGACAATCCGGGGTTGGAGGCATATAAACTGCCGCAGAAAAACAGAATGAATTCGCCCATGGCCATCAGTAAACCACCTGCAATAATGGACCGTTTGTTGCCCCAGTAGCGATCTGCAATAAAGCCGCCGATTAAAGGAGTGAGGTATACCAGGCCAGTGTATGAGCCATATAGATTGGAGGCGAAAGCCTTGTCAAAGAGCAGGGCCTTGGTCATGAAAAGAATCAGTACGGCACGCATGCCATAGTAGTTAAAACGCTCCCACATTTCCGTGGCAAAAAGAATGTACAATCCCTTTGGATGGCTTTTTTGGGATGCAAGCTGCGATTGACTCATGAGTTTGTCTGTTTTATTGGCTGTCGTTCAGGGTCGGAAAATAAGGATAAAACGGGAAACCGGAGGGCTGGGACCATTTCCCTATTTTCGCAGCCTGAAACGAATCTAAGTCATGAATATATTATTGCTCGGATCCGGTGGCAGGGAGCATGCCATAGCCTGGAAGTTTGAACAAAGTCCACTTTGTACCAATTTGTACATCGCCCCGGGTAATGCGGGTACAGCAAAACTGGGTACGAATGTACCCTTATCCATAACCGATTTTCCTGCCATCCGGCAATTTTGCCTCGAGAAGCAGGTGCATATGATCGTGGTTGGACCGGAAGAGCCACTGGTAAAAGGGGTAGTCGATTATTTCAAATCCAATCCGGTACAACTGGAAGAGGCGGTGGCCCGGGAACTTGGGCTGGAATGGATGCCGGTAATTGGTCCGGATGCCTTTGGTGCCCAACTGGAAGGATCCAAAGCATTTGCGAAAGCCTTTATGGAAAGGCATTCCATCCCTACAGCTGCTTATCAGGAATTTAGTGCAGCTAATTTTGATGCGGGACTGGAATATATCCGTCAGCATAGTTTGCCAATCGTATTGAAAGCAGACGGACTGGCTGCTGGTAAAGGTGTTTTGATTCTGAACGATCGGGAGGAGGCCATCCGTGAATTTTCCGCCATGATCCAGGATCAAAAGTTTGGTGAGGCAAGCAAGACGGTTGTGATTGAAGCCTTTTTGTCGGGCATTGAGTTGTCTGTATTTGTTCTTACCGATGGAAAAAACTATGTGCTGCTGCCAGAGGCAAAAGATTATAAACGGATTGGAGAAGGAGATACCGGTCTGAATACCGGGGGCATGGGTGCTGTGAGTCCGGTTCCGTTTGCCGATGCGGAATTTATGCAGAAAGTGGTGGAGCGGGTAGTAGAGCCAACGGTGAAAGGGTTACAGGAAGAGCAGATCGATTATAAAGGATTTGTATTTGTTGGTCTGATAAAAGTGGGAGAAGATCCGTACGTGATTGAATACAACTGCCGTATGGGAGATCCCGAAACGGAAGTGGTAATGCCCAGGCTGAAAAATGACCTGGTAGAACTTATGCTGGCAACAGCCCGTCAGGAACTCGACCGGCAGGTTATTGAACAGGATGATCGGGTAGCCTGTACCGTTATGGCGGTAAGTGGCGGCTATCCCGGCGATTACGAAAAGGGTAAAAAGATTTCCGGACTGGAGCAGGTAAGTGGTGCTGATACCCTGCTTTTTCATGCGGGCACTTCGGAAAAAAACGGAGATATACTAACCAATGGGGGCAGGGTATTGTGCGTAACCTCCTATGGAAATACGGTGAAGAAGGCAGTTGAGGCCTCCAGGAAAAGACTGGAAGGCATTTCCTATGAGGGGATGTACTACAGGACTGATATCGGTTTTGAATTCAATTAATCTGAAAGCGATGAAACCCGTTCATTATTCTGATTACCTGCAACTGGAAAAGATTCTGGGAGCGCAGCAGCCGGAGAGTGGGTTGCAGGAGCAACCTGCGCATGATGAAATGTTATTCATCATTATTCACCAGGCTTATGAGTTATGGTTTAAACAGATTATGTATGAGGTGGATTCGGTACATACAATTCTACAACAGCCTTCCTTAAACGATAATTCTCCGGAATTACAAACGGTGGTGCACCGGTTACAGCGAACGGTTACCATTTTAAAATTACTGGTGCAGCAGATTGATGTGATGGAGACCATGACGCCCATGGATTTTCTCGATTTTCGGGATCTGCTTCGTCCTGCTTCCGGATTTCAGAGCTGGCAATTTAAGGGGCTGGAAGCCAGGCTGGGATTGCGGTTCGAGCATCGCCACGGGCAGGAATATTACCTTTCTCAATTAAGGCCGGAGCAGGTGGAGTTGATTAAACGAATTGAGGCAGAAAAATCATTGATCAGTTTGCTGAATGAATGGCTGGAACGGATGCCCTTCCTGGAACAGGCACCCGACTGGTTTGATCAGTATGCTGCGGTCTACCGGTCAAGCCTGTCCGAAAAGGAGCAATCACAGCTGGGTGCATTTGCGCTTCAGTTTGGAACTGAACAGGAAAAGCAGCACGAGACTGAATCCGGGCAGCAGGGGCCGGCAGTTCAGGTTCGGCAATTATCCCCCCGGGCTTCCCGGGCGGCCTTGTTTATTATGCTATATCGCGGATATCCGCTATTGCAATTACCCTTTCAGTTGCTGAATGTATTACTCGAAATCGATGAGCAGCTGAGTACCTGGCGGTACCGGCACATGAATATGGTACAGCGGATCATAGGTGCCAGAATTGGAACCGGTGGGAGTAGCGGGAAGGACTATCTCAAAGGAGCTGTTGACAAACATGCTATTTTTCGTGAGATCGCGCAGTTAACCAGTTTTCTGGTCGAACGTCGCCACCTGCCAAAGCTGGAGGCAGAAATGGAAAGGAAGCTGGGGTTTGGGAT
>CAZJNY010000009.1:14225-18308 GCA_964547405.1 uncultured Flavihumibacter sp. | reverse complement strand
GAAAGGAGGAAAGGAGGAATGGAAGAGGGGGAATGGAAGAGGGAGAATGGAAGAGGGGGTGCCGCAGGGTAAAATAGTGGCCTGAAAAAGAAAAATCGAACCAGCCCGATCGGATTCCAACCAGTACATTAGCCGTTGAATTATTCAACATGAAAAAAGGCTTCCGGAACAGAACGAATTTGCTTTTACTGCTTGCTGCGATGGGCGGATTACAAACACTGAAGGCGCAAACCGGTGTAACCGGACTAAGTCCCCAACAATTACAACCCGGTGGAGACACTGCGAAAATGACCTGGTTTGGGGATGCTAAACTGGGCATATTTATTCACTGGGGCATGTACGCGGTAAATGGCGTGGATGAAAGCTGGAGTTTTCACAATAAGAAAATCAGCCATACGGAGTATATGAAACAGATGAAGGGGTTCACAGCCAGCAGGTATGATCCTGATGCCTGGGCTGCCCTCATTAAAGAAAGCGGTGCACGCTATGCTGTTATCACTACCAAACATCATGACGGATTAGCTCTTTGGAACACGCAACAGAAACACTACAGCACGGTAAAAAATACGCCAGCAAAAAGGGATTTGCTAACACCATTTTTCCAGGCGCTGGACAAATACGGATTGAAAAGAGGGGCCTATTTTTCCCTGATTGACTGGTCGCATCCTGATTATCCCGGATTTTTAAAAGATAGCAGCAGGTATAAATTGGCACAGGATACTGCCCGATGGAGCCGTTTCAGCCGATTTAACAAAGCACAGATCCGGGAAATCAGCCAGCAGTTTAAACCGGATCTCTGGTGGTTTGACGGAGACTGGGAACACAGTGCGGAAGAATGGGATGCGGCAGGAATCCGTAAACAGATTCTGGAAGCAAAGCCGGGTGCCATCATCAATTCCCGGTTGCAGGGTTATGGAGATTATGCAACCCCCGAGCAGAACACCCCGGTGCATCGTCCTAAAGGGCGCTGGTGGGAACTCTGCATGACCATCAATAACAATTGGGGATTCCAGCACAGCGATACCAACTGGAAGACGCCCACCGAAATCATTTCCATATTTGCAGATGCCATAGGAAGTGGTGGAAATTTATTGCTGGATATCGGGCCAATGGAAGATGGTACGATACCCCGGGAGCAGGTTACCGTATTAAAAGAGCTTGGTAAATGGAATCGCAAGCATGAAGAAGCCATTTTCGGAACCCAGGGTGGAATGCCTCACGGGCATTTTTATGGACCCTCAACGATTTCCAAAGACTCCACCAAATTGTATCTGTTCCTGGCAGGAAAGCCTTCGGGAACCATCTGGATAAAAGGACTCGTGAATAAAATCAAATCCATCCGCGTGGTAGGAACCGGTCAGGAATTATCACATAAAGTGGTTGGTAAAATATCCTGGAGCCAGGTGCCTGGCCTGGTCTACATCGATATTCCCGCTTCGGTGAAAGACGAGTATATGTCAGTGCTGGCACTCGAACTGGAAGGTCCCATCCGATTGTATGCAGGCCATGGCGGACTCTGACGCTCACCCGACCGGTGCCACCGGTCGGGTGAAATTCAGTATATTGTGGAAAAAATAGTGATAATCAAAGTGTCATACTTTGATTAATCGAATTATTTGCATCAATTTTGCTGACATTATATCCTGACTAAAATCTTGACCTCAACAACATGGGATTATTCAACTTTCTGACCCAGGAAATTGCCATGGATCTGGGTACAGCCAATACCCTAATCATACATAACGACGAAATTGTGGTGAATGAACCTTCGATTGTTGCCCTTGACCGGAACAACCCGAAGAATGTGCTGGCCGTTGGTAAGCGTGCCCTGATGATGCATGAAAAAACGCATGAAAGCATCCGCACGGTAAGACCGTTGAAAGATGGCGTAATTGCCGATTTCAACGCTGCCGAGCTTATGATACGGGAGATGATTAAAATGATCTATCCCAAAAAACCACTTTTTCCACCCAGTTGGAGAATGATGATCTGCATCCCTTCCTCTATTACGGAAGTGGAGAAAAGAGCGGTGCGGGACAGTGCGGAACAAGCAGGTGCCAAGGAAGTGTACCTCATCCATGAACCGATGGCTGCGGCCCTGGGTATCGGGATTGATGTAGAGGAACCTGTCGGCAATATGATCATCGATATAGGTGGTGGTACTACTGGTATAACGGTGATTGCCCTGGCAGGCATTGTGTGCGACCAGAGTATCCGTATCGCCGGAGATGAATTCACGGCTGATATCATGGAGGCCCTGCGCCGCTATCACAGTCTGCTGATCGGTGAGCGTACAGCTGAGCAGATCAAGATCCAGATTGGTGCAGCCATGAAAGATCTCGACAATCCGCCCGATGATATTCCGGTTAATGGCCGGGATCTGGTAACTGGTATTCCCAAGCAGATCATGGTAAGTTTTCAGGAAATTGCCGAGGCATTGGATAAGAGCATCTTCAAAATTGAGGAGGCTATTCTGAAAGCCCTTGAAACAACCCCTCCTGAGCTGGCTGCTGATATTTATCGCAGGGGCCTGTATATCACAGGAGGCGGTGCGCTTCTTCGCGGTCTTGATAAGCGGTTGAGTCAGAAAATCAAACTGCCTGTGCACGTGGCAGATGATCCGCTGAAGAGTGTGGTTCGTGGAACTGGTATTGCGTTGAAGAATTATGACCGCTATCCCTTCGTGATGCGTTAACAGATATGCGAAATATCTTCCTGTTTATCCGGCGTTACTTTAATTTTTTGTCGTTCCTGGCACTGCAGGCATTGGCACTGTCTTTTCTTTTTCGCTACAATAAATTTCACGAAGCTGCATTTGCGGGTGTTGCCAATGAGATCACCGGAAGGGTGAATGAACAGTACAATACCATCGATTATTATTTCAAGCTGAAAAGAGCCAACGAAAACCTGGTTAAGGAGAATGTTGCCCTGAGAGAAATGCTGCGATCCAATTACCAATCGGCCGATACAACGCAACGACTGGTGGTGGATTCAATCCGGGTTGATTCTTTGAAACCCTTTCAGCGATATGTGTACCGGGAGGCCAAAGTGGTGGGCAGTTTTATTACGACACAAACGAATTTTGTTACGATTCACCGTGGTTCCAATCAGGGTGTTCGTCCGGATATGGCGGTTATCGGTTCCAATGGGGTGGTTGGACGGGTGGTGAATACAAGTGCCAATTTTTCTACGGTGATGACCATGATAAGCCGGCAGTTTAAAGTGGATGGAAAACTTAAAAATTCGGGTGAGCGCGGATCAATTGGCTGGGATGGTCAGAATCCGCGTATTGTTCATATGCGGAATATCCCGAAAAGTGTACAAGTTCAGAAAGGTGATTCTGTGCTTACCAGTGAACTGTCTTCAATTTTTCCGCCTAATATTCTGATCGGAACGGTGGATAGTGTTATGAATGATCCAAGTACGAATTTTTATAATCTCCGCCTTAAAACAGGCACCAATTTTTCAACGGTGCAATTTGTATATGTAGTGCAGAATACACAGGCAGAAGAGCAACAAAAACTGGAAAACGCAACCCGCAATACGAATGAGTGATTTTGTGAAACATAGTCTGCGAGCGCTGCTCTTTCTGCTGGTGCAGGTTTTTATCCTGCATAAGATTCCGCCATTACATCAATTCATTGTTCCCTATCTCTATTTTCTGTTTATTCTATGGCTTCCTTTTAACACGGGCAGAACCTGGCTGATGGTGATCGCTTTTTTTTATGGGCTGGCACTGGACTATTTCCTGATGTGGCCTGGATTACATGCTGCCGCCTGTGTGTTAATCGCCTATTTGCGGCCCTTCCTGGTGAACCTGCTGATCCGGCAGGAGGGTGCAGAACAGAGTTATGGCGCACCTTCCATCAACAGTATGGGCTGGGCACCTTATATGGTGCTGGTAGTGGTATTAACCCTGGTTCATCACGGATACCTTGTTTTTCTGGAATGGCTGAGTTTTGGAAATTTCTGGTATTTCCTCGGCAAAGTGGGCGCCTCCACTGGTATAAGTCTGCTGCTCATCCTGATTACGGAACTGCTGTTTTACCGAAAAGAACGGTTTCGAACGAATATGTGAGAGGA
>CAZJNY010000009.1:12895-14125 GCA_964547405.1 uncultured Flavihumibacter sp. | reverse complement strand
ATAACGTTCCATTTCCCATTCCCATATGTCTGTGTTTAACCAATCGCGTTCAACAGTTATCCGTCTGATAGTGGCGGGGGTATTCCTGATCATCGTGGCACAGTTGGTAAATCTTCAACTGTTTTCCAGCAAATATGAAGCCCTTGCCTTCAACAATGCCGTATATCCCAAAGTGCGCTATCCCGACCGGGGTATCATATACGACCGGAATGGGAAAGCCATCCTGAATAATACCATCATGTTTGATCTGGAAGTGACGCCTTCCCAGATCAAAGGCGTGGATACCAGTTTTCTTTGCAAACTGGTTGAAATTGATACCGCAGAATTCAAGAAAAGAGTGGTTACTGCCATTCTGAAAAACGGCCGCTACCGGCCAAGCATATTCGAAGATCTGCTGACACCTGAAATGCATGCCAGGCTGGAAGAAAATATTTATAAATTTCCCGGCTTTGCTCTTGTAGAACGTCCTGTCAGAGTATATCCGTTCAAAGCAGCAGCCCATATTATGGGCTATATCGGAGAAGCCGACTCCGGTAATATCAAACGTTCCGATGGATTTTACCGGCTGGGTGATTATGTTGGGAAAACCGGTCTGGAAGCCTATTATGAACGGGTTTTAATGGGCAAACGAGGGGTTGAATACCTGATCAAGGATAATAAAAACAGGCTGGTCGGGAAATACGAGAATGGTATCTATGATACGGCGGCGGTAGCCGGTAGAAACCTGCATACTTATATTGATGTGGAGCTGCAGCAACTGGCGGAGAAACTAATGCAGGGAAAAGTTGGTGCAGTGGTTGCCATCGAACCCAAAACAGGAGGCATTCTGTCAATGGTTTCGGGGCCCAATTTTGATCCGAATATGCTGACTGGTCCCAGTAAACAACAGAATTTCAATAAACTTTTCCTGGATGTAAGCAGTCCGCTTTTAAACCGCGCGATCAAAGGTCAGTATCCGCCGGGTTCTACTTTTAAGCCATTGGGCGCATTGGTGGCTTTGGATGAGGGCATCATTACCCCCTCTTTTGGAATCGGATGCGGAGGTGCTTATTATGGCTGTTCCAGGCCGGTAAAATGTACCCATAACAATGCAGGGCATGCTGCCAATCTTCGGCTGGCCATTGCCAATTCCTGTAACTCCTATTTTACACATATCTACCGGTTATCTGTAGACGCAGGGAAATACAGAGGTGTTAAAAACGGCTATCAGAAATGGAAGGAATATATGAA
>CAZJNY010000009.1:10598-12795 GCA_964547405.1 uncultured Flavihumibacter sp. | reverse complement strand
TTTGAGGCGGTAATCTCGGGTATGCAGGATGTGGTGGAAATCGGTACGGCAAGAATGGCCAAACTGCCTGGCATCAATGTATGCGCCAAAACGGGTACAGCAGAAAACTACCGGGTAATCGAAGGAAAGAGAACCAAGCTGAAAGACAATTCCGTGTTTGTATGTTTTGCTCCCAGGGAAGATCCGAAAATTGCGATTGCGGTGATTGTGGAAAATGCGGGATATGGGGGTACCTGGGCCGGACCTATCGCTGCACTGATGATGGAAAAATTTCTAAATGATACACTTCGTACAGAACGCCTGAAAGAAGTGGAGCGGATTGCCGCTGCCAACCTCATGCCTGGATACCTGGTGCGTGAACAATATAAGGCTGACTCCACCCGTGCCTATAACTGGTTTAAAATGACAAAAGACTCCAGTGCCATCAAGCGTTTTTTAAAAAGAGATTACAGACAGGACAGCCTTCCGCAAAAACAAAAACAGCCTGCTCCCATCCGGGATATTCGCACAACCTGGTTTCGGCCGGAAGCAATTGTTCCTGAACAATATTCCTTTACCCATCCTGTAAACGCCTGATCATGCACGCAAGAAATTCGGAAATATCAAAGGGGATAGACTGGGTACTGGTGGGGCTCTACATGATTCTCTGCGCCATTGGGGTAATGAGTATTTTTGGAGCTACTTATAAAGAAGGTGATGCAGTTCTGCAATCTTTTACTTCGTTTAAAACAGATTATAGCAGGCAACTGATATTCTGGGTGCTGGCAATGTTTATTGCGATTTTTATCCTGGTAACGGATTCGAAATTTTTTACCGCTACCGCCAATTTATGGTACGCCTTCGGGATCGTATTGTTATTATTGGTTTTCCCTTTCCACACGGAAATCAAGGGTACCAGATCGATCATCCGCTTTGGTAGTTTTCAGTTGCAGCCGGCTGATCTCTGTAAAGTGTTTGTAGCACTGGCACTGGCCAAATATTTAAGCCGGGTAGAAACGGATTTTTCCAAAACAAAATCACAGTTAATTGCTACCGCCATTGCGCTCACACCGGCCGTCCTCTCCATCCTTCAGCAGGAGACAGGGTTGGCCCTGGTGTATTTTTCTTTCTTCCTGGTCATGTTCCGGGAGGGATTGCCAGCGGGTATATTGATTATCGGATTTTCTTTTGCGGTGCTGGTAGTAGCTACCTTGTTAATGGAGCCCAATACACTAGCTTTGATACTTACCGGCATTGCACTGGTTGCCATATACGTCTTACGCAGGCAGATCAGGCGACGAAAACAGCTGCTTTTTACCATAGTTGGTATCTGGGTTGTGTGTGTAGGAATTCAGCGTTTTCTGGTTCCCTATGTATTTGAATCCGTATTACAACCTTACCAGGTTAAACGTATATATGATACGATCGGTAAGGACTATATACCTAGTGACGGAACAGCAGTGCTGGAAAATGCGGCACCCCGAAAAAAAGACGATGGAGGTGACTACAATGTTAAACAAAGTAAAATCGCAATTGGTAGTGGCGGCTTTGCCGGAAAGGGGCTGCTAAAAGGTACCCAAACACGCTATGATTTTGTTCCCGAACAGCGAACCGATTTTATATTTTGCACCATCGGTGAAGGCTTTGGATTTGTCGGCAGCTTTATTCTGATGGCTGTTTATTTTTTGTTACTGATGCGGATCATTACAGTAGCGGAACGACAACGAAGTGTATTCAGCAGGGCTTATGCATACGGAGTGGCATCCGTCCTGTTTTTTCATATTGCGATTAATATCTGCATGACCATCGGGCTTGCACCAGTTATCGGAATTCCCCTGCCTTTTATCAGCTATGGCGGAACCTCATTAATCACATTTACTGCTGCCCTGTTTATATTAATCCGATTAGACGCCGACCGGCAGATGGTGCTGCGTTAAACTAAATATTGTATGCGAGTTATTCCACTTTCAGAAGGTAGTTTCACTATTGATGGCACCAAACAATTTGTGCCTTTTGATCACCAGGCTGATGAATTGAATGATCGTCCGACTGGTAGTTTGCTGGTAGAAGTTCAGCCTTTTGTTGTAATAACCAGCGAAGATGTTTTATTGCTGGATACCGGACTCGGATTTGATGTCGATGGGCGGCCCCAGTTGTTTAAGAACCTTATGGATGCGGGCATCAATCCGGGTGAAATTACCAAAGTGCTGATGACTCA
>CAZJNY010000009.1:0-10498 GCA_964547405.1 uncultured Flavihumibacter sp. | reverse complement strand
GTTTGTGGCGAAATACGATTACGACGGAAAACGTGCCATGGAATTGCGGCAGGAATGGTGGAAAACAGGACAGGAAAATAACTGGAAGTTCCTGTTTTACCATGATGTCAAAATCCCGACTTTCGGCTGAAGTTAATTGTCGCGAAAACGCGCTCTGTTATCCTGACGTTGCTGCCGGCGTTCCTGTAATTCTTTCTGCACATAGCTGTAAAATTCCTTTTCGGCTTTGAAAAACTGGTTAGCCCTGTCGGCAGATAAGGCTTTGCTGAAGGAGGTCTGGTATTTTTTTCGAACCTCCAGCAGTTTTTCTTCGCGTTTGAGTTCATCGCCACCACGGTTTTCCTGGCGGACTTTTTTCATGTCAGCTATGTATTCATTATAAACCGGCCAGAATTTCTGCGCCTCTTCTGAGTTGAGGTTGAGCTTCTTCGTCAGGTAGGCTACTTTCAACGCTTCCAGTCTTTCTCCGTCACGTTCCTGTGCCTGAGCGATAAATTGAAAAGAGCCTAAGAAAAAAAGAAGAGTAAAAATATATTTCATGCCTGTCTCTTTAGTTCATTGAATTGGTGTTTTTCCCATTGAATTCCTGCAAATACTGCTGAAGGGCCTCATCGCTGACATCCCCCAGCAGGTCGTGTACTTCCGAGCCGGATAATTCACCAGGAGCCAATACCGCAGTTCCATAATAAATGGTGCTGGTCGGATTGGTAAATTCAAGTATCTCCTCATCGCTGATTTGGCTGAATTCCCTGTCGAGTTGAAGGGCGGCTATCGGATTCGTGTCGATGCTATCAGAAGCTGGCTGGAAATACATCCAGCCTGCCAGCGCCAGTACTGCAGTAACAACGGCTGCGGCGGCATATCGTATCCAGGACCTGCCTATTGAAATAACGCTGGCGCCAGATGAGCTGCCGGATTCTTTTCCAGTAACCGGGCGGAGGTTGCTGTCTGCAGAAGATGCGCCCTTTGCGGTAGGGAGGGACTCTTGCGCGTAAACCTGGCGAAGCATCGCCTGCGGAAATTCCTCAAAATATCCCATTGGAACAACATAGGGAACATGGCGTTCAATACCGGCTAAAATTGAACCGGGCTCCAGTTCCATTTGCTCTGCTGCCTGTTCAAAATAACCTTCCGGTACCGTAAACGGCATTTTTCTTGATAAACCGGCTAACAGGGGAGAAATGGATGAGATTTCTTCACTGGCTTCTTCCCGACGCACCATGTCCATCATTCTTTGCGGAAATGCTTCAAAATACCCGACCGGTACCTTGTAGGGCTGCAGCGATTGCTGCCCTACAAGTGCCGGAGCCAGTCCCTTCAGTTCCTCTGTTATGTTCAAATCGGGTGTCATCTATTGTTTGACCTGGCCAGATGGCCCAGGTTTAATGATTTAGTAAATAGTCTTCAATTTTTTTCACGGCGTGATGATAGGAGGCTTTGAGCGCACCCTCCGACGTGTCGAGCACCCTGCTCATCTCTTCGTATGGCATTTCATCATAATATCTTAAGCTGAATACTATCCGTTGTTTTTCAGGAAGCCGTTGAATGGCGATCTGCAGTTTCCATTCAATTTTTTTAGGATCAAAGTCTTTGTCGGCCCGAACCTGGTTAGCCAGGCCTTCTTCCACATCAGAGAGCGATACCGATGCTTTTTTCTTTTGTTGTTCCAGAAAACTCAGGCATTCATTGGTAGCTATTCGGTAGAGCCAGGTATAGAGTTTGGAGTCTTCCCGGAAATTTTCGAGTCCATTCCATACCCGGATGAATACGTTTTGCAGCACGTCATTCGCATCTTCATGATTCACGACCATGCGGCGGATATGCCAGTAAAGGCGTTCCTGGTATTTTTTAACGATGGCTGTATAGGCGCGCTCTTTGGTGCCGGGCTGCCTGAACTGGGCCAGTAATTCGAGATCGTCAGTTGCCATAAGTTAGTTTACCGGTCACCTGGATATCCTTCAGCATATAGAAACGGTTGATTTGCTACGGAACTTAGTTCAGATTAGCTTTTTGAACCTGGAAAAGGCTCTCATCTTCCTTCAGTTTTTTCTCCCATCTCCAGGCCGTATCCATCATGTCTTCGAGATTGTAGCTAAGTACCCATTCCAGTTCATTCACTGCGTGTTCGTTATTGGCATAGATAGCGATAACATCTCCCGGACGACGGGGTCCGATCATATAATTCAGGGCCTGGCCGCTTACTTTTTCAAAAGCTCTGATAGCTTCCAGTACCGTTACACCATTACCGGTTCCAAGATTAAATACTTCGCAGGATTTTTTTCCCTTGCCTTTCATCAGGTACTGTAAAGAAAGCGTATGTGCATGAGCGATATCCGATACATGTATGAAGTCGCGCAGACAGGAACCATCCCTTGTATCATAATCATTTCCAAAAACGGTGAGCTGTGGAATTTTCCCGATGGCAGTTTGTGTAATGGCGGGCACCAGGTTGGCGGGCCTTCCGATGGGCAATTCTCCAATCTGTATACTTGGGTGTGCGCCTACCGGATTGAAATAGCGAAGCAGGATGCATTGCGTTGAGTTCACTTTGGCGAACTCACTGATGATTTGCTCTCCCATCTGTTTGGTGTAGCCATACGGTGATTCTGCCGGTTTCGGAGGGGTACTCTCTGTAACCGGAATTATATCCGGATTTCCGTACACCGTGCAGGAAGAAGAAAACACGAAATGAGGCACTTTGAATTCCTGCACACATTTTAACAGGTTCAGCAGACTTACCAGGTTGTTTTCAAAATAGAGGAGGGGCTGTTCTACAGATTCTCCAACTGCCTTGAAGGCGGCAAAATGAATGATGCCTGTGATATCACTGTTTTCCGCAAAGATGGCATAGGTGTCATCGAAATTGCAGAGATCAACCTTATAGTTTTTTATTTTCTTTCCGGTAATTTTTTCAACACCTTCAAGAATACGGGGAGTAGACCGGGAGTTATTGTCAACAGAAATTACTTCAAATCCATTTTCAACTAAATCTACCAAGGTATGTGAACCAATATAACCACATCCACCGGTTACCAGAATCTTGCTCATGAGATCGTTTTAGGTTAATGATATTCATTATCAAATCAGCCTTCTTTCAGAACGGTCATCAGGTATTGCCCATAGCCGCTCTTTAATAAAGGTTGTGCAATTTTTTCAAGTTGTTCATTGTTGATAAAGCCTTTTCTCCAGGCAATTTCTTCAATGCAGGCCACTTTGATTCCCTGTCTTTGTTCTATTACCTGTACAAACTGAGAAGCCTGCATAAGGGAATCAAAGGTTCCCGTATCCAGCCAGGCAGTTCCACGATCCATAATCGAGACCTTCAGTTTGCCCCTTTTCAGGTATTCCTTGTTTACATCCGTTATTTCGTATTCACCTCTGGGACTGGGTTGAAGATTTTTCGCTATATCCAATACTTCATTATCATAAAAATACAGTCCGGGAACGGCGTAATTGCTTTTTGGCTGAGCTGGTTTTTCCTCAATGGAAAGTACCTGATTGTTTTTATCAAATTCCACTACTCCATACCGCTCCGGATCGCTAACGCGATAGGCATAAACAATGCCGCCATCAGGATTGGTATTATGAGCCAGTTGTGTACCCAGGCCCGCACCGTAGAAGATATTGTCGCCTAATACAAGGGCAGCTTTATCCGAACCGATAAAGGGTGCGCCGATTACAAACGCCTGTGCGAGTCCGTTAGGAGTTGGCTGTTCTTCATAACTGATTTCCAACCCGAGTTCATGACCATTCCCCAGCAATTTTTTAAAGAGCGGTAAATCATGCGGTGTAGAGATAATCAGGATTTCCCGGATCCCTGCCAGCATAAGGGTGGAGAGCGGGTAATAAATCATTGGTTTATCGTAAACCGGCATGATTTGTTTGCTGATTGCATAGGTAATTGGATGCAGCCGGGTACCTGAACCGCCGGCAAGAATAATTCCTTTCATAATTCCTTAAATAGCTGGCAATATAAGCCAATTTCTCTATGTGTGCATGAAAAAGGGGTGCCGGCGGGCACCCCTTTTTCAATGTTCAGGCCTGATTTAATTTATCGCCTTAATGATGTAATAAACAATCGCTGCAATGATGGCAGAAACCGGTATTGTAAGAATCCATGCCCATAGCAGGTTAATGGTTACGCCCCAACGAACAGCTGACAACCGTTTGGTTGCACCAACTCCGATAATGGCACCTGTGATGGTATGGGTTGTACTAACAGGAATTCCCAATGCTTCCGTTAAATAAAGCGTTGCGGCACCCGCAGTTTCGGCACTAACTCCTTCAAGCGGTGTAACTTTTGTAATTCGGGTACCCATGGTTTTAACAATTTTCCATCCACCACTCAGGGTGCCCAATGCGATGGCTGTAAAACTGGCAACCGGCACCCACCAGTAATCCTCCACGAAATGGGAGAAACGGTGTGCAGAATCCAGTGAGATATACGTGGAATTTCCATTCTGAACTTCAAAAAAGATAACGGCTGCTCCAATAATTCCCATTACTTTTTGTGCATCATTACCACCATGGCCCAGGCTGAATAAAGCAGATGATACCAATTGCAATCGCCGGAACCATTTTTCTGCTTTATAGGGAACGGCTTTTCGGCATATATTTAATATGAGCACCGTTATCATATAGGCGATAATCATTCCAATTACCGGTGCCAGGAAGATGAAAAGAAAAGTAGGAAGCACTTTGGCATAATTAATAACGTCTTCACCATTTTTAACCATACCACCGGCATGTGCAACGGCAGCTCCCATGAAACCGCCAAGTAAGGTATGGGAAGAACTGGAAGGGATGCCAAACCACCAGGTCAGCAGGTTCCAGGTGATAGCTGCGATCAGTCCGGCAAAAATTACTTCCAGCGTGATAAAGTTTTCATGCACTGATTTTGCAATGGTATTCCCGATTTTAAATTCTCCTATCAGGTATTTGGAAATGAAAAAAGCGGCAAAGTTGAAAACTGCCGCCCAGAGAACTGCCTGAAAAGGAGTTAACACTTTGGTGGATACGATGGTTGCTATGGAGTTGGCAGCATCATGAAAGCCATTGATATAATCAAATATCAGGGCCAGCACAATGATAATTACCAGGAAAGTCATGGTGGATGTAAGATTTGAGATTTAAGATGTAAGATTTGAGTGTAAAGTATGGAAGAGTTGTTCGTCTCACTTCTCACATTTCACATCTCACTTATCTTAAGCGTATTTAATTATGATACTTTCAATTACGTTTGCGGCATCTTCACATTTATCAGTTACAATTTCCATAACCTGGTAGATCTCTCTTTTTTTGATCACTTCTTTTGCATCTGGTTCTGTTTCGAAAAGTCTGTCAATGCTTAGGTCAAATATATCATCGGCCTGGTTTTCAATGCTGTTTACTTTTACCAGGGCATCCGTAATCTGCCGCATGTTTTTCATGTTACGCAGTTCTATTACTGCGTTCTTGATGTGTTCGGCACCCTGCTCAATCAGATCCGCCATTTTCTGTATGCCCGGATCATTGGGATTCACCTTGTAGAAATTGATTTTTTTCGCGGAAGCGAAAATATAATCACAGATATCGTCCAGTGCGGTGGCCAGGTAATGTATGTCCTCCCGATCGAATGGAGTGATAAAATTTCTTCCGAGTTCGGTGAAGATTTTATGGGTGAGGTCATCGTTCACATGTTCCAGATCCTCCATTTTGGAAATCAGTCCGGCTCTTTTATCAAAATCCGATTCACTTACCACATCCTTCATCAGGGCACCCATTTTCGCTACTGTATTTGCTACTTCTTCAAAGAGAGAATAAAAGACTTTATCCTTTGGTGTGAACAGTTTCAGGATCGAGGACAGTGACATAACTAAATTTTGCGCAAAAATAGACTGCTTTGGTCTGTTGAGGGATGCCGGCCGGTATGGTAATAATTTCTTAACATTGACTGCCCGTCCGGCCTGGGTTTGACGGCTACCTTTGCCCCCGTTAATAATTTGGTAACACTAAATTAATCTGTGAAAATGGCTTCGATTTACCGTGTTTTCGGCCTGGTTTTAATTGGAATTATAGTTTATTCTAATGTATCTGGCCAGGACTCAGTAAAGACAGTATCTGTTACCAAAAAGAAATGGTTTGAGACCTTCACTATCCGGGGCTATGTCCAAACCCGGTACAATCGGTTGCTGGAAACCAATCCCAATCTGAAATGTGAGCAGTGCGACCGGAGCTGGGGAGGAAACGGAGGTTTTTTCCTGCGTCGGGTACGGGTAATTTTCCAGGGTAATATTTCTGACCGGGTATCTATCTATATACAGCCTGATTTTGCTTCTTCTGCAGGTGGCGGACTCAATTACGGTCAAATCCGGGATGCTTACTTTGACCTGGCATTTAATGAACAGAAAACCTGGCGGATCCGGGTGGGCCAAAGTAAAATTCCCTACGGATTTGAAGGCATGCAGAGTAGTTCCAACCGGCTTCCGCTGGATCGGAGTGATGGTATCAATTCCTCTTTTGTAAACGAGCGGGACCTGGGAGCTTTTCTATATTGGGCGCCAGCTGAGAAAAGAGAATTGCTGAACCGGCTTACCGAGGATGGACTAAAAGGCTCAGGCGATTATGGTGTGGCGGGTTTCGGAGTGTTCAACGGTCAGTCTGCCAATCGGGCGGATCAAAACCGCCAGGTACATGTAGTGGGCAGATTTTCCTGGCCAGTACAGTTAACCAATGGACAGATCATTGAAACGGGCATCCAGGCCTATACCGGCCATTACACAATAGCAGACACTACCAGGGGGGTAAAACTTATCAATCCGGAAGCCAAATACAAAGACCAGCGGGTAGCAGCCTCCTTTACCTTATATCCCCAGCCATTTGGTATCCAGGCTGAGTATAATGTAGGAACCGGACCTGAATACGATCCTGCATCCAATTCAATTCAACAGAAAAAATTGCAGGGCGGTTATTTTATTGCTAACTATATGATGAAGCCTGGCAAGATGGTACTAATTCCATTTGCCCGCTATCATTATTATCAGGGTGGCAAAAAGTTTGAGCTGGATGCCCGCAGTTACCAGGTAAATGAACTGGAACTGGGTGCTGAATGGCAGATCAACAGAAATGTTGAATTGGTTGCCATGTACGTTTTCTCCAATCGTCGATTTGAAGATGCCGTCAATCCTGACAACAAACAGAATGGCCGCCTGTTGCGGCTTCAGGCGCAGTTAAATTTCTAATTAATATTCCGGTAACATTGGAGTTACAATTCGTTAACGCTGCAATAACAGGGTGATAATATTGCGCAGGTAGTTTTGCCCGCAAATAAACCCCTTAGTTGTGAGCAAAAAGTTTTACTACCTGTTGGTGTTGGTGTTGATCTCCGGACTGCATGCCGCAGCACAAACAACCATCAAACTCAGTGGTAAAGTAATCAATACCCTTAATGAACCCGTACCCGGTGCTACCATTGCTCTTGAAGGCGGACAGCAACGCGTAGCAGCAGATGTGGAAGGCCGATTCAGCTTTAGTCTTCCTGCCGGAAAAAAATATGTACTACGAGTGTCCAGTGCCGGATACAATACCAAACTCGTAGAGGAAGTTGAACTTAAAGAAGGAGTCGAGAACATCGTTACCATTGTACTCGAAAACAAATCGGAGTTGGGCGAAGTGGTGGTAAGAACTTCTGTTCGCCGCGAAACCACTTCCGCACTTATCAACCTGCAAAGAAATAATACGGCGGTTTCCAGTGGCATAGCCGCAGACCTTATTAAAAGAACCCCCGACCGTACCACCGGTGAAGTATTGAAGCGGGTAAGTGGTGCATCCATCCAGGATAATAAGTTTGTTATCGTTCGTGGTTTGAGCGATCGCTACAACGCTGCCTTTATTAACAACGCGCAGCTCCCTTCGTCTGAGCCCGACCGTAAGGCCTTCTCCTTTGATGTGATTCCGTCCAATATGATTGATAATATCATCATCAACAAGACGGCTACACCGGAATTAACCGGAGAATTTGCCGGTGGTCTGATTCAGATTCAAACAAAAGATATTCCTACGAAAGATTTTCTTTCTGTTGGAGTACAGTTTGGATTTAATACCAATTCAACCTTTAAAGATTTCATAAGTAATCCCCGGACTTCTACCGACTGGTTGGGATTTGATGATGGTACCCGTAAATTTCCTGCAGGTTTTCCGGGATCTCCCCAGGAATACCGGGGGCAGAATGTAACTGATCAGATCAGCGATTCAAAACTGTTCCGGGATGATGTATACGCGCAGCGAAATACTACTGCGTTGCCCATCATGACCTATAATATTGCCTATGGTAGTTCAAGGGTATTAAAAAACGACGCAAAGCTTGGTCTGATTGCTTCGGTGGTGTACAGGAACTCGATGATCAAATACAATGTGGATCGCCAGTTCAGCCAGAACGATGGAACACCCATTTTCCGTTTTGAAGATCAGCAGAACCGCTACCAGACCAACCTGGGTGCGCTCATCAACCTGACCTATTCACAGAAAAAGAATAAAATATCTTTTAAGAATATTTTCAACCGTTTTTACGATGATAATTACTTCGTACGGGGTGGGGTAAATAACAACCGTAACCAGAATGTTGATTTTTATTCCTCTTTCCTGAATCAGCGGAATTTTTTCAGCAGCCAGTTGGAAGGTGATCATCAATTATCAATTGCGAAAGCGAAATTTCGCTGGAATGCCGGCTATTCACTGGTAACCCGTGATCAGCCCGATCTTCGTACACAGCAATACACTACTGCATTTGGTAGTAATATCAGGCAGATCGATCCGGATGATTCCCGTCGTTTCTGGTCTGACCTGCAGGATCATACCATTACAGCGTCCGGTGCGTTCACCATTCCTTTTGAACTCTTTGGCGAAAAGCAGAATTTCAAATTTGGCGGATCAACTATTATCCGGTTCCGTGATTTCCAGTCGAGGATCTTCCGGTACCGGGAAGCAAGTCTGCCTAATTTCAATGATGATCTCGTGAGTTTGCCTTATGACCAGATTTTCAACCGGAACAATTTTGGGATCAACGGTTATGTGATGGATGATTTTACCGGAAACTCTGATAAGTATTTTGGTATCTCTGCCATCAACTCCGGATTCCTGATGTTTGATAACAAACTGAGTGATAAAGTCCGGTTGGTTTGGGGTGGTCGTCTTGAATTCTTTGAACAGTATCTGACTTCTAAAGATGTGACCTCCAAGCGCATTAATGTTAATTCCGAAACCTACGACTTCCTACCTTCTGTTAACCTTACCTATTCAATCAATACGACGCAGAATATCCGTTTTGCCGCTTTCCAGACGGTTGCCCGTCCGGAGTTCAGAGAGATTGCACCCTTTCAGTTTTTTGATTACGAATCCAACTATGGTGTATCCGGTAATCCTGACCTGAAACGCACAAAAATTCTGAACCTGGATCTGCGGTACGAAATTTATCCAAGAGCAGGAGAAGCCTTTACCATTGGTGCCTTTTACAAGCGGTTTACCGATCCGATAGAATTCCGGCTGGATCCGGGTTCAAATGCCGACCGTCGCCTGTATTTCTTCCAGAATGCTTCGGAAGCCAATACTTATGGAGCAGAACTGGAGATCCGCAAGAACTTGGATTTTCTGGGCGACAGTAAATTTCTGGACAATATGACTGCATTTGGAAACTTTACGTACCTCTTTTCAGATGTGAGTTTCCCGGATGCCACTTCAGCCGGACAAACCATCAACTCCAATCGTCCGATCCAGGGTCAGTCGCCTTACCTGATAAATGGAGGTTTACAATATTCTACAGACAAAGGATTAAATGCAACGGTTTTGTATAACCGAATCGGACCCCGTCTGGCATTGGTAGGAAATGGTGAATTCCCTGATATCTATGAGCGTCCAAGACACCTGCTCGATTTTCAGTTGTCCAAGAGAATCCTGAATAAAAAAGGCGAGTTGAAACTTACTTTTTCGGATATCCTGAACAATGAGATATACCTCTATGAAAATGTTGGTGGCAGTAAGGAATTCAATAAGGGGAGTGGCGATCGCCTCTTCAGTTCCTATCGCCCAGGTACCAATATATCTGTTGGCTTCACCTATGATTTCGACCTAAGAAAATAAACAACTATAAACTCTACTCAACTTTTTAAACTGTATAAAATGAAATTGGTAAAACAATTTGCTCTCATCGCGATTAGTGCGGTAACCATTACTTCCTGTATCAAAGTGGAAGTTGGTGATACCATTACAAACCCTGGTGGTGGTACTGATACAACGGCACGTGTTTTAAATGGAACCATCGATCAGAGTGTTACATTGACCCGCGGAACCTGGACCCTGAAAGGATATGTGTATGTGAATAACGGTGCGGTATTGACCATTGAACCCGGTACCATTATCAAAAGTGATGTAAGCGATAAAGGGGCATTGATTATCGAGCGGGGTTCTCGTCTGATAGCAGATGGTCGCCCGGATGCACCAATTGTATTCACTTCCGGTCGCCCTG
>CAZJNY010000008.1:0-41113 GCA_964547405.1 uncultured Flavihumibacter sp. | reverse complement strand
TGGCACTTTCATCAATGGTAGCAATTCCTTCGATGATTTCACCATCCATTGGTATTGTATCTCCGGCTTCACAAACAAACCGGTCATTGAGTCGCAATTGTGCCGAGGATACAACCCGGATTTCTTCCGCAAGACTTCCTCCGCCTACGGGTGATAACAGTTTTGCAGGTGTATCCTGCCTCGTTTTTCGTAAGGTATCGGCCTGGGCCTTTCCTCTCGCTTCTGCAATGGCTTCTGCAAAATTGGCAAACAGAAGGGTAATGAAAAGGATGATAAAAACAGCCAGATTATATCCCAATGAACCCTGTGCTGCATCACCGGTGAATGCGGTATACAGTACTACAAAGAACATGATGAGGGTACCGATTTCAACGGTAAACATTACCGGATTTTTAATCATCAATTTTGGATGAAGTTTGCTGAACGACTGTTTCAAAGCCGTATTCACCAGCGCTGGTTCAAACAATCCAATGGATTTCTTATTGTGAACAGACATATTATTTCGTTTAATCTACAGTTAGCGAATGGAAAAATATTCAGCCAGCGGGCCAAGCGTCAGTGCAGGAAAGAAGGCAAGGGCTGCAATGATTACAATTACTGCAAATGTCATTACTCCAAAAGTGTAACTGTCGCTTCGGAGGGTACCTGACGTTTCAGGGATGTACTTCTTCTGTGCCAGTAGTCCTGCAATCGCCAGGGGGCCGATGATGGGCAGGTAGCGTCCAAGTATCAATACAAATCCGGTGGATACATTCCAGAAGATATTATTATCTCCCAATCCTTCAAATCCACTCCCGTTATTGGCAGCTGATGAAGTGTATTCGTATAACATTTCTGAAAATCCATGAGCCCCCGGATTGTTCAGCCAGGCTGCTGGTTGCACTGCCCAATTGGCTTCCGGATGATACACTAAAATATAGGAAGAAAGGGCTGTTCCCACCAGAATAATAAATGGATGTAATAAGGCAATCAGGGCCGCTATTTTCATTTCCCTGGCTTCTATTTTACGTCCCAGGAATTCAGGAGTTCGTCCCACCATCAAACCTGATATAAAGACGGCAATGATCAGGAAGATGAAAAAATTCAGAAAGCCTACACCTACTCCACCATAAAAGGCATTGATCATCATATCCAGGATTTGCATGGCCCCACTTAGTGGTGTATGGCTGTCGTGCATGCTGTTCACAGATCCGTTTGAGGTAGCCGTAGTGGCAATACCCCAAAGCGCAGAAGCTGCCGGACCAAAACGAACTTCCTTGCCTTCCATACTACCGGTTGGTTGCTGGAGCCCCAGCTTTTCCAGTTCCGGATTACCATTCAGTTCTGACCAGATCGATGTTGAAAGTATGAGCAGAAATCCAAGCGTCATCACTGAAAATATGACCCGCGATAATTTGGGCCGCTTCAGATAGTAACCAAAGGTAAAGACCAATGCAATTGGAATCAGCAGAATAGAAACGGTTTCAACTGCATTGGTAAAGTAATTGGGGTTTTCCAGCGGGTGGGATGAGTTTACTCCAAAATAGCCACCCCCATTGGTTCCCAACTGCTTGATGGCAATCATGCCAGCTGCAGGACCCCGACTAACAGATACACTGTCTCCCTGCAGGGTTACAATACTGTCTTTCCCTTTCCAGGAACTGGGTGTGCCGTTAAATAGCAAAAGAACCGCTACCACAAGCGAAAGAGGCAATAAAATCCGGGTAATGCTTTGCGTAAAGAATACCCAGAAATTACCCAGTTTATCGGTTACTTTATCTCGTAATGCCCGGAATAACACGAATAATGCAGCAATACCAGTGGCAGCCGTAACAAACTGAAGAAATGCAATCACAAATATCTGAGTCAGATACGTTAATCCGCTTTCTCCGCTATAATGTTGCAGGTTACAATTTACTAAAAAGGAAATGGCGGTGTTAAAGGCCAGATCAGGTGTTTGGGAGGGATTGCCATCAGGGTTAAGAAACAAACTCCCTTGTGAAATCAACAATATAAATGCATACACAAACCATACAAGATTGATCGTAAGCAAAGCTTTTAAATGTTGTTTCCAGGTCATTTCTTCCTCCGGATTGATTCCGCAGATCCGGTAGACCAGGCGCTCCAGGGGAGCCATTAGATTCCAAATGGATTTTTCACCACGAAGCCAGCGGGCAATGCCCCTGCCAAGAAGTATTGCCAAAAGAATGGTCAGGCCATAAATCAGCACTACGCCAAGAAGTTCTTTGTTCATAGTCAGTTGTTGTTAGAATTTTTCCGGTTTGATCAATACATACAGCAGGTAAATAAATACCAGCACAGATAGTACAAATAAGATGCTCATCATGATGATTAGATTTTTTCGAAGAAATCAATGGAGTTGAAAAAAAGCCAGAAACAGAGCAGTCCGGCTACCAGCAGTAAAATGGATAATAGCATACGATTCAGAATTGTTGATTGAGCTCCATCAGCCAATTCCGATGCCACATCCCCGTTGCTAATTACTCAGCAGAATATCAATCAATTATAAAAGGGGAATATTTATTGATTGCTAGTTTGAACGTTCAAAATGAAAAGCCTTTTTTCATTTTGAAAATTTTTAGTGGAGTTGGTATTCTTCCATCTTCCGGTAAAGCGTAGTAAGGCCGATACCCAGTAATTTGGCCGTTTCGGTTTTATTGTGGTTACATTGCTCCAGGACTTTCTGTATATGGGCTTTTTCCATGCTTGCCAGATCAACGCCCACTGCATCGGGTTGTGAGGGTAGGGAAGAAGGTTCCAGTTCGGTACCATCTGTCAGGATAACACTTCGTTCGATACAATTTTTTAATTCCCGGATATTACCTTTCCAGTTCATTTTACTTAACCTGGTAAGATAGGCGTCTGAAATAGCCGTTACTTTTTTGTTCATCCTGGCTGCAAAGACCTGTATGAAATGATTGGCAAGTAGTGGGATGTCTTCCGTGCGTTCTCTCAGTGGGGGTAATTCAATCTGAAATACTGACAGTCGATAATACAGGTCCTCCCTGAACCGTCCTGCATCCATTTCTTTCTGAAGATCCCGGTTGGTGGCAGCGATCAGACGGATATTCACTTTTCGTACCTGGTTGTCGCCCAACCGGTAAAATTCTCCCGTTTCGAGTACCCGTAACAGTTTGGCCTGTAAATCAATCGCCATTTCACCAATTTCATCCAGGAAAAGCGTTCCTTTGTCAGCCTCTTCCAGCAATCCTTTACCATCTTTTAAGGCGCCGGTAAATGCTCCGGCTTTATGACCAAACAATTCATTCTCCAGTAATTCGCGTGAAAATGCTGAACAGTTGATTGCCACAAAGGAATTATCCTTTCGGTTACTTTCTGCATGGATGGCCTGGGCAAATACTTCTTTACCCGTTCCTGTTTCTCCGGTAAGTAACACGGTGGTTTCTGTTATGGCTACCCGCTGAGCGGCTGCAATTGCAAATTTTATTCGCTGAGAATTACCCAATATAGAACTAAAGGAATACCGGGCGCTGATTTTATCCTGCAACTCCTTTACTTTTTTCTGGAGTTGCTGCTTTTCAATAGCGCGCTGAAGCAGCGGAATGATTTTATTATTATCCTCACCTTTGGTAATATAATCAAAGGCTCCGTTTTTCATCGCCTGGATTCCATCCTGAATGGTACCAAATGCGGTCAGAACAATGATCTCGGTTGCAGGAAAATGCTTTTTTAACCAGGAAGTGAATTCAACTCCGTTTCCATCGGGTAATTTGACATCGCAGATAAGTACGGCAAAAGGTTCCTTTGCCAGCATTTCTTTCGCTGTTTTTAAAGTAGTAGCTTCTTTTACTATATACCCTTCCAATGCCAGGATTCTGGCTAGTAATCCTCTGAGTTTTACCTCATCATCTATTATCAGTATTGCTGGATTCACTCCTGTATTCGTTTAATTTTAATATCCACCGGCGCTACAATCAAGGGGAATTTTTCTGTTACCACCTTTCCGGGATCCAGTCCGAATCCTTTTTCTTCTGAAAGACTGATTTCTTTCAGCAAAAAATGAAATTTCATTATGATCTTTTCCCAAAAACTCAATTCATTGTCCTGGCTCAGGTATTTTTCCATCACTATAAACTGGAAATCTCCCACCACATTGTTTTTGCCTAAGCTTTCATACCTACTGGTTACATTCACCTCGTGATTAATTACCAGGTCTTCCACTACTTTCCTGAAAAATAGATCAATTTTCGGTTCAACGCGAAAACCTAACCGAAAATCAATGCGGATAATATCATTGGGAATGATATGTGTTACTTTATACTCTGATGTATATGGATCATCCAATGTATCCACATGCACAAACCAGTAAATATCGGCACGCTTCGGTTTTTTAAACAAAATGGAATAGATAATCTTATGCTCAATTTCTTTTTCATTATCAGCACTCGTCATATACACCAGGTGTGTAGCATACCGGGGAACCGTTTTATCATTACTCAATTCCTGTATCTGTGGAACATACTGATCCAATCGTACAAATTCCACATATCTGTTTTTTATTTTGCGTGCCCTGAACCAATCGTACATCACGAAAAACAAGCCCCCTCCCACAATCAGCGTTACATATCCTCCATGCGTGAACTTTTCCATATTTGCCCATAGGAAAGAAATTTCTATGCTCAGGTATACGATCAGGTATAAATAAATTAAAAGTGGCTTTACCCTTTTCTGTACCAGGTAATTGGCAAACAATATGGAAGTTGCAATCATGCATAGCGTAATGGCCAGTCCATAGGCTGCCTCCATGTTGGACGCTTTTTTGAAGTATAGAACGATGCCTACACATCCGGCAAACAGCAGGAGATTAATAGCCGGGATAAAGAGTTGTCCCCTTGCTTCCGTTGGATACACAATTTTGAATTTTGGCCATAAATTCAATCGCATGGATTCACTGATCAGGGTAAAGGATCCGGAAATCAGCGCCTGGCTTGCGATGATAGCTGCCGCCGTTGCGATGGCTATTCCAAAATAGAGAAACCATCCCGGCATAACACCATAAAATGGGTTAAAGCCGCTTTCCAGCATGGTTGCAGTGATTACTTTCCCGGAATAACTGGACAAGAGCCAGGCACCCTGTCCCAGGTAATTCAGAATCAGACAGCTTTTCACCAGGATCCAGGAATACCGGATATTCCATTTACCGCAATGCCCGAGATCTGAGTACAATGCTTCTGCTCCCGTGGTACAAAGAAAAACTCCTCCAAGAATATAAAAACCTTTGGGATAAGTCAGTAACAAATGAATACCATAATAAGGATTGAAGGCTTTAAAAACCACCCATTCATCTGTAAAATGAAGTATTCCCAGTATGGCTAACATAGCAAACCAGACAGACATAACCGGACCAAAGAATTTACCAATGAAGGCTGTTCCGAATTGTTGCAGAAAAAACAGTACGGTCAGTATGCCAATCACAATATAAATGATGGTAGTCTGTGTAATCGTTGAAAAGGCGGGAACCTGTTTGAGGCCTTCTATTGCGGAGGTAACAGATATGGGAGGGGTAATCATACCATCTGCCAGCAGGGCAGCTCCACCTATCATCGCGGGAATAACCAGCCATTTTCTTCGGCGTCTGACTAAAGCAAACAGAGAAAAGACACCACCTTCGCCCCGGTTATCTGCCTGCAACGTTAATATTACATATTTGATGGTGGTTTGCAGTGTCAGCGTCCAGATGATTAGGGAAAGGGCACCCACCACCAATTCTTCGGTAATCTGTTTTCCATTAGTGATAGCATTTAATACATATAAAGGTGAAGTTCCAATATCACCGTAAATAATGCCCAGTGCGATTAATATACCCGCCATGCTGAGCTTCTGGTGTGATCCCATAGTATATAATAAGACGTAAAAGTAGAAAGCGGGAAAGAGTTAATGGGATTCAATACAGCCTTCTTAAAAATCTTTATAAAATCTTTATACAAGGCATGTACTTTTGCTCATGATCTCCCTGTTGCAGTTATACCGGATTAATCGCACCTACCAATATCTCTATAGTATTGGCGCAGTATTGCTGGTGGCCGGGATCTGTTTTATTTTTTCTAACCTGATCAACTATCATATTGTAGCATTTTTGTTATTGGTTACAGTTTCCCTGGCTGCTGTAAGTTTTGACATCAAGCCTGTACTGGTTGCGGCTTTATTGTCTGCTTTGTTATGGGATATATTATTTATTCCTCCCCGTTTTACCTATGCGGTTACCAACCCGGAAGACCTGGTACTCCTGCTTATGTATTTTATAATTGTTTTGATTAATGCGGTGTTAACCTATAGAATCCGGCAGGTAGAATTGCTGGCAAGGCAAAGAGCAGAAAAAGGCAGAGAAGTTCATCTGTATAATACCATCCTGAATTCCCTTTCTCATGAATTAAGAACACCAATTGCAGCTATTATTGGAGCCACGGATAATTTGCTGGACAATAAAGATACCCTGAGTGCGGATAACAAGGCGGTCCTGTTGCAGGAAATCAGTCATGCTGCCGAACGACTCAACCTGCAGGTAGAAAATCTGTTGAATATGTCGAGGATTCAATCCGGCCAGTTAAAACCAAAACCAGACTGGGTTGATTTGCCTGAACTGATTTATGGGATTGTAAAAAAAGTTCATGACATTGATTTGAAAAAACAGCCTGAAGTGCGGCTACCTCCTGATTTACCTTTTGTGCAGGTGGATAAAGGAATGTTGGAACAGATTTTATTTAACCTGCTTTCCAATGCTGTGATTCATACACCGGAACATTCCAAAATAACGGTATCCTGTAGGTATCATAATAATACGCTTGAATGCAGGGTGGAAGATTCCGGTAAAGGATTTCCCATGGAAGAGCAATCCAGGGTTTTTGACCGGTTTTACAGAATTGCCGGTACCAAAGGCACAGGCACGGGCCTGGGTTTATCCATCGTAAAAGGCTTTACAGAGGCCATGGGAGGAGAGGTTATGCTAACGGACAGTTCTTCTGGAGGCGCACTCTTTATAATAAAGTTACCTGCTGCAGCTACAGCGAATAACACATCAGATGAATAAGGTTCGCATTTTAATTATTGAAGATGAGCCGGCATTGCGTACAATGCTGGAAATAACCCTGCAGTCGAATAATTACCTGGTTCAGTTGGCAAAAAAAGGGAAGGACGGATTGGTAATGGCAGAAAATCATCCGCCGGATCTGATCCTGCTGGATCTTGGTTTGCCGGATATGGATGGACAGGAAGTATTGACAGCTCTTCGCAGTTGGTACACCAATCCGATTATTATCATCAGTGTACTGAAAGCTGAAGCTGAGATTATACGCGCACTGGATGCCGGTGCTAACGACTATCTGTGCAAACCGTTCAGAACCGGAGAATTACTGGCAAGAATCAGGGCGGCACTGCGTTCCGTTGCTACCGATGATTATGAGCCCGTGCTTAGGTTTACAGGGATGGATATCAATTTGGATGAACGTATGGTCAGGCGAAACGGAGAACCGGTGAAGCTTACCACCACAGAATACAACCTTTTATTATTGCTGGTTAAAAATGAAGGAAAGGTGTTAACGCATGCATTTTTGCTTCGAACCATTTGGGGCCCCGGCTTTATCAACCAGGCGCAATACCTTCGGGTGTTTATCGCCCAGTTAAGAAAAAAACTGGAACCCAATCCGAATGAACCGGTTTACATTCACACTGAGTCGGGGGTTGGCTACCGTTTTTTAGGTATGTTTGAATAATAATTACGCTTATCTATGCAGGAAACATTCTGGAGAGAATTACTGGAAGAATTTCACCGGCCATTGAGTAATCCGGTGTTAATATTTTCGCTGATTCTTCTTATTATCCTGCTTTCCCCCATTCTGCTTCGGAAACTGAATATTCCCGGTATTATCGGATTGATTATTTCTGGGGTGGTTATTGGTCCGTTTGGGTTGAACATCCTTGCAAAAAATTCTGCTATCGATCTGTTCTCCACCATCGGGTTGTTATACATTATGTTTATTGCAGGTTTGGAACTCGATCTGAATGAGTTTAAGAAGCATAAGAACCGAAGTTTTATTTTTGGTGCGCTGACCTTCTTTATTCCCCTTTCAATAGGATACCCGGTTTGTCTTTATGTACTGGGTTATGATGCCAATGCCAGCTTTCTTACCGCCAGTATGTTTGCAACACATACCCTGGTTGCTTATCCCATCGTAAC
The DNA here is from genome assembly GCA_964547405.1 of uncultured Flavihumibacter sp. GTDB lineage: Bacteria > Bacteroidota > Bacteroidia > Chitinophagales > Chitinophagaceae > Flavihumibacter. The sequence continues at coordinate 32,919 of CAZJNY010000008.1, read as the reverse complement.
GCGTTTTGGGATTTCCAAACAATCTGCTGTAGCCATTGCTGTTGGAGGTACAATCCTTACGGATACGGCTGTACTGATCATTCTGGCTGTTATTATGGGCGCCAACAAAGGAAGTCTGAACCAGGAATTCTGGATCCGGCTCGGTACTTCCCTGGCCATCTTTTCAGCTATCATGTTCTTCCTCATTCCCCGGATTGCACGCTGGTTTTTCCGCAAACTGGAAAGTGAAAAAACATCTCATTATATTTTTGTGTTGGCTGTGGTGTTCTTTGCTGCCTTTCTTGCCGAAGTGGCAGGAGTGGAGCCCATTATCGGAGCCTTCGTAGCCGGATTGGCGCTGAACAAACTGATTCCACATTCCTCCGCTTTGATGAACCGGATTGAATTCATCGGCAATGCTATTTTTATTCCGTTTTTCCTGATCAGTGTTGGCATGCTGGTGGATGTACGGGTCGTGTTCAACGGGTATACTGCTTTGTTTGTTGCAGCTGTTTTAACCATTACTGCCCTGCTTGGAAAATGGCTGGCAGCTTTTATAAGCCAGAAACTGTTTCACTATAAAACATCGGAACGGCAATTGCTGTTTGGATTGAGCTCAGCTCATGCAGCCGCTACGCTTGCCATTATTCTGGTTGGATTCAGAGAAGGAATTCTGGATGAAAATATTCTGAATGGTACCATTATTCTGATCCTGATTACCTGTCTGGTGGCTTCCTTTGCTACTGAAAATGCAGCTAAGAAACTGGTTTTGGATACGGATGCCGGTATGTCCATCGAAACGGATTCCATTACCGACAGTGAACATATCTTACTCCCGATTGAAGAGCCTGACAGAATGGAATCCATGCTGGAACTGGCCATCCTGTTCAAGGATAAAAAATCTCCTCATCCGATCACTGTATTATCTGTTGTTCCGAATAATGAGGAAGCAGAAAATAACCTCGCTATTGCCCGAAAAAAGCTTGAGAAATCCTACCAGATTGCAGCCGCTACCGATACAAATCTGAACGTGATTGCCTCCATCGATCATAATATAAACAGCGGAATCGTTCGTACTTCAAAGGAAATCATGGCCAGCCTGGTGATGCTGAACTGGCCGGAAAAAAATACCCTGCTCGAAAAGTTTTTTGGAGAAACCACCGAGAATATTTTATCTGGTCTCGACCGGAATATTATGATCTGTAATATCAGTAATGTACTGATCACGCATAAACGAATCCTGTTTTTTTGTCCGCCTTTTACGGAAATGGAAAAAGGATTTTCCTCCTGCATTGATACGATCATGCGCCTTTCCAAAGAACTTTCAATTCCTGTTTTCTGTTATTGTAATGAAAAATCAAAAAGAGATATCAGTGCTTACCTGGCCAGCTCCAAAGGGGGATCGATCAGTTTTAACCAGTTCGACGACTGGGCGGATTTTCTGGTCCTGTCCAGATCAATTGTATCAACAGACCTGATCGTTTTTTTCTCCGGCAGAAAAGGTTCCATTTCCTATGATCCTGTTTTTGACAATGTTTTGTTTAAGCTTGATAAATATTTCAGCACTACCTCCAAATTAATGGTTTATCCAAGCCAGTATGCTACGGATCATAAGTTTGAGGAATACGAAGACATCAATCCCGAAACCCTCAATAAAGGGATTGAGAAGATTCAGAAAATCGGTCGCGAAATTGGCAATATTTTTAAAGGCGGTAAGGGAGATTAATCTCAGTATCTTCAGTCAAAGCAACTGCAAATGAAACCCTGGTTAGTAGCAATCGTTCTGCTTTTGGGGAATTCTCTTTATTCCCAATCCACCCGCCTTATTGCCCATAGAGGTGGAGTTGTAGATGAAAAGACCCCCGAAAACAGTCTGCCTGCCTTACAAAAGGCAATAGAACAACAATACTGGATGGTTGAAATTGACCTTCGGATAACCGCAGACAGTGTCCTCATTACCCAACACGACAGAAATTTCAAACGCTATTTCGGAGTGGATAGTCCTGTTATGGCCATGCACTGGCCAGCAGTTAGTCAGTTGCGTTCTCAGGCGGGTACGCGGATTCTTATGTTTGAAGAAGTGTTACAGCAATGTAAGGGCAGGATCTTTGTTATGATTGATAACAAAATTGACGGCTTCAATGAAAAGCTATTTCAACGGGTGCTTTCCTTGCTGGATACTTACGGTCTTCGGGAATCTGCGCTGATGATCGGCACTGATGAGTCAACCGAATTTTTCCGGAATAAAATAAAATTGAGTTGCACCCGTAAACAGTTGGAGGAGTATCAGCAGCGGCCTGATTTTAATCCGGCACATTATTATTTGTTTTCCTCAACAATCAGTAAAGAAGACAAGGAATGGGCCGAAAACCAGGGTATTCTGGTAGTGGGTGTATTAAATCACAGAAATCCTTCCTCTCCGGATGCGAAAGAAAAAATAAAAGCTCAGGCAAAAACACTGCTCGGTGCCGGTGTCAGCACATTTCAGCTTGATTCGGTTTTTAAGGAATTTGTTCTATAGGAGTAATTTGTTGATTACCAGGGGTCTCATTTTGCCAAATTGTTAAATTACTGGCACTAATTAGCAAGATTCAATAAGATGTGTATCTTTGTATTCATTAAATAAAACGATTGCCTGCATCCAGCAGGCATTTTTTGTGCCCGCTGGTCGATTTAGTAACGAAAATGAAGTGTATGAAGAACCAGTCATTACCAATTCCCTCGTGGAAAAAAATGTATGTAGCCTATCCTGCTACAAGAAAAACTGCCAGTCCTGTTGCGTCAGGAGTTGCAAAAACTGAAGTTGCTCCCGCCGAACCGGTTTCTATGCCGGAATTCCAGCGAAAAGCCTTTGTTGGAAACTATTTTGCCGGTCCGCATTGCCTCTTTGATCCCCGGTTATTTAAGTAAGCCGGAACTAGGCAGGATAAAAAACTTGGAGTAAATTAGGGCATTAACCTGTTTACTCCATGATGGATTTCCTGCTTGCTGTTTGGGAACAGTTCCGTTCCTTTTTTGGTTTTGATGCACTGATCCAACTCATCAAAGAGGGTGATTATAGCAAACTCAGAACCTTTGATGGGATTGTAGCTTTCATTTCCCCCATCATTCCGGTTATTCTTATTCTTGAGCTGATACGAGGTCTCTTTTACCGGAAATACTCTATCATCTCCTACAAGATTCCCTTCTTTTCTTATGTTTTGAATGCCTTCCTGGGTAGATTTATTGCCATTGGGATGGTTCTGCTGGTTATTGGCTTTCTGGAAGACAAGGCACTTTTCACTGTTCCTTTTACCTGGTATTGGTTCATTTATGGGTATATCGTTTGGGAACTGGCCCATTTTGTTTATCATTATTTAGGCCATAAGGTTCGTTTACTCTGGTGTTTGCATTCCACCCATCATGCGCCTGAAACCATGCACCTGGGTGTCACCTATGCGCATTTTTTCCTGGAAGCACCGTATGCAGATCTCATTCGCACCTCCATCTGCCTGTTACTGGGTGTTCCACCTCCTATGTTGTTTATGATCATGTTTATTGACGGTACCTGGGGTGCGTTTATACATGTAGGTGAGTCTGTCATGAAAAAAGGAAATATGGGAAAATTGGGAAACTGGATTCTTACACCGTCCCATCACCGCGTACACCATGCGAAAAATGTGGAATATATGGATACCAATTTCTGTAACCTGCTCAATATCTGGGATCGTGTTTTTAAAACCTATCAACCCGAGAAAGAACAGGTGAATATCCAATATGGTATTACCCGTGAAATAAAACCCAATAATTTCATGGATGCTTACTTCGGTGAAATTGTTGCGCTTGCCAAAGACGTGTATCATGCTCCCGGGTTAAAGAATAAATTTCTGTACCTGTTGATGCCTCCCGGCTGGAGTCATACCGGTAACCATAAAACCGCCCGTGTTATGAAAGAACAATTACAGGAAAATAATTGATCTCCAAATACGATTGCCATGTCTGCCAACCTTGCCAAACGACAGTTCAATGGAATTCTCCTGATGGTCATAGGAGCATTTACCGGTTTTATCAGTTGTGTTCTGAGCCTGATCAACCCCATTCCTGAACTCTATGGAATCTTTTTGTACGGTCTCACCTCTCTTGCCATTATTCTGGCACTGATTGGTTTATATCTTTTGCTGGAATGAAAATTTTATTACTTGCCTTGCTTACAGGTTTTGCTTCTTTCGCTGGAGAATCTGTACCCATAGATGCAAATGCAACCCGGGAAACCAGGGCATTGTACCGCAAACTTCATCAGTTAAGCAATAAGGGCATATTATTCGGTCACCAGCATGCCACAGAATATGGTCATGGCTGGAGCGGGGATGCAGATCGCTCCGATGTAAAAGCTGTTACAGGATCTCATCCCGCTGTTATCGGGGTAGATTTCAGTGGCTTATCCGGACAGCCAGACAGCCTGATCCGGCGGGAAGAAATTCATTTGCGGAAGGTTATAACGGATACCTACAAACGAGGCGGACTGGTTACTGTTTCCTGGCATTTTAACAATCCGCTTTCCGGTGGCGGGTTTTACTGGAAAGAGGGTATTTCGAAAGCTTCCGTCAGAGAAATGATTCCGGGTGCTCCTGCTCATAACACCTATAAAAATATACTTAAAGGAATTGCGACTTTTTTGCATTCCGTAAAAGGTCCGGGTGGCGAACCCGTTCCTATGATTTTCCGGCCTTTTCATGAACTTGATGGCAGCTGGTTCTGGTGGGGAAAAAATCATTGCAGTCCGGATGAAATAAAAGCTCTCTGGCGGTTCACGGTAAATTATCTCCGCGATTCCATGCAGGTGCATCAACTGTTATATGCTTTTTCTCCTGATTGTACTTTTCAAACAGAAGCAGAATTCCTGGAGCGGTATCCGGGTGATGCCTATGTTGATATTGTTGGAATGGATAATTATGCAGATTTTGGAAGGGATGGAAAATACAATCCGGAGGCTGCTGTAAAAAAATTACTAATCGTTCAGCAATATGCTGATCAATCCGGGAAACTCGCAGCGCTTACCGAAACCGGCCTTGAATCCATACCCAATCCCGAATGGTGGACGGAAGTGTTGCTGAAAGCAATCACCACTCCAGGTTTACGGCTTTCCTATGTACTGGTCTGGAGAAATGATAAAACCAGTCCTACCCATTATTACGCACCCTTTCCCGGCCAGGTTAGTGAAAAAGATTTTATCCGGTTTTATAATATGCCGGTAACTCTTTTTGAAAAAGATCGGCCTCCTTTGTATACGAATTAAATAGTCCCTTTTTTCATTTCTTCAACGGCATAGTCACAGGCTCTTGCTGTCAGCGCCATATAAGTAATAGATGGATTTACACAGGATCCGGATGTCATGCAGGCGCCATCCGTAACAAATACATTCTTTACAGCATGTAGCTGATTGAATCCATTCAATACAGACGTTTTAGGATCTCGCCCCATTCGTGCTGTACCCATTTCATGATTGGCATTCCCCGGAAAAGACATCTTTCCGTTTACCGTTATATTTTTATAACCTGCTTTTTCAAACAGCTCAACACCGGTTTTCGCAGCATCTTCAAACATGCGCTGTTCATTTTCTCTGAACTGTGCATCAAATTGAATCAGTGGCCTGCCAAACGGGTCTTTTTTATCCGGATGCAGACTCATCTTATTTTCCTGGTAGGGAAGACATTCACCAAAATGATAGATGCTGATTTTCCAGGGGCCCGCCTCACTCATATTTTCTTTCAACTCTTCACCGATACCTTCAGCCTGACCCCGTGTACGATAAGCGCCTCCACCAAAATGATACCCTCTTAAAAAATCTCCGCTTGCCTCAGTAGCATTCCGGAATCTTGGTATATACATATTGGTAGGCCTTCTTCCTTTGTAATAACGGTCTTCAAATCCGTCCACATCCGCCGCAATTACCAGGCCTTTGTGATGATCCATCAAATTCAATCCCAGTTGTCCGCTGTCATTTCCCAACCCATTTGGAAAACGATTGGATACAGAATTTAAGAGGATAGCGGTTGTGCCGATCGTGGATGCATTGATGAATAAAAGCTTTGCATAGTACTCTTCGGTTTGCTTTGTTTCCGTATCAATGATTTCTACGCCGCTTGCCCTTCCTTTCTGCTCATCGTAGATCACCTTATTGACCAGTGCATGCGTACGGATTGTTAGTCTTCCTGTTTCGAGCGCTGCTGGTAATGTGCTGGAATTGGAACTGAAATAGGCTCCAAATGGACAGCCTCTGTGACAAAGACTTCTCGACTGGCAAACACCCCTTCCCTTAAGCGGTGCCGTTAGATTGGCTGATCTTCCGATGATCACCTGGCGGGTGGAATATGCCTTGCCAATCTTTGCGGTAAAATCCTTTTCTACGCAATTCATCTCAAAGGGTGGCTGAAATACACCGTCGGGTAAATGCGGAATTCCATCCCGGTTACCACTGATACCTGCGAATTTTTCTACATAATCATACCAGGGAGCCAGCTCTTTATACCGGATGGGCCAGTCCACGCCGTACCCATCTTTCAGATTCGCTTCGAAATCCAAATCACTCCAGCGATAGCAGGCTCTTGCCCATAGAAGGGATCGCCCTCCCAGCACATCAGCCCTGATCCAGTCGTATCGTTTGATTTCTTCATACGGGTTCTCCAGATCCTTTGTATAGAAATGTTTGTTGTCTTCATTGATGGAATAGTGCCTGGTCTGTATGGGATATTTTTCCCGGTCAGCCCTGCATAAACTATTCCGGTGTTCGAACTCCCAGGGATGCATCAACGAAGTTGGATAACTGGGATGTTGTACCGGTCCACCTCTTTCCAGCAATAAAACCCGCAACCCCTTTTCACATAATTCTTTTGCAGCCCATCCGCCACTCACTCCGGAACCAACTACTATTGCATCGTACGTATTCTGTTTTACAACTCTTGTATTTAGATAAACTGAATCTCCTGGCATTTTTCTTTCTTGGGTAGATTAAACAAAATGTGCTTTCATTGCTTTCGGAAAATCTGCAAGCGCCAGTTCCGGTTCGGCAATTTCCGGATGCCATAATTTCTCCCACTCAAAACTATAGTACCCTTTGTATTTATCCCTGGCAAGAAGGTCAATCCCTTCAAAAACCGGAACCTGCCCCTTCCCCAGGAAGGTGTACCGAAGTTTTCCTTCTTCCTTAATGGCGTCTTTCACATGCACGTGACGGATGTATTTTTTCAAAACAGGATAGACCATGGAAGGTGCTTCTCCTGTTACTGTCCACATATTGGAGATATCCCAGATCAGGCCGATTTTCGAACTGCCCACTTCTTTCATGATTTTTTCCAGATCAGCCATATAAACCAGGTCGCCATGCGTCTCCATTAAAACTTCCACACCTGATCCTTTTGCATGGGTGGAAAGTTCCAGCAGACCTGCTTTGATCAGGTCCATGGTTTCTTCTTTTGTCTGTTCTTTGGGAAAGTTATTGGGAAATACCCGCACATAGGGACAATTCAATTGTTCGGCAAGATCAATAAATCGTTTGCCATCTTCCAGTTGTGCTTTTCTTTTAACGGCTTCCTTAAAATGAAGTGTAGAGGAGGAGCCCAACCCAACAAAACGAAGTCCTTTTTCTTTCATGCGCGCCATTGTGAGAGACCTGGCCGATGCGGAACTGAATACAGGTGATTTCACTAAATCGAGTTCGCGCTGAATACCTCTTATCTCCAGTCCTTTATAACCATGCTCTGCCGCAAACGCAGTGATCTTGTCAAAGTTCCAGTCGGGACAACCAAGTGTGGAGAAACTGAGTTTGGGACTGTATCCGGTTTTTGCAAATGCAGGAAGATATAAAAGACCTCCCAGCAAAACCGAGCTTGTCGTTAAAAATTCCCTGCGTGAACGGCTGAATTTCGATTGCATGTCGAAAAGATAATAAATAGCAGGGAATTCAGCGTAACATTCAGCTAATATTAGGATTGTAGATTATGTGAGTTCGATTTCTTCCTCTATGGCAACATAATTGATTAGCCTGCCTGATTCATTAACTACCGGATAGCCTTCAATGAGGCAATTGTAGAGGGTTCCATCCTTACGATAATTCAGAATGCTACAGGTGAATGGTTTCATTTCAGTTAATGCAGTCCGGATCATCATCCTGCTGCTTGCCTGTGTAGCAGGCCCCTGAAAAAGCCTGGGTGATTTGCCGATTACTTCTTTTGCCTGGTAACCATTCATCTGCAGAATATTTTTGCTGGCAAACTGAATTTTCAAATCAGCGCTGGTCACCAGTATTGTTTTATTTTCCCATACCAATGCATTGTCTAACGACCTTCCTGGCGCATACTTCCAATAGCCTGTCTGTTGAAAGCGATTCAGGTAGCTTATATCCTGACTGAATTCTTCCCTGCGTGTTCTTCCTTCCAGAATGATATCCCAACAAAGCAAAGGATGCGACATGTGAAAATATTTTTATGAAACTACAGTAAGGTTCAATCATTTGTATCATTTGTTGAATAATAAGAAGTAAGAATCATGGTGTAGGTTTAGCTTTGTTTCATATTACCAGTTTAACTGGTAAAAAGGTTACACAAATCCTTTTTCAGACACTAACAGATATGGTTGAATTTATTAAAGTATGTGGTTTGGCGTTTAGCAGTTTCTGTCAGCTTGAAGGTTCGGCAGATTCCTTACCTAAACGGTATGAGGTGCTTAAAACGAATAAGCAGATTCAGGTAGACGGGAATATTGATAAGGCCTGGAAAAAAGCAGCCTGGAGCAGTTATTTCGAGGACATTGAAGGGAGCAAAAAACCAGTTCCGCGATTTAAAACCAGGGTAAAAATGCTCTGGGACGATCAGTATCTCTATATTCTCGCAGAGATGGAAGAGCCACATTTGTGGGCAACGCTGACGAAGCGGGACGCTATCATTTTTAATGATCATGATTTTGAAGTATTCCTGGATCCGAATAATGATCAGGAACAGTATTTCGAGTATGAGATCAATGCATTGGGTACTATCATGGATCTGTTTATGACAAAACCCTATAAGAAGGGAGGCCCGATGGTGATGGGCTGGAATTCAACTGGTTTGTTGTCGGCTGTGAAATTGAATGGTACGCTTAATGATAACCGTGATACCGATCAGGGTTGGATAGTTGAAATGGCTATTCCCTATAAAGACCTGGAACGTCCCGGCCGTATTTCTCAGCCTCAGCCCGGTGCTACCTGGAGAATTAATTTTTCCAGGGTTCAATGGACCATGGATATGGATGGTCAATCCTACAAAAGAAGATTGCGGCCCAATGGCAAACCCCTTCCGGAAGATAACTGGGTATGGTCGCCACAAGGCTTAATTGATATGCATGTTCCCGAACATTGGGGATATATTACGTTCAAGGGAAAATAAATTAACGATTATGAGTAACCGCAGAAATTTTATAAAAAACAGTTTGCTGACTACAGCATCACTTTCCATCGGAACATCTCTCAGCGCTTCAACGAATGAGCCGAAAAAGAAAAAAGCGAAACACTGGATCTGGACCCGCCCCAATGAAAAGGATACGGAAGCGGAATTGTATGAACGATACGCCGCATATGCAGCAGCCGGTGTGCGGGGTGTTTTGTTTGAAGATGATTCAGAAAAACATTTTCGTGCTGCTAAAAAAATGAAACTGGAAGCACATCGGTGGAACTGGACCATGAACAAAGGCGTTAAAACCCTGATGGAACAGCATCCCGACTGGTACGCTGTTTCGAGAGAGGGTAAATCAGTGATCGATCATCCTCCTTATGTTGGGTATTATCGCTGGTTATGCCCTTCCAAACCGGAAGTTCAGGCCTATCTTAAACAGGAAGCGGAACAACTTCTTTCGAAAGATTACATTGATGGATTACACCTCGATTACATACGGTTTTGTGACGTGATTCTTCCTTTGAATCTCTGGAAAAATTATAACCTGGTTCAAACGCAGGAATTACCCGCCTATGATTTCTGCTATTGTTCCACCTGCCGGGCTGAGTTTAAAAAAATATCAGGTAAGGATCCGCTGGACCTGCAGTATCCGGATGGTGTGTTATCCTGGCGCTTATTCCGCTACAACGCTATTAACAATGTAGTTAACCAGTTGGCAGAAGTAGCCAACAGACATAAAAAATGGATAACTGCAGCAGTTTTTCCAACTCCGGAAGTAGCTCGCAGGATTGTACGGCAAGACTGGACCAACTGGAATCTGGACGCCGTTTTTCCAATGATCTATCACAAATTTTATCAGGAAGATGTGAAATGGATCGGTGATGCGGTAACGGAAGGAGTACATTTTCTGGCCGGAAAATTCCCACTGTATGCAGGACTTTACCTGCCTGATTTTGATTCTATGGAAGAACTCAAAACAGGCATAGAATTATCCATGCAAAAGGGAGCCGCAGGAGTTTCTCTTTTTGGAAATGTTACACCCGAAGTGTTGGCTACGCTCAGGAGTGCGCAAGCCGTTTAACATAGAAATGAGTATCTACCGGCATTCTTGGAAAATAGTCCGGTAAGTCCCCCGCAGCGATTTTTTGAAAATCATTCTTTTCATAAAATCGCTGCGCTGCTTTTAACTGTTCTACTGTACCCAGGTAAATATGGTTGATCTCCCGGGTTTTACACCAGGCGATGGCTGTATCCAATAAGGCCTGTCCCAGTCCGGTCTCTTTTCCCCGGAAATCAGCACGTACAAACATTTTTCGGATAGCAGCGGCCTTATGTCCGATATCAATCAAACCAATACTGCCAACAAGTTCCTGGTCTGTTGTAGCAACCCAGAAATTTCCTTTTTGCTGTTGATAAAACTCCGGTATGATCAAAAGATCCGGCTGATCCTTGATGGTGACAGGCACACCAAACTCAATTTGTTGTATGGGCAGAATGAGATTGATAACACCCTGCTGGAAGTCATCGCTATAAGGCTGAATAGTAAATATGTTCATCAGGAAAATACAATGGTTTTATTGCCGGATACAAAAATACGGTCTTCAAGTACCAGTTTCAATGCTTCTGCCAGTACTGATTTTTCAATCTCATGTCCGGCTTCAATCATATCCGCTAAACCATCATCGTGTTTAACCGGGATGATCTGTTGCGTAATAATGGGCCCTTCATCCAGGTCATTATTAACAATATGCGCAGTGGCACCAATCAGTTTTACACCCCGTTCAAATGCTTTTTTATAAGGGTTGGCACCAATGAATGCTGGTAGAAATGAGTGATGAATATTGATGATCCGGTCCTTGTACCGCTTTACAAATTCTGGCGTGAGTATACGCATGAATTTAGCCAGTACCAGGTAATCCGGCTGATAGCTTTCAAGTGTTTGCAGAATGGCCTGCTCGAATTCCTGCTTGCTAATACCATCGTGACTGATATAATGAAATGGAATATCAAATTTTTCAGTAAAGGAGGCAAGTGTATTGTGGTTGCCGATTACGGCAAGAATTTCTGCGTGCAGCTCATTAAAAAAATGGCGAACTAATAAATCGCCCAGACAATGATACTCTTTGGTTACAAGCAGCACAATTTTTTTCTTCTGGCGTGGTATAATTTCAACAACTGCGGAAGGAGGCAGAAAATAACGTAAATCCGATTCGAGTTCAGCAGCCTGTAATTCACCCGCTATTTCAAGTCTGGCGAAGAACAAGCCTGTTTCTGTTTCTACATACTCCTTCATCACCATGATATTGTATCCCTTTTTAAAGAGAATTCCGGCGATTCCGGCAATAAGGCCTTTCTGATCCGGACAATTGATCCGGATGACATGATTTTTTTCCATCTGCTTGCTTGAGCAACAAATTTACCTGCTTTCCTAAATTCGGCTACATTTGCTTTGCCCCTGTTCAAATAATTAATATGATTAAAGTTGGTGAATTCAATACGCTTCGGGTTATCCGGGCAGTTGATTTTGGTGTTTTCCTCGATGATGGAAATGAAGGTATCCTGTTGCCAAAGCGATTTGTACCAGCAGGGTTGTCGATTGGTGATGAGGTTGAAGTGTTTGTCTACCATGATTCCGAAGACCGGCTGATTGCTACTACGCAAAAACCTTTTGGCACTGTCGGTGATATCGTTGCATTGAAAGTGGTCAGTGCTACTCCACAGGGTGCTTTCCTGGATTGGGGATTAATGAAAGACCTGTTTGTTCCGAAATCCAAACAGCTGACCACTATGCGGGTTGGAGGTACCTATATTGTCCAGATTTATATAGATGAACAAACTGGTCGGGTTACAGCCACCGAAAAAATCGAATATCTCCTTTCCAATGAACAGCTTGATGTGAAAGAAAAGGATCCGGTGGATCTGCTCGTTTACCGGAGAACAGATATTGGATACCTCTGTATCATAAATGGAAAACATACGGGGGTGCTGCACTTCAGCGATATTTATCAGAATATACAGGTAGGGGACCGGCTAACGGGATATATCAGGAAAATTCGTGAGGAAAATAAAATTGATCTGGCCCTGGGTGAACGCGGCTATCAGCGGGTTACCGGAGAAGCCGGTAAAATCCTGGATTTACTCAACCAGCATGGTGGATTTCTACCCTACCACGACAAGTCAGACCCCGAAGATATTTACGACAACCTCGGCATGAGTAAAAAAGCCTTCAAGATGGCTATTGGCAATCTCTTTAAGCAGCAACTCATCCGCATCAAGGAAAACGGAATCGAAAAAATCTAATCTTTACCCGACGGGTATTATTGGTAGATTCTTTCGATGGCTTCCCGGTATTTTTCCTGGATTACTTTCCGTTTCAAACTGAGTTTAGGAGTCATTTCGCCCGTTTCGATGGACCAGTCCTGCGGCAACAATTCAAATTTTTTGATCTGCTCCACATGGTTGAAGTATTTGTTGAAACTCTCTACCAGGTCGCGATATAATTCCGTCACCTTGGGATGCCGGATCATTTCATCATTGCTGGTATAGTTGATGTTCTGCTGGCGGCACCAGTCGCGCAGATTGGCAAAAGAAGGAACGATTAATGCCCCTACAAATTTTCGCTCAGCACCCACTACCAGCACCTGTTCCACAAATAAGGATTCTTTGAGTTTATTTTCAATCGGCAGGGGAGCCACGTATTTCCCTCCGCTGGTTTTGAACATTTCTTTCTTACGATCAGTGATTTTAAGGTATTTACCTTCTTCAAACAATCCGATATCACCCGTACAGAACCAGTCGTCTTTCATTACTTCAGCCGTCAGATCCGGACGTTTATAATAGCCCATCATGGTATTGGGCCCGCGGGAAAGAATCTCACCGTCTTCCGCTATTTTAACTTCCACTCCATTGATGAGTGTTCCAACCGTTCCGAATTTCCGACCTGCTTTGCCGTAGCGATTCACTGCAATTACGGGAGAGGTTTCTGTTAGTCCATACCCTTCCATAATAGGGATCTGGGCAGCGGTGAAAATGCGGATGAGTTTTACCTGGCAGGCAGCTCCACCGCTGATAATCGCCTTCAGATTGCCTCCCAACGCTTCTCTCCATTTGCTGAATACCAGTTTGTTGGCCAGGGCCAATTGGGTATTGTACCAGAATCCCTGATTCTTATGCAGTTCAAAATGATCGGCCAGTTCATGTGCCCAGAAAAAGAGCTTGCGCTTAACTCCCGTCAGTTCCATTCCTTTCAACATGATCTTTTCATAGACTTTTTCAAGCAGTCGGGGTACAGTTGTAAAGAGGGTTGGTTTGACTTCCTTCAGGTTATCGCCAATGGTTTCCATGCTTTCGGCATAATAGATAGTGGTGCCGGAAAACAGGTAGATATAGGTTACCATTCGTTCGAAAATATGATTCAGTGGCAAAAAGCTCAATGCTTTCTGTCCTTCCACCCCGATTTCCAGAAAGGCCGATTCTATGCTACTCAGTACATTACTCAATACATTCTGGTGGGATAACATCACTCCTTTCGGAGTGCCTGTAGTACCGGATGTATAAATAATGGTAAAGAGGTCTTCGTACCTGATTTTTGAGGTAATGACCGGAATCTGTTGCTGCGCTTCAGGGGTATTATTCCGGATGACATCCTTCCAGTGCGCTGCGTTGGTAACATGTTCAAAGGTGAAAATATGTTGCAGTGTAGGAACCCGCGACTGTACACTTAATATTTTATGGTAGAGTTCTTCATCGTTTACAAAGGCCATTTTTACGCCGGCATCATTCAACACAAACTCCAGCTCTTTAGGGTTGATGGTTGGGTAAACCGGAGTCAGGATGGCTCCTATTTGTTGAACAGCAAGGTCCAGAATAACCCATTCCGGACGGTTTTTGGATAATATGGCAATTTTATCCCGGCCTTCCGGACTCATATCACCATGGCTCATGCCCAGGTTCAGCAATCCCCCGCTAAGCTGATCCACGAGTTCTTTCACTTCCTGTACCGAATACTCTTTCCATTGTCCGTTTTCTTTGCCTGCAAGCAGTGGCTGGGCTGGATTTTTATCCATAAGCACCTGCATACAGTCAAAAAGGCGTTGTGGCTGATTCATATGCTTCAATCGTTAGTGGGTGAATAATCCATTTCAAATATAGGGAACCACTCCCAATAAAAAACCGGGAGCCAAAGCTCCCGGTTGATCCAACTCAAAACATCACTAGAAAAAAGCGAGTTATAATTTGTTGGCGTTGATATTCAATTTGATATTTACTTCCGGACGGATAAATTTATCACCCAGGCTCTGGTCGTTTCCGTAGAACATACCCCACTGAGTACGGTCAATATTGAAGTTGGCAGCAGCTTTCACACCAGTTTCAGCTACTGTTACCTGTGCAGGGAAGCTTACATTTTTGGTGCTGTCTTTCAGGGTCAGGTTACCGCTGATTTTGTGCGTTGCAGCACTGTCTCCGGTAATTGGCTCAACGGATGTGATTACAAAGGTTGCTGTAGGATACTTAGCTACATCGAAGAAATCGCCACTTTTCAGGTGACCTTCCAGTTTATCCTTCATCTCGCCGTTCATGTCCAGGTCGGTCAGAGAGTTTACATCGATGGTGAAGTTTCCTGCAGTAATGTTGCCATCAGCAATGCTGAATTCACCCTTCGCGATTTTCATGGTACCATTGTGTTGTCCAACTGGTTTAGTTCCAAGCCACTCTACCAGGCTGGATGTGGTGTCGATGCTGTAGGTAGCCCCTGTGCCGGCTGCAGCAGCCTGTGCATCAGCAGTAGTAGCGGTTTCTCCTTCTGGAGCATTGTTACAGGCAGTTGCCAAAGCGGCAACCGCAGCGAAAACGAAAATTGCTTTTTTCATTGTGCGTTGAATTTTTTCTTTGTTGAACAAAAGTAATACAAAGTATAACACCAATGTTCAAACATTGATTAAATATTTGTCAGTTTTTTGTAAGATTTTTTAATCAATTGAAAATCAATCCCTACTTTTTTGTTTCGGGGAACCGGTAATCCTGGTTGGCGGGTAGTTTAAAGACTCTTCCCCGCTGATATTGGAGAAAAGCCTCATAATTGGTCGCATTGGCCTGGGTCCATTGCTGAAAAGCCGGCAGGTTTTGGGCTGCTCCGAAGAGCCATTGGTTGTAGGCTTCAAAATAGCCTTCCCGTAACAGCTGCCGATGGTATTCAAACAGGCGGTAGGGTAAAGTAACCAGTTCTTTTTCATACCAGTCGAGGATGAATTTGCTGCGCAGCTTGGTCAGTGAAGCGGAACTGATACCAGAGCTTACAGTGCCCGCATGTTTGTCCAATACCTGACTTACTGCCTGCTCAAAACGGTTTTTGGGATTCGCGGGCTGCAAATTTCCCATATTACCGAAGTATTTTTTATAGGCATTCAGCAGAAGTTCTTTTATTTCCGGTGTACGCCGGCTATAACTTTCCAGGTTAACAAAAATCTCCCCGTACAGCAGCGCCCAGATTTTGTCCTTACTGAGGTAATAATGTTTGGCTGCATTATAATAGTTACCGGAATAATTGGGATCGGCCGCTATTCCCTTTTCCCAATTCTCCACTGCTGCTTCAAACTTTTCCTTCGCCCAGAGAAACTCACCGTACTCATTGTATAAAACGCCACTCGATGGATAGAGCCGGATCCCGTTTTTGTACAATTTTTCAGCTTCCTTGTTTTCTTCGATGGCACGGTAGGTGAGTCCCAGTAATTGAAAACTTCTGATATCCGGTTTGGCTGCATCTACCAGTTGTTTACCCAATTCCATGGCCTTACCGTAATTCCTGGCCAGGTAATACGTGAAGAGTAAATCGTTTTGCAGATCGGCATTGGCTGGTTCCATTGACAATGCCTTATTTAATACCAATGCTGCATTGGAGTAGTCGGATTCCTGCATGTATTTCCTTGCCGATGCCTGTAAAGTTTTGACATCTTCCTGCGCAGAAACCTGGTTAAAGGATCCCAAATAAAACAGGCAATACAGCAGTAGGAGGATTCGCATTATTCGTAGATTAAATGAGTCAATAAGCCATCGCGTAACTTGGGTTCAAACCAGGTACTTTTCGGTGGCATTACATTTCCGCTGTCGGCAATATCAAACAATTGCTGAATGCTGACGGGATGAAGACTGAAAGCGATTTTCATTTCACCACTATTCACTCTTTTTTCCAATTCTGCAAGTCCCCGTATACCACCTACAAAATCAATTCGCTTATCGGTGCGCTGGTCTTTGATTCCCAACAGGGGATCCAGTACCAGTTCCGAAAGAATGGTTACATCGAGCACGCCAATCGGATCTGTTTTATAGGTTCCTTCCTTTGCGGTGAGTTTAAACCACTGATCACCCAGGTACATACCAAATTCATGCAGGCGGGTTGGCGAAAATGCAGAGGGCATACGTTCCACTTCAAAATGATCATAAAGGGCGCGTAGAAAATCGGTTTCCGTATGACCATTTAAGTCTTTCACTACCCGGTTATAATCCATGATATGTAATTCGCCGGCCGGGAAAAGCGTTGTCAGAAAATAATTAGCATGATCGTGGTAGCCGGTTTCGAGCGACCTGCGCACTTTTGCTGCGGAAGCTGCACGATGATGACCATCCGCGATATAGGTGAACGGCACTTCTTTTTCAAATAATGCTGTTAGCTCTGCGATGGCTGCCTCCTCGTTCACTACCCAAATGGTATGCCCAATTCCATCTGCTGCGATGAAATCATAGAGTGGTGCGCGTTGTTTCCATTGTTCTATCAGTGAATTGATGGCTGCCACATCACGGTAAGCCAGAAATACATTTCCGGTTTGTGCTCCGCTGGTGCGAATATGATTGATGCGGTCCTGCTCTTTTTCAGGTCTTGTGAATTCGTGTTTTTTTATGATATCCGCCTCGTAATCATCAACGGAAGAAACCGCAACCAGGCCGGTTTGATGTCTGCCGTTCATTACCAGCTCATAGATATAGTAGCAGGGTTTAGCTTCTCTTGTCAGAATACCTTCTGTTAGAAAATTCTGCAGGTTGGCTTTCGCTTTTTCATACACATCAGCGGTATGAATATCTGCGATCCCTGGTAAATCCACTTCCGACTTGGTTATACGTAAAAAACTAAAGGGATTGTTTTTTGTTTGTTCAGCCGCTTCTGCCGAATTTAAAACATCATAAGGCGGAGCTGCTACCTGTGCGGCTTTATCTGTCTGGGGACGAACTGCTTTGAATGGTTGTATCCTGGCCATGTTATTTAAATGTAAGGATTATCCTTTTTTAGTTGCGAAATCTTTCATGAAGGCGGTGAGTGTTGCCACACTTTCATAGGGTAATGCATTGTACATGCTGATTCGGAAACCGCCTACTGACCGGTGTCCCTTGACCCCGTAAAACCCTTCCCTCTTGGCGGCTTCAGCAAATTCTTTTTCCAGTCCGGGTTCCTGAATAGTGAATACTGCATTCATGAGGCTCCGGTCTTTTTTTGCTACCGGTGCCGTATAGATGCTATTCTGATCAATGGTATCATACAAGAGTTGTGCCTTCTTTTCATTGATTTGCTGAATGGCGGATACTCCTCCCTGTTGTTTCAGCCAGCGTAATGTCAGCATGCATACAAACACTGCAAATACGGGTGGTGTATTTAACATGGAGCCATTTTTTATATGCTCACGGTAGTCCATCATGGTGGGTAGCGCACGATCCGCTTTTCCAAGAATGGACGGATCCACAATTACCAGGTTTACTCCGGCTGCACCAATATTCTTTTGCGCTCCTGCATAAATCAGTGAAAAACGATTGAAGTCCAGCTCGGTACTCAGGATATCACTGCTCATATCGGCCACCAAGGGTACTTCTGTATCGGGAATACCATGCATCTGGGTCCCTTCCACCGTGTTGTTTGTGGTATAATGAAAATAAGCTGCGTCTTTCGGGATAACATAACCCTCAGGGATATACGAATAGTTCCTGTCTTTGGAACTGGCTACTACTTCCACATTGCCATAGAGTCTGGCATCTTTGATTGCTTTCACACCCCAGGTACCGCCATCCAGATAGGCCGCTTTCTTATCAGCTGCCAACAGGTTCATAGGAACCTGGAAGAATTGGGTGGAAGCGCCACCATGAAGGAACAATACCTCTTTCTCACCGCTGAGTTGCATCAGCTCTTTCACCAGGTTACGGGCCTCATCCATTACCGACTGAAACGCATCGGTTCGATGCCCGATTTCCAGTATGGATAATCCCATATTGTTATAGTTGAGAATAGCTTCGCTGGCTGCCTGAAATACTTCTTTGGGTAAGATAGACGGTCCGGCATTAAAGTTATGTACCACTTCGTTGGCTGGTTTGGTGAGTCCGCAAGTTCCTTAAAAATTGTCAATTCTCCTTGTCCTTAGTCGCAGGATTTACCCTTGACAGGTTGAGTTCTCCAGAAGGCACCGAGACTGTCAAGTTCCGGTTTGGGTTGGGGTATCCCTCCGGATTTGGCCAGTTGGTGTAAAGGCGGTTGTCCGGCATTCACCCAGGCGGTATACCAGTAATCGGCCACCGCCTGCACCGATTGCCGCATCCGTCGCTCCACCATGCCGTTGAGCGCTTCGTTGTAGAGTTTGGTGAACCGGGTTGAATATTGCCGTACCAGCACTTGCTTTCGCCATTCAAAGGCATATTTCTGATCGGCAGGAAGGGAATTGCTTAGTGTGGCTTCCAACTCCAGTACGGAGTCCACAGCAGCGGCGCTCTCCAGGATGATTTGCCAGGTTCTCTCAGCGGGTTGTGGGATATAACGCGCTTTTTCCAGGAAGAAATCCCATTCCTTATCGGCCAGCAGTTCCGGAAGCCGGCTTTCCCAGAACCCATGTATCCCATGCTGGTTGGTTTTCTGCCCATTGTGATTCGAACTGGTATGCAGCGGAACATGTGCATCACCTATATAATGGCCAAGGTCAGCAGATAATTTGAGGATCGAAGCAGTGTTTTTTTCCCGGAAGGCGCCAGTCAGCATGTTAAGTACCTGCAGGATTCTCCAGGGAAGGATACCATGCTGTTGCAGGCTGTCTTCCCCGAATTTTTTGCTGGCATCTTCCCATCTTCTGGGTAATTCAGGGAATGGGTACTGGCCATATTGGTCCAGGTCGATGAAATGCCTGGGACCTTCTGCCTTCACAACATACCGTCGTTTGTCCGGATCTGTTGCATGGGTCTGCAGGTAGGCGAGGGAAGGCTTGTAAAAGACCAGCATTTCAGGCGGCAACAGATAGACGGCATAGCCATTGATCTTTTCATGGGCAAAAAAGCCCCAGCAATAGACAGGCTGGTGGTGCAACAGCAGGACTGTCACCAGTAAAAAAAATATACGCATAACCAACAATTTCCTACTCGCGGGGAGGGGTAGGGTCCTGGTCGGGTTCGGCGATTCCCCCTGATACCACGTATTTCATGGCATCAGCAGGTTTGATATGATCCAGCGGGCGTACCCGATTCCTGGGAACCAGATAGGTTTGTCCGGCAAAGGAGTAGGAAAAGGGTATATAAACTGTGATATAATCCGTAAATCCGAATTCATTGGCATCCTCATCTGTCACAAACCCTATCTGAAAAACATCCGGCTGATGCAGCGATACCGCAACGGGCTTATTGAATTTTCGTTTGTTACCTGCGAATGCCTCGAAAAAATCCTTGATTGAGGAATAAATGAATTTGATGCCGGGAGCCTTCTCCAGGAACTGGTCGAAAAAACTGAAGAGCCGGCTGGTGATGAAATTGGAACTCAGATAGCCGATGACAATCAGGGTTGCAATTATAATAATGAAGCCCAGGCCATAGTTCCGGGTAGAAAGACCGCCTTCCGGATTTTCCTCCTGAAAAATGGGAAGCAGGTTGTCCACGGAGGACACAAACCAGTATACCAGGTATCCCGTAATGACAACTGGCGCAGTAACCAGCAGTCCCTGTAAAAAATACTGGAAAATTTTTTTCCAGCGCCAGCCATCGGTTCGAATCGGTTGATTGTCCATACTTCAGTTCCTGTTGCAAACCTACTAAAATGCAGGCAGGCACCCTGCCGGTATTTTCACCTGCTTTTGCGCCCACCCGACCGGTGCCACCCGACCGGTGGCACCGGTCGGGTGGCACCGGTCGGGTGGTGGAACATTCAATTTCGGGACGAATGGTAAAATAATGTGATGGAAACTTTTGTTACATTAAAAGTTTCCATAGTTTTGGTGCCGATTATGAGTGAGCAAGAAACCAGGGACCGAATTCTGAGCAGGAGCCGTGATTTATTCATGAAATACGGCATCCGGAGTGTGAGTATGGATGATATCGCCAGTGAAATGGGAATCAGTAAAAAAACGATTTACCAATATTTCGCTGACAAGGAAGAGCTGGTGCTCGAAGTGATACAGTGCAAAATCTGTGAATCGCAGGAACAGTGCGAACTGGATAAGGATACCGCTGACAATGCCATTGACGAAATGTTCAAGGCAATGGAAATGGTGGAGCAGATGTTTCGGAATATGAATCCTTCTGTTCTGCTGGATTTAAAGAAATATCATCCCAAAGCCTATGAAAAATTTCTGCAACACAAGAACGATTTCATCTACAATACCATTCGAGACAACCTGATCAGGGGCATTCAGGAAGAATTCTATCGTTCTGAGCTGAATGTTGACATCATCGCCCGATTCCGTATTGAAAGTATGCTTATGCCATTGGAGCCCGTGTTTTACAGCGGGAACAAATTAACCCTGGCCGACGTAGAGCAGCAGATCATCGAACATTATCTGTTTGGTATCGTCACGTTAAAAGGGTATCGGTTGGTTCTGAAGTATCAGCAAAAAAAGAAAAAGATCTAAATCAGTTAACAATGAACAAGCAAACGTTGTGGAGGTTCTTATCAGTTGGGTTACTACTTATACTGATAAGCGGCTCGTTGGGCACCTACGCACAGGAAGGAAAAAAGATCGAGAGCCTGAGCATTCAGGAGGCTGTTGCCTATGCCAAACAGCATAGTTATCAGGTAAAAAAAGTGCTGGAAGATGTTCGCATTCAACAGCAGGTAAACAGGGAAGTAACCGCCAGTGCTCTTCCCCAGGTAAATGGTTCCTTCAATTTCATCAATAATATCAAGCTGCCCGTCAGCCTGGTTCCGGGTGAATTTTTTGGGGGAGCCCCCGGTACTTTTATTCCCGTACAATTCGGAGTACAGTACTCAGCCACTACAGGTGCGGAACTTAATCAGATTTTGTTCGACGGACAGGTATTCGTGGGCCTGCAGGCAAGAAATGCAGCCATGGAATTTGCCCGCAAAAATGCGGAGATCACGGAAGAGGCCATCGCTGTAAATGTTCACAAAGTGTATTACCAATTGTTAATCGGTGAACAACAGCTGGATCTTTACCATGATAACATCGAACGATTTGAAAAGCTTTACCACGATACCCGCGAAATCTATAAAAATGGATTCGCAGAACAACTGGATGTTGATAAAGTAAATGTAACCCTTACCAACCTCCGGACCGATAGCCTGAAACTGAAAACCCAGCTGAATAATGGCTACCTCGGACTAAAAATGCTGCTTGGTATGCCGCTGACCGACAGCCTCGTGTTAACGGATCAACTAAATGATGAGCTGATCAAAGAAAACTTACTCGACTCGGCGTATTCGTTTACTGATCGCCGTGAGTTTCAGTTGTTGCAGATTGGTAAAGAGCTGAATGATTATAATGTAAAAAGATACAAACTCATGGCGCTTCCTACGGTTAGTGCCTTTGGTAATTATTTTACCAATGCCCAAAGGAATGAATTTGATTTTTTCAAATCAGGTGGACGCTGGTTCCAGCAAAGCACACTCGGACTTCGCATCAATATTCCCATATTTGATGGTAACCGCCGGCGTGCCTTATTGGAACAGGCAAGATCTGCGGTTAGAAAAACCGAATACGATATGGAACTGCTAAAGCTTTCCATAGAAAATGATGTTGCCAGTGCTAGAAATCGTTTTCGTGATGCAGTTCTCGCAGTAGATGCACAGCAAAAGAATATTGAACTGGCGGAGCGGGTATTTGATCAGACCAAGAAGAAATACGAACAGGGACTTGGATCCAATACAGAAATCAATACCGCACAAACAGAATTACGTTCAGCACAAACCAATTTATATGCTGCTTTATATGATGCGGCCCTGGCTAAAGTAGATTATCTGAAAGCCATTGGAAAACTTTATTAATCAACTGAATCCATCTAAATCGAAGTATATGCAAACCGGACTACAAAAAATACTCTTATCATCCACCATACTTTTTCTGGCTGCCTGTGGCAGTAGCCTGCTCGAGAAGAAAAAAGCAGAACTGGCGTCTCTGAAAGAGAATAAAGTTCTTACCGAATCAAGAATCGCAGAACTGGAAAAAGAAATTTTGCAACTGGATTCCACTGCAGTTCCGCCCGAGAAACCCAAACTGGTAGTAACGACTCCGTTAAACGCAGCGCCCTTCACCCATTATATTGATCTACAGGGAAAAATTGAAGCGGAGAATATTTCCTATATCACACCGCGGGGTATGGGTGGCCAGGTCAGGGCCATTTATGTAAAACAGGGCGACCAGGTAGCAAAAGGTAAACTGTTGCTCAAACTTGATGATGCGGTCATCCGTCAGCAACTGGAAACTGCCAAAACACAACTTGACTATGCCAAAAATCTGTATTCCCGTCAAAAAAATCTCTGGGATCAGAATATCGGAACAGAAGTTCAGCTGATTACGGCTAAAAACAATGTAGATCAGGCTGAACGCCAGATTGGAATTCTGGAAGAGCAACTCGCCATGACGAATGTATATGCGCAGGTGAGTGGCATTGCAGACGAAGTAAACATTAAAGTAGGTGAAACCTTCACAGGTTCGCCAATGAATGGAATTCGGATTGTAAATACTAGTGCACTAAAAGCGGTTGCTCAGGTTCCTGAAAACTATCTCGAAAGAGTTAAAGTGGGTAGCCCGGTAAAAGTGATTTTGCCGGATATCAATAAGACTTTTAATGCCAAAGTAAATGTTTCCGGTAAACTGATTGATCCGAACAGTCGCTCGTTTTATATCGAATCCAAAATGCCATCCGATAAGCAGGTACGCCCTAACCAGATCGCCAATATCCGCATTGAAGACTATACCGTAAAAGATGCCATCACCATACCTGTGAACACTTTGCAGAATGATGAAAAGGGAAAATTTGTGCTGGTAGCAGTTACTGAAAATGGTAAACTGAGAGCGAAGAAACGCCCTGTTGAAACTGGTGAACTCTATGGCAATGAACTGGAAATTCACAAAGGCCTCCAGGCTGGAGATATTCTCATCATTGAAGGATTTCAGGGGCTCTACGACGGACAACTGATTACCACTTCACTCTGATTCTAAAGACCGGCAATGATGAGTTCAACTAATTGCAAACGAGTAAACTAATAAAATGAGTGCGCTTGAAAATATAAAGGGGAAGTTCAAACAGTTTGGACCTACTACCTGGAGTATAAAAAATAAAACGTCGATTTACCTGCTGATGATTTTTGTAAGCATCATCGGGGTAATTCAGTTTGTGACCTTGCCCAAAGAGCAGTTTCCTGATATCGTTATTCCTACCATTTATGTACAAACGATTTATGTAGGGAACTCTCCCAAGGATATTGAAAACCTGGTTACCCGCCCCATTGAAAAGCAAATCAAAGGAATTACCGGAGCCAAGATCAATAAAACCACCAGTACGTCCCAACAGGATTTCAGTGCCATCATTGTTGAATTTGACACGGATGTTAAAACTGATGTTGCCCTGCAGAAAGTAAAGGACGCGGTTGATAAGTCAAAAAAGGATTTGCCAACTGATCTTACGGAGGAACCTTCCGTGCTGGAAGTTAGCTTCTCCGAACAACCGATCATGTATGTGAACGTGAGTGGTGATTTTGACTTGCAGCGGCTGAAAAGTTATGCCGATGAATTGCAGGACCGCCTGGAAGAATTATCACAAATCAACCGTGTTGACCTGGTAGGGGCTCCTGAACGCGAGTTCCAGATCAATGTAGACAATGCAAGAATGGAAGCGGCTAATATCACTTTTGATGATATCGCCAATGCAGTAGCCAGGGAAAACCTGGATATCTCCGGTGGTTTGCTCGAAGTAGGAAATATGAAGCGAAACCTCCAGTTGAAAGGACAGTTCAAAACATCTTATGATATTGAAAAAGTAATACTGCGGAATACAAGTGGTGCACCTATTTACCTGAAAGATATCGCCAGCATAAAAGACACCATTAAGGATACAGAAAGTTATGCCCGGCTGAATGGAAAAAAAGTAATAACGCTTAATATCATCAAACGTTCCGGCGAAAACCTGATTGAAACTTCAGACGAAGTTAAACGAGTGGTTGAGGAATTAAAGGCAACTGAATTTCCAAAGGACCTGAGTCTGGTTATCACCGGTGATCAGAGCAAGGCTACAAGAGTTTCCTTTAATGACCTGGTGAATTCCATTGTTATTGGATTTATACTGGTGCTCATCATCCTGATGTTCTTCATGGGTGTGGTGAATGCATTCTTTGTAGCGCTTAGCGTACCTCTTAGTATGTTTGTTGCCTTTCTCTTTTTACCGGCAGCAGATCTGATAGTGGGTGGAAATGTTACACTCAACTTTATAGTGTTGTTTGCCTTGCTCTTCGGACTTGGTATCATTGTGGACGACGCTATTGTGGTTATTGAAAATACCCACCGGATCTTTATGGAAGGAAAGGGTAAAATCAATTCCGAAAAATCAGCCATGATGGCGGCAGGTGAAGTCTTTATTCCGGTGCTTGCCGGAACCCTGACCACTCTGGCTCCCTTTATTCCGCTCTTATTCTGGCCGGGTATCATTGGTAAGTTCATGATTTATCTGCCTACCATGCTGATCTTTACGCTCTCCGCTTCGCTTGTGGTAGCCTTTATCATGAACCCGGTGTTTGCGGTTGATTTTATGAACCATGATGAAGGCGAAGGTGGTAAATCTTCTATTTTTAAAAAGAAAGGTTTCTGGATTGCTACCCTGCTCGGAATTCTGCTGATTGTGGCCGGGGCCAGTTTCGGTCAGGCATTACCGGGAGCGATCAATTGGTATTTCTTCTGGGGTAACCTGCTTTTATTCTTTGTACTCCTCGCTATTCTCAATGTATTTGTACTGGATAAGACCATCCATAATTTCCAGAACCGGGCACTTCCCTGGATCATGTCACATTATGAAAGCCTGCTCCGCTGGTCGCTGCACGGATGGAGACCCGTTAAAATACTGATGGGTACAATCGCCTTACTTATATTTTCATTTGTATTATTTGGTATCCGGAATGTACCGGTAGTATTCTTTCCTTCCGGTGATCCAAACTTCGTATACGTATACCTGAAGTTGCCAGTTGGAACTTCTGTTGAATACACGGATTCCGTTACCCGGCAACTGGAACAAAGGGTATATGCTGTGCTCGATATGGAGGGTGGTAAGAAAGAGAATCCGATTGTGGAGTCTGTTATTTCCAACGTGGCAGTGGGAGCCAGTGATCCCATGAGTGGCGACCGGAGTACAAGACCTGAACTGGGCCGTATCCAGGTTTCCTTTGTCGAATTTGAGAAGCGGCACGGGCAGTCAACCAAACCAATTCTGGATTCCATCCGGGCGGTTGTAAAAGGAATTCCCGGTGCTGAACTCAGTGTAGACCAGGAGCAGGGCGGTCCGCCTACAGAGCCTCCAATCAACATTGAGATTGCCAGTGAAGATTTTGATGATCTTACCAAATCGGCAGTGTCGTTGAAAAATTATCTCGATTCCATTCAGGTGGCCGGAGTGGAAGAACTGAAAATGGATATTGACCTGAACAATCCTGAAATTTCGCTTACTATTAACCGTGAGCGGGCATTAAGAGAAGGTGTTTCTTCAGCACAAATTGGTATGCAGATCCGGACGGCTCTTTTTGGCAGGGAGATCTCCAAAATAAAGGACGGGGAAGATGAATATAAAATTCAGTTGCGTAATTCTGCCATTCAGCGTAAGAACCTGGTAGACCTGCTGAATATGAATATTGTTTTCCGTGATTTTGCCAGTGGTGGCGCGATTAAACGAATTCCGATCAGTTCCCTGGTGGATGTCGACTTTACCAGTACACTGGGTAGCGTAAAACGTAAGAACCAGAAGCGGGTTATTACCCTTCGCTCCAATGTATTATCCGGGTTCACGCCAACGGAAGTCAATCAGCGTATTAAGGATCATATTGATGGCTTCAAACTGACGGCTGAAGGTGTTACCATTAAACAGACAGGTGAGGGCGAACAACAGGCAGAAACCGGCGCCTTCCTGAGTAGTGCCCTGGTATATGCATTGATGCTGATTCTGTTTATCCTGGTATTACAATTCAACTCTGTAAGTAAACCGGTCATTATTCTAACTGAAATTATTTTCAGTGTAATTGGTGTATTACTTGGTTTTGCCATCACCAGGATGGAAGTGAGTGTGGTAATGACTGGTATTGGAATTGTAGGTCTTGCTGGTATTGTAGTGAAGAACGGTATCCTCGTAATTGAATTTGCCGACGAGTTAAGAGCCCGGGGGATGAAAACAAGAGAAGCGGTTATCGAGGCTGGAAAAACAAGAATCATTCCGGTATTGCTGACCGCACTGGCTGCGATTCTCGCATTGATTCCGCTTGCAATCGGGTTCAATATTAATTTCATTACCCTCTTTTCTGAACTGGATCCGAAAATTTTCTTTGGTGGAGATAACGCAGTTTTCTGGAAACCTCTTAGCTGGACGATCATTTTTGGTTTGACGTTTGCATTTTTCATGACCCTGGTGGTTGTACCTGCGATGTACCTGATTTCTGAACGTTTAAGAAGACCCATGCGCAACCAATTCGGAGGAAAATGGGTCTCTATTCTGGGAATTCCGCCATTGACTATTATTTTTATTCCGATGGTTCTTTATACGATGGTAAGACAACGATTAAGTGTGGCCAGAAGGAAACGTAAAATCAGAGGCAATGAAGAAGATCCCGCTTATAAAGCATTTGTTGGAAGTTGGTTTTAAAAAAATAATTTTGATCCATGAGAAGTAATCATGAAATAGACTACAGGATTTTTGGGGAAGAAATGCAATACGTTGAAGTTGAGCTTGACCCCAATGAAACAGCCGTTGCTGAAAGCGGAAGTTTTATGATGATGGACGAGGGAGTCCAGATGGCAACTATTTTCGGCGACGGTTCCAAACAACAGACAGGCGGTTTTCTGGGAAAACTGGTGAGTGCAGGAAAGCGCGTATTGACAGGTGAAAGCCTGTTCATGACCACTTTCACCAATATGGCACATGGTAAGAAAAGAGTGAGTTTTGCTTCTCCCTACCCGGGTAAAATCATTCCGTTGGATCTGATGCAACTGGGTGGAAGAGTGATCTGTCAGAAAGATGCGTTTCTCTGTGCTGCCAAAGGAGTGAGTGTTGGTATCGCGCTCCAGCGTAAACTCGGCACCGGTATTTTTGGTGGTGAAGGTTTTATCATGCAAAAGCTGGAAGGAGATGGGATGGCCTTCGTGCATGCAGGCGGCCATGTTTTTGAACGTGAACTCCAGCCCGGAGAAATTTTAAAACTGGATACAGGTTGTGTGGTTGCTTATACACAAACTATCGATTTTGATATTCAGTTTGTGGGTGGAATCCGGAATACCGTTTTTGGTGGTGAAGGTTTGTTCTTTGCAACCCTTCGCGGACCCGGAAAGGTTTGGATTCAGACATTGCCAATCAGTCGCCTTGCCAGCAGAATTATGCAGTATGGCGGTCCAAGAAGAAAAGAAGAGGGTGGTATCCTGGGCGGACTGGGAAATGTACTGGATGGAGATGGCTGGTAAAACCAATCAATAATATAGAAAACCGGGATTTATTCCCGGTTTTTTTATGGCCTCAACTCCAGTAATTTTTTTCGGATGGGCTGGAATTCCGTCCAGGGAATAAAATGTCCTCCGTTCAGCCAGAGCGTATCCAGTTTGGGAGCATTGATGAGTTTCTTCAAACCAAACTCAACATTGACAGGAGGTACCCAGCTATCGGTTCTTCCGTGTATAAAATAAACAGGCAGGCTGATAGCGCTTAATGCCGGCTCCATGATCTTCAGGTCTTTCTTCAGATAGATTAATTCAGTATTGGAAGGCCTGAAAGCTCCCGGTAAAAAAAGTTTGAGTGGAGTCTTATCCATTATATAGCGCCATCTTTCAGGCTTTTCTGCTGCCGGATCAATACTTCCGGAGATAACTACCAGGCCATTCGCCAGCGTTGGATAATCAAGTGCCAGTTGCAGGATCATAGGACCACCAAGACTATGGCCCACAAGCCAGCATGCTTCTTTGTTTTTCAGTGATTCCAGCACCGGACCCATTAACCGGGATTGCTCTGGCAGATTCAGCGCTTTTCCGAAATTACTGTATCCAAATCCCGGCCGATCAATGCTGATCATACGATAATGCGCTCTGAGCAGACTGTCCCGTAAATAAATTTCAAAAGCATTCCAACTTCCCGGAGTTCCATGAATAAAAATCAGGGTAGGCAAACTATCATTCCCTGTTTGCACATAATGAATAGGAAATCCATCCTGTTTAACGGTTACTGTTTTAAGAAGAATGCCATCTTCCTGAAACTTGCTGATCGCTTTTGCATCTGCTGTTCTGAATGTGAAACAACTTTGCGCGAGGATCAGCCATCCGCCCAGTACCAGTGTAATCAGCAGTAATGATTTTTTCATAAATAGCCTAACTTGTACAATCTGATTTAAAATTAGTTCGCTATGAAGAAAGCTTTCCTGCTTGGCAGTTTATTGTTGCCCGCCATTTTGTTTGCGCAAAAGAAATCCACCGTAAAGGAATTGGACAAATGGAAAACACAGACTGCTTCGGTTATACAGGAACGTTATGATCTGTATAAAGATATTGCTTTTAAGATATGGGACTATGCGGAGCTGGGTTATAAAGAAGTGAAAAGTTCCGCCATCTTGCAGGAAACATTGAAGAACAGTGGGTTCAGCGTGGAAGCAGGCGTGGCTGGCATTCCTACTGCATTTGTTGCCACCTATGGTTCCGGTTCACCGGTGTTGGGAATATTGGCTGAGTTTGATGCTTTACCGGGCTTGTCGCAACAGGCAGTTGCTGAAAAGAATCCGGTAGCCGGACAGGCAAATGGACACGGATGCGGGCATCATTTATTCGGAACAGCCTCTGTAGCGGCTGCCATCGCCGTAAAAGAACAGCTTCAGGCCCAGGGATGGAAGGGCACTATTAAAGTATATGGTACACCAGCAGAAGAAGGCGGTTCCGGAAAAGTTTATATGGTTCGGGCCGGATTGTTTGATGGCCTGGATGCGGTATTGCATTGGCATCCGGCTGATGAAAACACCACCTGGGCGGATGGTGCTCTGGCCAACAAATCAGCCAAGTTTCGTTTCTATGGAACTGCTGCGCATGCGGCTGCAGCGCCTGATAAGGGAAGATCCGCGCTGGATGCAGTAGAAGCCATGAATCATATGGTGAATATGATGCGGGAGCATATCCCATCGGATGCAAAAATTCATTACGTTATTACACAGGGAGGAAAGGCGCCCAATGTGGTACCTGATTTTGCGGAAGTGTATTATTATGTTCGGCATCCAAACAGGGAAATTGTTATGCAGTTGTTTGAACGCATTCAGAAAGCTGCGGAAGGGGCTGCAATTGGAACCGAAACCCGTACTGATTTTGAGATCATTGGGGGGACCTATGATCTGTTGCTTAATAACCAGCTTGCGGAAATCATGCAGGCGAACCTCGTGAAAGTCGGAGGGATTACTTACACCAGTTCTGAAAAAGAGTTCGCCAATAAAATACAGAAGAGCCTTGGATTTAAAGCCGATCCAATTGAAACTGCCGGCAACATAAAACCCATACAGATCAACACCGGAAAAACCACCGGTTCAACGGATGTGGGTGATGTAAGTTATGCGGTTCCAACTGTCGGATTAAGGGCCGCTACCTGGGTGCCGGGTACACCAGCGCATAGCTGGCAGGCGGTTGCCTGTGGAGGCACAGAAATCGGAACAAAGGGTATGATGGTGGCCGCCAAAACCATGGCCATGACCTTACTCGATCTCCTGCACCAACCCGAACAGCTAAAAAAGGCCAAAGCTGAATTTGATGCTGCCCGTGGTCCGGGTTTCCGCTACATCCCACTTTTAGGGGATCGCCCCCCTGCCCTCAATTACCGCAACTGATCCACCGGTCGGGTGGCACCGGTCGGGTGGCACCGGTCGGGTGCCACCCGACCGGTGAGGAATCAACGTGCCAGTTCGATGATTTGAATGGTGTTGGCGCCATCCGTAGATTTCCATTGCTGGAAACGACGTTTGTCGCGCACAATAATCCAGCTTTTGGCAAAATCGGTATTGTTGCCACTAATGGTGACCGAATTCCCATGACGGGTCCATTCAAATGGCAGGTTGTCGAATTTGGTTATACCCAGAATAGAATATTGAATATTCTTTTCACCGGTACCATTTCGTTTGAATTCCATGGAACCCACATTATTGATTGTGAGACCGGATTCACCTTGTTTGATCACCTCAAACCGCTGCACATTCCAGTTTCCAACTGGTCTTGGCGAACAGGCAGTAAAGCCTGTAAACAGAGCTGCTAATGAGCCCAGATAAATTAACTTACGCATACCTGTTAGAAGCCAAGAATCATTCCGTTTAGCAAAGGCATGATTTTTTAGTAAAAACAATAAAAAAAGGGCTATTGCAAGAATAGCCCTGGGGAAAATATTGCTCAAATTGTGATAATGCCTCTCAGTTAGAAACAGTGCTGGCCTCCTCTGCCAACTGAATCATGGCAGAAATTTCATCTACAGCCTGTGATTCATTTCCTCCAAAACCCACTGATTTAAAGCGGACTTTTCCATTTTTATCCAGGATAAATTTGGTCGGGATTCCTTCTACTTTAAAGCTGCTTACCATTTTGTCTTCTGTATCCAATGCATGCCTGCTAAAGGAATATGGTTTGCCTTTAAAAAACTCTTCCACATTTTTCTTTTTATCCTCCGACTGTTCCCAGGTATTCACAAATAGAAAAACTACGTCTTTGTTTTGAGCATGGTTTTGTTGTGCAGTATACATCGCAGGAAAGGACGCGATGCAGGGTCCACACCAGGTTGCCCAAAAATCAACAACAACCACTTTCCCTTTCAATGAAGCCAGGCTTACTTCCCCTCCGTTCAAATCTTTTAATGTAAAATCCGGAGCTGGTTCATTCAGGATGGACGCCCTCAACTCCTGCAATTTTTTCTCTTTCATTTGTTTGGTGAGGCCGTCGAAATATTGATCAAATGGCTGTTTCTTTTTGGAGGCGGTGTACAGTGTTTCCAGCTGTTTCTTCATGCCACTCGAGTAGGCTCCTTTAACAACGGACTTTTCCAGAAAGTCAAGGGCTTTGGCAGCACCTTTTTCTTTTTCCAACAATAAGGCATATCGTTCATTGTATTCAGAAGATCCGGTACCAACTAAATCAATCGAACGCTGCATGTATTTAAAACCTTCCTTGTAATTTCCCTGCTGATATAGGATAAAGGCATAAGTATCAGCAAACATGCCTTCCATTTCTTCAAGAGTCTTCAGGTGGTCGGTTGGTGTGCTATAAATAGCTTTGTTTTTCATTTCCTTTTTTTCCAGCTCCAAAACCTCCAATGCTTGTTTGGAGATTTTAGCTGCCTCCTCAAGGTTTTCCCCTTTTTCTGCAGCATTCCATGCAATACTGTTCAGCATGGTAGCCAGATTAATTCCTTTGCGTGTAGCTTCTGCCATTTCCCTGGCTTTGGAAAGATTACCTTCCATGCCGTGCATTACTGCAATATTAGATTCAATGTTTGTGATGACAAGTTTTTGCCATTCTTGTGGCTCTCCTTTGATGGAGTTTTTAAAACTGTCCAGCATGGCGGCTTTTCCAGCGGCGGTTTTTTCAGCATTGAACTTTGGATATAGTTCCCGAACTTTCCAGGAACCATCCGGATATTTCAACTTTAAATAGGCTGTCAATAGTTTACTCAGTGGTTTATTGCCAAAGCGCTCAGCAAAAAAAGGAGCCTGGAAAAAATCATCTTCTTTTATGTTTGGATCAGAAGGTAAATCTGCCAGATAATTTATAAATTCAGCACTATCTTTTTTTTGTTGATAATATGTGATCGTTTCACTAAAACTGGCATCTTTGGGTAAGCCCTGATCATAGTATTTATTGAAATAGTAATCAGCCTTTTTATCGTCCGGTTCAAAGCCCATCATTTCTCCACCTCCCCGATAAAATTTCCACATGCCATAATAAGATTCTTTTATCGGTTCTCCTTTCTCATCCATCACAAAAAATGCATAGCCCTTCTTATCATTATTATCCGTTTCCTTTCCTGCAACAATTTTTACAAAAAATGCAACAGCACTATCTGGTAATTGAAAATTACCTGTCCAGTTGCTTTTGTTTTTTTTCAA